>CAYQLM010000001.1:0-14781 GCA_964418365.1 uncultured Dehalococcoidia bacterium
GTCGCGAAATACCGCGCGATGATGTGCCGGTCGGCCTCGAACGCCATCTCCGGCAGCGAGTCTCCCGAGGCGAACCACTGGACGTGCTCGATGTCGTCACCCGCAGCGAGCTGGCCGCCCACCTGGCGCGCGAGCAGCACGGCGACCATTGTGTGGATGCTGGGAGCGAGGAAGTTCGAGACGACGCTAAGGATAGCGGTGATCTCGACGACGAACCCGGTTTCTTCGCGGACCTCGCGTAGGGCGGCGGTGAGGTAGTCCTCGTCGTACTCGATGTAACCGCAGGGCAGGCACCACTTCCCGCCTTCGAACGCGCTGGCGCGCCGCCGGCAGAGGACAACGCGATCGCCGTCGACGACGAGGACGGAAACACCAGGCGCGGCGTTGCGGTAGCGGACGAAGCCGCATGACGGGCAGTTGCGACGTATCGCGCCGTCGACATCCGGCCTATCGATGAGGGCCGTGCCGCAGGCGAGGCAGAAGTTCGCCTGCTCTCCGCCGTCGACCAGCTCGTACGCCGTGAAGACCTGCTTCGGCTCCATGCGGTTACCCAGCGGCCGGCGGCTAGCCGGCGCCGACCTTCGCGCGGATCTCCTTGAGGATGTCGACGTTGCGCTTGTCCGGCCCCTGGTCCTCGAAGCCGGGCACCTCGAGCAAGAACGGCACATCGCGGAACGCCTGGTGGCGCATGATCGTCTCGAACCCGTTGATGCCGATGTGCCCTTCGCCGATGTTGTCGTGCCGGTCGCGGCCGCCGCCGAGCGGGATCTTGCTGTCGTTCGCGTGCACGGCGACGAGGTTCGCCAGGCCGATCTCCTTGTCGAACTCCTCCATCGCCGCGTCGAGGCCGTCCTTGGTGGCCAGGTCGTAGCCGGACGCGTAGGCGTGCTCCGTGTCGACGCAGACCTTCACGCGCTTGCTCTTCGTCGCCTTCATGATCGCGCCGAGCTCGCTGAACTTGGAGCCGATGGTGTCGCCGCTGCCGGCGCTGTTCTCGAGGATGATCCAGACGTCGTCCGGCGTGTCCTTGAGGCAGGCATTCACCGCGCCGACGATCTGCGCCTTCACTTGATCGAACCCGCTGCCCTTGTGCGACCCGACGTGGAAGATGACGCCCTTCGCGCCGATGGCTGATGCCAGGCGCAGGTCGCCGGAGAGCGCCTCCGTCGACTTGTCGAGCTGCCCCGGCGTTGCTGTCGCGAGGTTGATGAGATAGACGCCGTGGATGAAGACCGGCTCGATGCCGGTCTCCTTCGTTTTCGCTTTGAACGCCGCGCATTCGTCGGGTCGAATGATGCGCCGCTTCCACACCTGCGGCGGCGCGCCGAAGATCTGGATCGTCTCCGCGCCGATCGCCGCCGCGCGCTCGAACGCGGTGACGAGGCCGCCCGATGAGCCAACGTGCGCACCGACCTTCATGCCGTGATCGAACGATGGGCCCGGCCGCCCGCGAGGCGAACCAGCAGCCGGCGTACGGGGCGCAGCAGCACGGCGCCCTCGACGGCTTGGACGAGCGCGTCCGGCGACGCCTCGCCGGCGTTGTAGATGACGCACGCCTCGCCGCTGTCGAGATCGACGCGGGCGCTCTCGACGCCTTCGACAGCGCGCAGGTGCCGCTCGACGTTCGCTGCGCAGGCGGAGCAGACGAGCCCTTCGATCTGCAGGGTCGCGGTCGATTGGCCGTTCTCCTCGCGGACGCTGGCGACGGTCGCCTTTGGCTCAGAAAGCGCTCGATGGGGGATGAGGCGGAACATCGGTGGTAGTATAGCGCGGCTCCGTTTATACTCTAGCCAATCACGCATCGATACGAGGAGCCAGCGCCATGTGGAAGGGAAGCGTCGTCGCGATCAGTATCACGGGAAACGCCGCCCAGCCGATGCGATCGGTTGGCGAGGCGAAGGCCGTCGCGGGACAGGGGCTGGAGGGTGACCGCTACTACAGTAAGCAAGGTACCTTCACAGATAACCCGAACACGACGGGGCGTCAAGTCACGCTGATCGAGTCGGAGGCGATCCAGGCCCTGGAACGCGATTACGGCGTGAAGATCGAAGCGACCGCTGCCCGGCGGAACATCGTGACGCGCGGCGTGCCGCTCAACCACCTCGTCGGCCAGGAGTTCCGCGTCGGGCAGGTGCGTATGCGCGGCGTGCGCTTGGACGAGCCATGCAAACACATGGCGGCGCTGGTCAACGAGGAGATGAAGGACAAGATCAGACTCGGCCTCATGCACCGCGGCGGCCTGCGCGCCGACATCCTGAACGACGGCACGATCCGCGTCGGCGACGCGATCGAGGGCTGACGCCGGCAGCCGCGCTACATGAACAAGGTCTACTTCGGCGACAACCTCGAGGTGATGCGAGCGCTTCCCTCGGGCTCGATCGCGCTCGTCTACGCCGATCCGCCTTTCAACACCGGCAAGGTGCAGCGCCGCACGTCGCTGCGCACGGTGCGCAGCGATGACGGCGATCGCACCGGCTTTGGCGGCCAGCGTTATGCCACCGAGCGTATCGCGTCGATCGGCTACCGCGATCTGCACGACGACTACCTCGGCTTCCTGGAGCCGCGACTGCGCGAGGTGCACCGGCTGCTGGCGGCGAACGGGACGCTGTACTTCCACATCGACTACCGCGAGGTGCACTACTGCCGGCTGCTGCTCGACGACATCTTCGGGCGCGAATGCTTCCTGAACGAGATCATCTGGGCCTACGACTACGGTGGCCGGCCGCGCAACCGCTGGCCGGCGAAGCACGACAACATCCTCGTGTACGTGAAGGACCCCGAGAACTACGTCTTCAACTACGAGGAGATCGAGCGCATACCGTACATGGCGCCGGGGCTCGTCGGGCCGGAGAAGGCGGCGCGTGGCAAGCTGCCGACCGACGTCTGGTGGCACACGATCGTCGGCACGAACAGCAAAGAGAAGACCGGCTACCCGACGCAGAAGCCGCTCGCGATCCTCAAGCGCATCGTGCAGGCGTCGTCGCTATCGGACGGCGTCGTGCTCGACCCATTCGCCGGCAGTGGCACGGCGGGTGAGGCAGCGCACGCGCTCGGCCGGCGCTTTATCATGATCGATAGCTCGCCGGAGGCGGTCGAGGTGATGGCTAAGAGATTCGACTCGATCGAACAGCTTGGATTCTTTGGCCTGCCAATATCGGACATTGAGGTGGCAGCGAAGGCAGAGGCCGTGCAGGAATTGGATGTACGGTAGCGGCTATGGCGAGTGAAGTAAGTGACTTGATAGGCTGCTTCAATAGCGTAATGCGGGAATTATCTCCCCCTCGGAACTCTTGGCAGGAAAGCCCCTTTGTTAGCATCTTGGAAAGGTCGCCAGCAACGAAGGGTGCGCTGGGTAGGCGACTAGTCGTCGACTTCTTCGGATCTAAGGGAGTAAGTCTCGAACCGGCTGGACGCTTTACCTTCGCCACTCGTAACGGATGCCGGTGCGTAGTCAAGTTGTCCCTGCTGTGGGAGAACGGAATGTATCGGTTCGAGCAAATACGAGACAGAGAATATGAGAGAGTAGTCTGTCTAGGACTCTCTCCCCGAACCGCGCACTGCTGGATTGTTCCCAAGGGGATCGTATTGAGGAATGGAACGCCTCAGCATGGCCGGGAAACATGGTGGTTTGCATGCGATCCGGCCGCGCCGCCAAGGTGGCTTACTCCTTATGGAGGCACGCTTAGTTCAGCCCTGGGTGTCTTGAGAGAGGCGGCGCATGGCTGAGTTTCGCACCGTTGCCAAAGCGCTGGAGGTGCCGGCCGGCTCGCTCAAGCACGTCGAGCTGGAGGACGGCGGCCAGGTCTGCGTCGCCAACGTCGACGGCACGTTCTACGCGATGAACGGCGAGTGCAGCCACATGGGCGGCCCGCTGGGCGAGGGCGAGCTGGACGGCACGACGGTCACCTGCCCCTGGCACAGCGCGGAGTACGACGTGACGACGGGCAAGATGCTCAGCCCGCCGGCGGAGAGTGACCAGGCCGTCTACGACGTGCGGGTCGAAGGCGATGACGTACAGGTGGCGGTCTAGCAAGCCCGATGACACGCGCAGTACTGCTCGCCGCCCTGCTTGCGGTGGTGACGTCGTCTAGCGGCATTGCCCAACAACGCACGCCGGGGCCTGACGTTGCGCCAACTGGTGAGTTCACCGCGGCACCGCCTGCCGGTCCAATCGGGACAGTGGTGACCTTAACCGGTCATCTCGATCAACCCATCAGTTGGATCCGGCTATATTGCACGTATCCGTCGGACCCGCTCACGCAAAGCGGTGAAGCTCTTCGGGATGTTTACCCATCCCAGCCCGCACCGGACTTCTCCGTCCAGTTCGAGATCCCGGCGGAGTTGTTGGTGCGTCAAGCTAGACCGGGAGAGCCAGCGGCAGTCGAACCCCGTCCGGACTTTCGCTGCGAGTTTCGCGCGATCTCCTGGCACCAGTTGCTCTACATTTCGGCCCCATTCAGCATCACGGCGGAATTGCCGGCAACGGGGTCGGGGCCTCCATCTGACATAAGCCTGGTTCCCGCGCTCGCCCTGCTCCTCGGCGGACTACTCACGATGGGTGGGGCTCTAGGCCTGCGGAAGCTGGGTTTCTAGCTTGACCTCATATCGCGAGTGACGTACACTACCGCCGACAACTGAATACGGCTTACACTCATCCAGAGTGGTGGAGGGAACGGCCCGAAGAAGCCCGGCAACCAGGCCCGCCCTAAACGGGCCAGGTGCCAACTCCGACCCTCGCGGAAGGCGGGGGACAGATGAGAGTAGAGTGCGGTTTCGCGCGACTTCTCAACACCACGGGAAGTCGTTTTTTATGGCGAACGCAACAGAACACACATGCTAAGTCCCATCGAATGGTCAGACGGCAAGCTCCGGCTGCTGGATCAGACCCGGCTGCCCGATGCCGAGGTCTGGCTCGACATAACCACGGCCGACCAGATCGCCGAGGCGATCCGCACCCTTCGCGTGCGCGGGGCGCCGCTGATCGGCATCGCGGCGGCGTACGGGCTCGCCCTGGCCGCAGAGAGCAGCGTGGCCGAATCGCCCCGCCAGCTCCTCATCGAGTTGCGCCGCGCGGCGCAAGAGCTGTCCGCGACGCGGCCAACGGCCGTCAACCTCTCGTGGGCACTCGGGCGGGTGCTGGAGGCAGCGCAGGATGCGCCTGATGTGCCGTCGATGCGCGCCGCTGTGCTCGAGGAAGCGCGGCGCATCCACGAAGAGCAGATCGATGCCGACCGGCGTCTCGGCCGCGCGGGCGCGGAGCTGCTGCCCGATCCGGCGGTCGTGCTCACGCATTGCAACACCGGGGCGCTCGCGACGGGCGGCACGGGCACGGCGCTCGGCGTCGTGCGAGCCGCCGTCGAGCAGCGCAAGCGCGTGCGCGTCATCGCGACGGAGACGAGGCCGCTGCTGCAGGGCGCGCGACTCACGGCCTGGGAGCTGGCGCGCGACGGCATCGATTGCACGTTGATCGTCGATGGTGCGGCGGGCGCGATCATGCGCCGCGGGGACATCGACGCCGTGATCGTGGGCGCGGACCGCATCGCGGCGAACGGCGACACGGCGAACAAGATCGGCACGTACCCGCTGGCGCTGCTCGCGCGCGAGCATGGGGTGCCCTTCTACGTCGCGGCGCCGGCGAGCAGCATCGACCTGTCGCTGCCCGCGGGTGACGACATCCCGATCGAGGAGCGTTCGCCGGACGAGGTGACGTCGATCGGCGGACAGCCCAGCGCGCCGCCGGGCGTCGCCGCGGCGAACCCGGCGTTCGATGTAACGCCGCACCGGCTAATTACAGCGATCGTCACCGAGCGCGGCGTCGCGCGGCCGCCGTACGTTGAGACGTTGCAGCGCGCGCAGGAAGCCACCGTGGGAGGGGCGCGGTGACGAGCGCGAAGGTGGGTGTGATCGGCGGGTCCGGCTTCTACCAGATGGACGGCATCTCGAACGTCGAGGAGCTGCGCATCGAGACGCCTTTCGGCGCGCCGAGCGACGCGATCTACGCGGGCGAGCTGGAGGGCGTGCGCGTCGCGTTTCTGGCGCGCCACGGCGTCGGGCACCGCATCATCCCGTCCGAGGTGCCGATGCGCGCGAACATCTGGGCGCTCAAGTCGCTCGGCGTCGAGCGGATCATCGCTGTGAATGCCGTCGGCAGCATGCGGGAGGAGATGGCGCCTGGGCACATCGTGGTGCCGGACCAGCTCATCGACCGCACGCGCGCGCGGCCGAGCACGTTCTTCGGGCGCGGGCTCGTCGCCCACATCGCGTTCGACCAGCCGTTCTGCCCGCAGCTCCGGCCGCTGCTCGTCGAATCGGCGCGCGCGGCGGGCGCGACGGCGCACGAGAGCGGCACCTACGTCGCGGTCGAAGGCCCCGCCTTCTCGACGAAGGCAGAGACGGGGCTGTACCGCTCGTGGGGCATCTCGATCATCGGCATGACTACCATCCCCGAGGCGCTGCTCGCGCGCGAGGCGGAGATCTGCTACGCCACGCTGGCGTTCGTGACCGACTACGACACCTGGCACGACGAGCATGAGCCTGTTTCCGCGGACGTGATCATCAAGATGATCATCGAAACCGTCGCGACCGCGAGAGAGACGATCCGCACGGCGCTGCGCCGGCTGCCGGCCGAACGCGAGTGCGCCTGCGGCGACACGCTCGCGAAGGCGCTGATCACGCCGGCGGAGCTTGTGCCCGAAGAGACCAAGCGCGACCTGGCGCCGATCCTCGAGAAGTACCTGCCTGTTGGCGCGGGGGCCTGGCATGGCCGATAGACCGCTGCCGCGACAGATCGCCGCTCGGGCGCGGGTCGACTACCTGGCGCGGCCGCTCCGCGATATCGAGGAGATCCGGCGCATGCTAACGCCGCATCGCGCATACGCCGCGTATGCGCTCGGGCAGCTCCAGCCGGAGCTGTTCGCGCGCAGCGAATGGTGGCTCTCGCGCGGCGCGCAAGGCGAGGCGCTGCTGTTGCACTCGCGAGGCGGGCTGGGCAACGCGCTCTTCGCGCTCGGCACCGTCGATGCGCTGGAGGTGGCGCTCCGGCTGCACCCGGGGCCGCGCTACACGTTCCTCACCTGCCAGCTGCACCACCTGGCGACGGTGCTGCGCCACTTTCGTATGCCGGAGCACCAGGCTGTGCTGCGCATGCTCGTCGACCGCGAGACGTTTCGCGCGATCGACGGCGAAGTGCGCCGTCTCACGGGCCGGGACGTGCGCGAGCTCAACCGCCTCTATCGCGCCGACGGCACGCCGGCGTTCTACACGTCGCAGAACATCGACGACGCGGCCTACTACGGCGCGATGGAGGACGGGCGCATCGTCGCCGTCGCGGGCACGCACGTCGTCTCGCAGATCGACGGCATCGGCGTCGCGGGTAACGTCTTCGTGCACCCGAAGCACCGAGGACTCGGCCTCGCGACGCGCGTGACGAGCGCCGTCACGCGCCATGTGCTCCAGAGCTGTCGCGAGGTCGTGCTCAGCGTCGACCCCGCGAACACGGGTGCCGTGCATGCCTACCAGCGGCTCGGCTATCGAGAGGTGGACCGGCTGATCGAGGCGGCTGCGACGCGGCGCGACGCCGGCGTCACAACCTGGCTGCGGCGCAGGCTTGCTGACTGGCGCGGCCGGCGCTATCGAGCGGAGTTGGTGCAGATATGAGCAAGACGTTCGGCATCCTGCTGTTTCCCGACGCGGAGGAGCTGGACTTCGTGGGCCCGTGGGAGGTCTTCACGAGCTTCGGCAAGTATTTCGATCAGGAGTGGCAGTCTGTGCTCGTGGCGCAGTCGGGCGAGCTAGTTCGCGCGAACAAGGGCATGCTGTTCACGCCGGACCACACGTTCGATGACTGCCCGCCGCTCGATGTGCTGCTCATTCCCGGTGGGCAGGGCACCCGCGTCGAAGAGAACAACGGAGCGCTCCTCGACTTCGTGCGGCGCACCGGCGAGAAGGCGGCGTGGATGACGTCCGTCTGCACCGGCGCGTTCATCTTGAGAAGGGCCGGCTTTCTCTTCGGGCGGCGCGCCACCACGCACTGGGCGATGATGAACGAGCTCCGCAAGGACCCGCAGATCACCGTCGTCGAGCAGCGCTTCGTGCACGACGGCAACGTGATCACCTCGGCGGGCGTCTCCGCAGGTATCGATATGGCGCTCTACCTGGTCGGGCTGCTTTCGAGCCCTGACGTGGCGCGCAACGTGCAGAAGTTCATCGAGTACTATCCCGAACCGCCGTATGCGGAAGAACCGATCGCCGCTGGGAAGGACAACGTCTGATGGTCAAGGAAACGATCGACTGCGATATCAAGGACCCGCGTCTCGCGGAGGAGGGCGTTCGTCGCATCGAGTGGGCGGCGCGCGAGATGCCGGTCATCCGCTCAATACGCGAGCGCTTCGCGAAGGACAAGCCGCTGCGAGGCGTTCGTCTGGCGGGCTGCCTCCACGTGACGACGGAGACGGCGAATCTTGCGCTCGCCCTGCGCGACGGCGGCGCCGAGCTGACGCTCTGCGCCAGCAACCCGCTCAGCACGCAGGACGACGCTGCGGCGGCGCTTGTGCACGAGTACGGTGTGCCGGTCTTCGCGATTAAGGGCGAGAACGACGCGACGTACTACAAGCACATCCACCAGGCGCTGGAGCACCGGCCGCAGATTACGCTCGATGACGGCGCGGACCTCGTCGCGACGATCCACCGCGAGAAGCGAGAGCTCATCGAGGGCATCATCGGCGGCACAGAGGAGACGACGACGGGCGTCATCCGCCTGCGCGCGATGGCGAAGGACGGCGCGCTGAAGTACCCGATCGTGGCCGTGAACGAAGCGAATACGAAGCACTTCTTCGACAACCGCTATGGGACGGGCCAGAGCACCATCGACGGCATCACGCGCGCGACGAACATCCTCTGGGCGGGCAAGAACGTCGTCGTCGTTGGATACGGCTGGTGCGGGCGCGGCGTGGCGATGCGCGCGCGCGGCCTCGGCGCGCAGGTGATCGTCACGGAGGTCGACCCGCTACGCGCGCTGGAGGCCGTGATGGACGGCTACCGCGTCATGGCGATGCAGGAGGCGGCTCAGATCGGAGACATCTTCATCACGGTGACGGGGGACATCCACGTCATCGACCGCCACCACTTCGAGACGATGAAGGACGGCGCCATCATGGCCAACTCCGGCCACTTCAATGTGGAGCTGAACATCGAGGCGCTCGCCAGTATGGCGGAGGGCCGGCGGCAGGTGCGCCCCTTCGTCGAGGAGTTCCGTCTGGGCGACGGCCGGAAGGTGTTCCTGCTGGGCGAAGGCCGGTTGATCAACCTCACCGCCGCGGAGGGGCACCCGGCGAGCGTGATGGATATGAGCTTCGCGAACCAGGCGCTCAGCGTCGAATACCTCGTGCTGCGCGAAGACAAGCTGCCGATCGATGTCTACCCCGTGCCTGCGGAGATCGACAACGAGATCGCGCGGCTGAAGCTCGAGTCCCTGGGCATCACCATCGACGAGCTAACCGACGAGCAGAAGAAATACCTCTCGAGCTGGGAGGAAGGAACGTGATGGAAGAGGGAAACGGGAAGCGAGAAGCGGGAGCGGCAAGGCGACCAATTCGCTCGTATGACGATCTAGAAGTCTACCAGCGAGCGATGAAGTTGCTGATTCCGCTGCACGCGCTGGTTCGATCGCTTCCGGATTACGAACGCTTCGAACTGGCGAGTCAGCTTCGACGTGCCAGTAAATCGATCCCTGCGAATATCGCTGAAGGGTACGGCAAGAAGCGCTCTGCGCGAGAATTCAAGGCGTATCTCACTAATGCCCTCGGCTCCGCTAACGAAGTCATTGTCCATCTAAAGATCGCTGACACCCTAGAGTATGCGGATGGACCAGCGGTCGCCGAGCTGGTCGACGACTATACGATTGTTGCAAAGCAACTCCACACATTGATTGGCGCCTGGCAGTCGTTCGATAACGCATCCCGGGAGAATATCCCGCATCCCGCATCTCGCATCCAAATTCCAAGGAGTAGCTCATGACCGATACCACCTTCATGTCCTCGCCATCGCTGTTTCTGACGTCAGAGTCGGTGACCGAGGGGCATCCCGACAAGATGTGCGATCAGATCTCGGACGCGATCCTCGACAAGATCATCGGGCAGGACCCGATGGCGCGGGTCGCGTGTGAGACGGCGGTCACCACCGGCCTCGTGCTCGTCGCAGGCGAGATCACGACGAACTGCTACGTCGACATCCCAACGCTGGTGCGGGAGACCATACGTGACGTCGGCTACACGCGCGCGAAGTTCGGCTTCGATTACGAGACGTGCGGCGTGACGGTGTCGATTAAGGAGCAGTCGGGCGACATCGCACAGGGCGTCGAACATTCATACGAGACGCGGGAGGGCGAGACCGCAACCGATGAGCTCGAGCAGGGCGCCGGCGACCAGGGCATGATGATCGGCTTCGCCTGCCGCGAGACGCCGGAGCTGATGCCGCTGTCGATCTCGCTCGCGCACAAGCTCTGCCGCCGGCTGGCGCAGGTGCGCAAAGACGGCGTACTCGATTACCTTCGCCCGGATGGCAAGTCGCAAGTGACGGTCGAGTATGAGTACGGCCGGCCGAAGCGGATCGACACGATCGTCCTCTCGTCGCAGCACGATCCGGTCGTGCCCTACGAGCAGCTTAGGCAAGAGCTCATCGATGTCGTGGTGCATGAGGTGATCCCGCCGGAGCTGCTGGACGAGCGCACCCGCTATTACGTGAACCCCACCGGGCGCTTCGTCATCGGCGGGCCGATGGGAGACGCGGGCCTTACGGGACGCAAGATCATCGTCGATACGTACGGCGGGATCGCGCGACACGGCGGCGGCGCTTTCTCCGGCAAGGACCCGACGAAGGTCGACCGCTCCGCGGCATATGCGGCGCGCTACGTCGCGAAGAACGTCGTCGCGGCCGGGCTGGCCGATCGATTGGAGTTCCAGCTCTCGTACGCGATCGGCGTCGCGCGGCCGACATCGATGGCGGTCGAGACGTTCGGCACGGGCCGCGTGGACGACGCCAAGATCCTCGAGCTGATCCAGAAGCACTTCGATCTGCGGCCGGCGGCGATCATCCGCGACCTGAACCTCCGCCGGCCGATTTACCGCGCGACGGCCGCGTACGGCCACTTCGGTCGCGAGGACATCGACGCGCCGTGGGAGCGGACGGACAAGGCGGCGGCGCTGCGCAATGACGCCGGCCTTCGGGACTAACACAGCGGCTGGTGCCCTGGCGCCGGGAACGAACAGCCGGCGCCGCCGTTCGATCCGCCTGCGTAACTTTGACTACTCGCAGGCAGGGGCATATTTCGTCACGATCTGTACGGCCGGACGCAGACTGTTCTTCGGCGAGCCAGCTGTGCGCCAGGTGGCTGATAGCTGCTGGACTGAGCTGCCGCGCCACTTTCCGAGCGTCAGCCTGGACGAATGGGTGATCATGCCGAATCATGTGCACGGCATCATAATGCTGGAAGGCTGTAGGGGCGTTCAATTGAACGCCCCTACAACGGCGCCTTTCGGGAAGCTGTCCACCAGTTCGCCACGGAGCGGCACATTGAGTGTCATCATTCGGACGTATAAGGCTGCGGTCACCACGCAAGCGCGGGCCCTGGGATGCCGCGAGTTCGGATGGCAGCGAAACTACTATGAGCACATCGTTCGAGACGATGATGAGCTGGTCCGCATACGCGAATACATCAGGAACAATCCGCTTGAGTGGGACTCAGACGAAGACAATCCCGCCAACATCGCCCGCACGTTGTCGGTTGGGAGCGCCTAATGTTCGCCATCATTATCGCCGGCGGAAAGGGTGAGCGCTTACGCCCGCTGACCGACGACCGTCCGAAGCACATGGTGCTTCTGGTCGGCAAGCCGATCCTGGAGTATCAGATCGATTGGCTGCGGGATGGCGGGGTCACTGACATCGTTGTCGCGTGTGGGTACCTGCACGACGTGATCGAGCGCTACTTCTCGGACGGCAGCCGCTGGGGCGTACGCATCTGCTACTCGGTCGAACAGGAGCCGCTCGGCAGAGGAGGGGCGCTCAAACTCGCATCCGGCCATGTGCCGCCGTCGGAGCCGTGGGTCATCGCGACGAACGGCGACAACATCAATACGCAGCCGTTGGCGCCGATGATCCGCCAGCACCAGCGCACAAACGCGACCGCGACGCTGCTGCTCACGCAGCTCCGCAGCCCGTACGGGATCGTGCGACAACGCGGCAAGCAGATCGTGGGCTTTCGAGAGAAGCCGCTGCTGCCGCACTGGCTGAGCGCGGGCGTGTATGTGCTGCAACGCGAATTCTTCGCGGACCTGCCGGATGTCGGCGACCATGAGGACGAGCTGTTCCCGCGGCTGGCCGCTGAAGGCCGGCTCTACGGCTTCCGCTCGCATGCGTACTGGAAGGCGATCGATACGGTGAAGGACCTGAACGAAGCGGCCGGAGAGCTCGGCGCTGCGGCGACGTAGCATGACGATCGCGCACGCACTCGACGACCGGACGCTGATCGAGCGGCTCGACCCGAGCGGCCTCATCGGCCGTGTCGAAGCGCTGCCGGAGCAATGCGAGGAAGCGTGGCGTCGGGCCTCCGCGTTCGAGCTGCCGGCCGAACATAGGGAAGCAAGCGCCGTCGTTGTGCTCGGCATGGGCGGCTCCGCCATCGCCGGCGACATCTTCCGGGTGCTCTCGCTCGCGCGCCGCAAGCCCGTACACGTGGTGCGCGGCTACGATCTGCCCGCCTTCGTTGGCGGCGAAACGCTCGTCGTCGCGTGCAGCCACAGCGGCAACACCGAAGAGACGCTGTCGACGTTCGAGCAAGCGCTCGCCGTGAACGCGAAGGCCGTCGCGCTCACGATGGGCGGCCGGCTCGCAGAGCTGGCCGCTGCCAGCGGCGCGCCATCGCTCGTCTACCGTTATGATGGCGAGCCGCGGTCGGCGCTGGGACATCAGCTCATGGCGTTGCTCGGCATCGGACAGCAAGCGGGCTGCCTCGCGCCGCAGGGTGATGCGGTGCAAGAAGCTGTGCGCAGCCTGCGCGCGCAGCGGGAGGTCATCGGCAGCGCCGTCGCGGCCGATCGCAACGCGGCCAAGCAGCTAGCGTCGAGGCTGCATGGCAGGCTGCCGGTCGTCGTCGGCTCCGGCGTGCTTATCGAGGCGGCGCGGCGCTGGAAGACGCAGCTCAACGAGAACAGCAAGTGTTGGGCGATCTGCGAAGAGCTGCCTGAGCTCGATCACAACACGATCGTCGGCTTCGGGCTGACGAAGGACGTCGTGCGGCAACTGCACGTCATCTTCCTCTCGCATCCGGCGCTAGGGAAGGGGATGGACCGCCGAATCGAGCTCACGGCAGAGGCGCTGTCGGACGCCGGCGTGACGCACGAGCGGGTCGAGGCGGCCGGCGATGCGCCGCTCGCGCAGATGCTGACGTCGGTCCACTTCGGTGACTTCGTCAGCTACTACCTGGCGCTGCTGAACGGCGTCGACCCGTCGTCGGTGGAGCCGATCACGAAGCTAAAGCAGGGCCTGGCCGCAGGCTAGTTACAGCACGATCGATTGACAACGAAGGCCAGGCTTGAGCCTGGCCTTTGCGCTCGTTTCGTAGCGAACAGCTAGCGCTTCGTGAACTGAGGGGCCTTGCGGGCGCGCTTCAGGCCGTACTTCTTGCGCTCCTTCACGCGGGAGTCTCGCGTGAGGAGGCCCGAGCGGCGGAGCGGCTGGTGGTTCGCCGGGTCGGCGGCGACAAGCGCCCGCGCCGCCCCGTGGGCGATCGCGTCGGCCCAGCCGGTGATGCCGCCGCCGGCGACCTTCACCTGCAGGCGGAACTTGCTCGCGTTTTCGGTGACGGTCAGTGGCTGGAGCACGCGCGCCCGATGCGTGATGCGCGAGAAGACCTCTTCCAGCGCGCGGTCGTTGATCGTGTGCGCGCCGGCGCCGGGGTAGAGCCGCACGCGCGCGACGGCGTTCTTGCGCCGGCCGGTGCCGTGATAGTAGAGGTCGCTCTTGGCTGTCATGCGGGCGAGGCTTCCTTCTGCTTACCGCGCCCGGCGTTCACCTGCGCCTCATGCGGGTGCTCCGGACCGCTGTAGACCTTCAGGTGGCCCAACAGCTGGCGGCTCAGGCGGTTGTGCGGCATCATGCCCTTCACGGCCTTTTGCACTACCCGGTCCGGGTGTGTCTGGAGCATCTTCGACAGCAGCGTCTCTTTGAGGCCGCCCGGGTAGCCGGAATGCTGTCGATAGAGCTTTTGGTCGGCCTTGCGGCCAGTCGTGCGCACCTTCGCCGCGTTGACGACGATGACGAAGTCGCCGTTATCGAGATGCGGCGTGAACGTCGGGCGGTACTTGCCGCGAAGGAGATGCGCCACCTGCGTCGCCAAGCGGCCCAATGTCTGGCCGTCCGCGTCAAGCACGTGCCAGCGCGTCACGATTTCCTTTGGCCGGAGCGTGTAGGTCTTCATATCAGCAAAGTCGCCCGCCAGAGGCGGACGGCCCGAAGCATCCTAGCGCATCTCGGGGCTAAGATCGAGGCCCGGATACGCCACTCGCACCAGGTAGAGCCCGCGGGCGGGCGCGACCGGCCCCGCCGTGGCGGGCTCGGCCCGCCGCAGCACGCCCCGAAAAGCTGCCAGCGAGAGCTTTCCTCTGCCCACCTGGACGAGCGAGCCGGCGGTGCGCCGCACCTGGAATGCGTGGACGGCAAAATACCCAGCCCCGGCCAGGAGCACCGCCAGCATTGACCAAATCAGGAATTTGACGTTTAGCTTTTCTT
>CAYQLM010000001.1:14791-97529 GCA_964418365.1 uncultured Dehalococcoidia bacterium
TGCGCCGCACCTGCTGGCGCAGGAAGGCGTTCGCTTCGATCTGGATGCTGACGATGGGCGGCCGCGAGCGCATCTGACACCGGAACACGCGCCGGACGGTGGGCACGCCCTCGCGGCGGCTGAACGCGGCGAAGTCATGCTCGCCGGCGAGCAGTCGCGCGGCGCGTTGCATGCGATCGATATCGAGAGGCTCTGGGACGTGCCAGGCGCGATGACGCCAGAGCGGCGACGCGACCGGCGCGTTGTGGATGAGGTATCGATACGTTCTGCGCGACGCGTGCCGCCGCGGGTCGAACGGCTCGTCGACCTCCGTCGCGCTGCGAACGGCGATGGTCTTCGGCAGCCAGGCGTTGAGCCCGCGCACGAATACCTCGGTTTTGAGACGAGATGTCGTCGTGAACGCCGCCACCTGGCCCAGCGCGTGCACGCCGGCGTCGGTGCGCCCGGCAAAGGCGACGCGCACGCGTTCGCCCGTGAGGTTGCGCAGGGCAGCTTCGAGCTCGCTCTGGACGGTGGGCGCGTTCTTCTGGAGCTGGGAGCCGGAGAGGGGAGGGCTGCCGTCGTACTCGAGGACGAGCGCGATCCGGCGGGGCTGGCTGGTCACTCCTCGGCGGGGAGCAGCTCGAGCCGCGCCATGGGCGCGCCGTCGCCCTGACGCCGGCCGAGCTTGAGGATGCGCGTATAGCCGCCCTTGCGCTCCGCGAAACGCGGCGCGATGTTATCGAAGACGCGCGCGGCGATGTCCTTGTCGTTCAAGAAGCTGATCGCCTGCCGCCGCGCCGCGAGGGTGCCCTGCTTGCCGAGCGTGATGATCTTCTCGGCCGCGCGACGCGCCTCCTTCGCCTTCGGCTCCGTCGTGCGGATCGATTCGTGCGTCAGCAGGTCCTTCACCAGGTTGCGCAGCAGCGCGTTCCGGTGGCTGGTTGGGCGGTTGAGCTTGCGGCCGGCGAGTCGATGTCGCATCGTTACGCTTCTTCCGCGTCCTTGTCGGCGTCGACGACGATCTCCGAAGGATCTTCGCCGGCTTCCTGCAGTGCCTGGATCAGCGCTGCGCCCAGGGGGCTGAAATCGGCGACGCGCTGGTCGTCTATGCTCGGCGTGCCGTTTTCGCTCTCGCCGCGCTCGAGGTTGTAGCTGCTCGCGCTGCTCCCGAGCTCATCGCCCTGAAGAAACCCGCGCTCAATCAGCTTCGCCTTCAGCTCGTCGTAGGACTTCTGACCGAAGTTGCGCAGGGTAAGCAGCTCGTCTTCGCTCTTCTCGAGCACCTGGCCCACGGTCATCAGGCCGCTGCGCTTCAAGCAGTTGTACGCGCGCACCGAGAGGTTGAGGTCCTCGATCGGCGTGTTGTACTTGTCCGGCGGCAGCGTCACGCCGCGCCCCACGCCGTGCTCGACCACCGCCGACTCCGGCTTGCCGAGCTGCGAGAAGATCCGCAGCTCGTCGCGCAGCAGGTCGGCGCTCTGGCTGATGGCATCCACGGCAGTCACCGTGCCGTCGGTCCAGACCTCGAGGATGAGCTTGTCATAGTTCGTCATCTGGCCGACGCGCGTGTGCTGGACGTGGTAATTGGTCTTCTGCACCGGGCCGAAGATCGCGTCGACGGGGATCACGCCGATCGGCAGGCCGTCCGACTGATCGGCAGGCAGATAGCCGCGCCCGCGCTCGATGGTGAACTCCACTGTGAGATGCGACTTGTCGGAGTCTAGCGTTGCCAGGTACAGGTCCGGGTTGACGATCTCGTAGTCGGCCGCCACCTGGATGTCGCCTGCGCGCACGGCGCCGGGGCCGGTCGCTTCCAGATACATCTTGCCGGCCCGGTCGGAGAGCGGGCGGAGGCGGATCTGCTTGAAGTTCAGCAGCAGGTCCATGGTGTCTTCCTTCACGCCCGGGATCGTCGAGAACTCGTGCACGACCTCCTCGATGCGCACGGCGGTGATCGCGGCTCCCGACAGCGAGCCGAGCAGCACGCGTCGCAGGGCGTTTCCGAGCGTGATGCCGAAGCCCGGCGTCAGCGGCTCCGCGATGATGCGCGCATTCGTCTCGGTCTCCTGGTCGATCGTGATGTGCGGCGCTTCCGTCTCAACGACGGAGAGGCTGGCGGGCAGAGTGGTATCGAAGCTGGCGAGGTTCATGGACGCGCCTTCCCCTTATCGAGAGTAGTATTCCACGATGACGGCTGGATCGAATTTCGCGCCGACTTGCGCTACATCCGGCAGGGTGAGCACGCGGCCCGTCATCGTCGCCGCGTCGACGCCCAGCCAGTCGGGAACTTCCTTGCTCTGGAGCCCTTCCTGGACGATCTTGAGGTACTCGGTGGCACGGCCCTTCGGGGACCAGCCGATCTGGTCGCCGACCTTGAGCGCGCACGAAGGGATGTCCGTCGTGCGGCCGTTCAGCGTGATGTGGCCATGACTAACGATCTGGCGTGCCTGCGCGCGCGAGTCGGCGAAGCCCAGGCGGTAGACGGCGTTATCGAGCCGCATCTCCAGCAGCCGGAGCAGTGTGTCGCCCGTGACGCCGGCGCGGCGCAGCGCTTCCTTGTAGTAGCGGCGGAACTGGCGCTCCAGAATGCCGTAGGTGGCGCGGGCGCGCTGCTTTTCGCGAAGCTGGAGCGCGCGGTCCGAGATGCGGCGCCGGCGCGCGAACTTCTGCTGCCCGGGCGGTATAGGCCGCCGCTCGAACGCGCACTTCGGCGTCTCGCAGCGCGTACCCTTCAGGTACAGCTTGTCTCCGTATCGACGGCAGAGCCGACAAACGGGTCCGGTATATCGTCCCATCGTTCCTCCTAGACCCGGCGCCTCTTGCGTGCCCGGCAGCCGTTGTGCGGCATCGGCGTGACGTCACGGATGCTCAGAATGGCGAGGCCGGCGGATTCGAGCGAGCGGATGGCCGCCTCGCGGCCGGAGCCGGGGCCCTTCACCATCACCTCAACCTGGCGCATCCCGTTCTCGATCGCCTTTCTGGCGACGCGCTCGGCCGCCTGGCCGGCGGCGAACGGCGTCGACTTCCTCGATCCCTTGAAACCGACCGTGCCCGCGCTCCCCGTCGAAATAACGTTGCCGTTCGGGTCGGTGAGGGTGACGATCGTGTTGTTGAACGTCGCCTGGATGTAAGCCTTCCCTCGCGGGACGGACTTCTTCTCCTTGCGACGCGGACGTGCTTTGCGCTCTGCCATGCAGCTCCTTACTTCTTCGCCAGAGCCTTGCGCTTGCCGGCCACCGTCTTGCGCGGGCCCTTGCGGGCGCGGGCGTTGGTGCGCGTGCGCTGGCCGCGCACCGGCAGCCCCCGGCGGTGGCGGATGCCGCGGTAGCAATTGATCTCGATGAGGCGCTGGATGTTCTGGCGCACGTCGCGACGAAGGTCACCCTCCACCGTGCAGCTCTTGTCGATCACCTCGCGGATGCGGCTAACCTCTTCGTCCGTGAGGTCGCGCGCCTTCGTGGCGCCGCTCACCTGCGCCTGGCCGCAGATCTTGTTCGCCAGGCTGGGACCGATACCGTAGATGTAGCGCAGCGACACGTCGATGCGTTTGTCGCGGGGCACGTCGACTCCGGCGATGCGGGCCATGTGCGTCCTCCTATCCCTGGCGCTGCTTGTGCTTCGGGTTCTCGCAGATCACACGCACGACACCGTGCCGGCGGATGATCTGGCACTTCTCGCAGCGGCGCTTGACGGATGCTTGTACTTTCATGCGTTGCTACCTGAATCGATACGTTATCCGGCCACGCGACAGGTCGTACGGCGAAAGCTCGACGAGCACGCGGTCACCCGGGACGATCTTGATGTAGTGCAGACGCATCTTGCCGGAGATGTGGGCCAGCACCTCGTGCCCGTTCGCCAGGTCCACCCGGAACATCGCGTTGGGCAGGGGAAGTTTCACCACCCCTTCGACTTCGATCGCGTCCTTTTTCGCCATACTCCTCGCTTACTAACTTCGCTGCGTCGCCACGGCGAGCGCGCGGTTCGCTCGCTCGCTCGGGCGGAGCGTGAGCACCTCGGCCTCGCCGTCCGTGATGGCGATCGTGTGCTCGAAGTGCGCCGATAGGCTGCCGTCCAGCGTGCTCACGGTCCAGCCGTCGTCGTGCTTCTTCGTGCGCCAGTCACCCACGTTCACCATCGGTTCCAGCGCCAGCACCATCCCTTTGCGAAGGAGGGGGCCGCGCTCCGCAGGGCCGTAGTTCGGCACCTGCGGGTCTTCGTGCATCTGCCGCCCCACGCCGTGTCCGACGTACTCGCGCACCAGCGAGTAGCCGTACGCCTCGGCGTGCGACTGTATCGCGTTGGAGATCTCACCCAGCCGCGCACCCGGGCGTGCCGCCTGGATGCCCTTCCACAGCGTTTCGTACGTGACGTCGATGAGCCGCTGAGCCTCGGGACTGATCTTGCCAACGCCTACCGTCAACGCTGAGTCTCCCACGAAGCCGTTGACCGTCGCTCCCAGGTCGATGCTCACCACGTCGCTATCTTGCAACACGCGCCGGCCCGGGATGCCATGGACGATCTCGTCATTGACGGACACGCAAACATACGCCGGATAACCGAGGTAGCCCAAAAACGTGGGCACCACGTTCCGGCGCTTGTATTCGTGCTGGACAATTCTATCAATATCCTGCGTGGTAATGCCAGGCTTGACCGCCTCCGCCAGGATGTCGAGCACCTCGCCCGTGACGCGGCCGGCCTCCCGCATCAGGGCGATCTCCTCGTCCGACTTGATGATAATCGGCATCTGGCTAGGGCCTCCGGCTTCCCGAAGGCTCGCTCGGACTGCGCTGGGCCGGCAGCCGCTCGATCGCGGCCAGCAGGTCGCGGGTGACGCCATCGACGGGCTGCCCGCCGTCGATATCGATGAGCTTGCCCTGGTCGCGGTAGTAGGCGAGGAGCTCCGCGGGCGGCCGCTGCTTCTCGAGCCGCTGATGGGCAACCTCTGGCTTGTCGTCCTCGCGCTGGTAGAGGGCGCTGCCGCAGGCATCGCAGACGCCGGCCTGCTTCGGTGGGCGCGTCTGCTGGTGGTAGATCTCGCCGCAGCCGCGGCAGAGCCAGCGACCGCTCAGACGCCGGACGGTCTCCTCGGCCGAGGCCATTATGTGCAGAGCGAGGTCGGTCTCTCGCCCCTGGCGGGCGAGCGCCGCATCGAGCGCCTGCGCCTGCTCGAGTGTGCGCGGATAGCCGTCGAAGAGGGCACCGCGAGCCGCGTCCGGGTGCTGGATGCGCTCCTCTAACATGCCGATCGTCACGTCGTCCGGCACCAAGTCGCCCCGGTCCATGTAGCCCTTTGCCTTGAGCCCGAGCGGCGTGCCGTTCGCGACGGCCTCCCGGAACATGTCGCCGGTGGAGATATGCGCGAGGCCCTGCTTCTCCGCGATGAGCTTCGCCTGCGTTCCTTTGCCCGTCCCCGGCGGGCCAAGCAGGATCAGGAACAGCGGGCGGTGGCCTTCTGCACTCGATGGGGTCATGCGCTCCGCCTTAGCGGATGAAGCCCTCGTAGTTGCGCATCATGAGCTGCGATTCAAGCTGGCGCATGGTATCGAGCACGACACCAACGATGATGATGAGGCTGCTGCTGGTCAGCGTCAGCGAGGTGGTGTTGAAGAACTGCGTCACTAGGTACGGGGCTATCGCCAGCAGGCCCAGGAAGATCGCACCAGCCCAGGTGATGCGCACCAGGACGCGCATGATGTACTCAGCGGTGGGGCGGCCCGGCCGGATGCCAGGGATGAATCCCCCGTTTTTCTGCAGGTTCTCGGCCAGGTTCTGCTGCTGGAAGACGACCAGTGTATAGAAGAACGTGAACGCCACGACGAGGAAGAAGATCGTGGCCAGGAACGCCGGCGACCCGGACCTGCTCTGCGGGCTGAACCAGTGCACGATGAACGTCGCCGCGGTGTGGATGATGCCGCTGCTGACCTGGGTGCGGAGGAAGTCCGCTGCCATAGCTGGGAAGATCACCAGCGAGAAGGCGAAGATCAGCGGGATCATGCCCGCCGAGTTCACCCGGAGCGGGATGTGGCTCTGCCCGGACTGGCGATACATGCGACCCGATCGGAAGACGCTCCTCGCGTATTGCACGGGGATGCGACGCTGCGCCTCCTGCACGAACACGATCGATGCCAGCACGAGCACACCCAGCGCTCCCAGCATCCCGATGCCGAAGAAGCCGATCGATGAGCTGGTGATGTTGGGAAGCAGTGTCGGTAGCCCGGCGACGATGCCGCCGAAGATGATCAGCGAGATGCCGTTGCCGATGCCGTTCTCGGTAATCAGCTCGCCGATCCAGACGAGGAACATCGTGCCCGCGGTCATCGAGATCACCGCAGCGAGGGTGGGCAGAGCGTCAGGCCCGGTGAAGCCCACGTGTGTCACCACGCCGTACTTCTTCAGGATGATGAGCTGGCTGTATCCCTGCAGGAACGCCATGGGCACGGCGAGGTAATGCGTGTAGAGCTGGAGCCGCTGGCGGCCCTGTTCGCCCTCACGCCCCAGCGCCTGCAGGCTGGGCACGATCGGCTGGAGCATCGTCATGATGATCGATGAGGTGATGTAGGGATAGACGCCCAACGCGGCAACGCTGAGCTGTCTCAGCGCGCCGCCGCTGAACAAGTTGACGAACCCTAGGATGGCGTTGGTCTTGAACGCGTCCGAAAGCGACGTGCGGTCCACCCCCGGAATCGGCACGTGGGCGACGAAGCGGAAGACGACCAGCAGCCCGATCGTGTACAGCAGCTTCCGGCGAATGTCCGGCTGCTGGAACGCGTCGACCGCTGCCTGGAGCAGCTTCGGTCTATTCGGTGCCTGCTGCGTTCTCGCTGGTCTCGCGACCGCTGTCATCCGACTCCTCGCTGGCGCCTGCCTCGGCGGGCGCCTCTCCCTTCGATGCCTCTGCTTTCGCCGCCGCCGCTACTTTGTCGCGCTCAGCCTTGCGATTGCGCCGCCGTTCCTCGGGAGGGCGCACCGGCGTCAGCTCCTCGATGGTGCCACCTGCAGCTTCGATCTTTGCGCGCGCAGGGCCGGAGACCCGATGCACGCGAACGGTCAGCGGCACACTGAGCTCGCCGTCTCCCAGGATCTTGACCTGCTCGCGCTTGGAGCGGATCAGCCCGACTTCGCGCAGCGTTTCCGGCGTCACCTCGCTCTTGGCGGAGAAGCGGCTAAGGTCGCGCACGTTCACGGGAACGAACTCAATGCGGAACGGGTTGCGAAAGCCTCGCTTGACGGGGAGCTTGCGAATGAGCGGGGTCTGGCCGCCCTCGAAGCCCCAGGACGGGCCCGCGCCGGAGCGCGCCTGCGCCCCCTTCATGCCCTTGCCGGCGTACGTGCCGTGGCCGCTGGCATTCCCGCGACCGACACGCTTGCGCTTTTTCCTGGCGCCCGACGGCGATCGGAGCTCGTGTTGCTGCACGGCTACGCCTCCTCGACGGCGACAAGATGCCGCACTTTGTCGATCATACCACGCACCGAAGGCGAGTCGCTATGTTCGACCGTGTGGCCGAGCCGCCGCAGGCCCAGCGCGCGGATCGTGCGCTTCTGGTCGAACCGGCGGCCTGAGTCGCTGCGAATCCAGGTGACCCGTAGCTTAGGCATCGCTCGCCTCTTCGGGCGGTGAAGACTCCCGCTGGCGCGCCGCGTAGGCCTTCCGCCGCGCGACGACCTCGTTCGGCATCCGAAGGCTCTGCAGACCCTGAAGGGTCGCCTTCACCACGTTGATTGGGTTGCTGCTGCCGAGAGACTTCGCGAGCACGTCGCGAATGCCTGCCGCTTCGAGCACGGCGCGAACACCGCCGCCGGCGATCACGCCCGTACCGGCGGAGGCGGGCTTGAGCATGACTTTCGCCGCGCCGAAGACCGAGAGGACTTCGTGCGGGATGGTCGTGCCGGCCATGGGGACTTGGATGAGGTTACGGCGCGCGATGGATGCGCCCTTGCGGATCGCCTCCGGCACTTCGTGCGCCTTGCCCAGCCCCGCACCGACGCGGCCTTGCCCATCGCCCACGACGACGACGGCGCTGAAGTTGAAACGCCGGCCGCCTTTGACCACCTTGGCGATGCGGTTGATGTAGAGCACCTTCTCGCTCATCTCCGGTTCCCGCTGTTCGTCGTGGAAGTCGCGTGGTGCGGTCACATAGCCTCCTAGAACGAAAGCCCAGCGTCGCGCGCGGCGCCCGCGAGCGCCTTCACGCGGCCGTGGAAACGATAGCCCGCGCGGTCGAAGACGACCTGCGTCACGCCGCTCTCTTGTGCGCGGCGCGCGAGGAGTTCGCCGACGATTTTCGCCATCTCCGTCTTGCCCTTACCGTTCGCCTGTCCGCGTACCTCAGCCTCAACGTCGGATGCGGCAGCAAGCGTGCGTCCCGCTTCGTCATCGATCACCTGCGCGTAAATGTGCGAGAGGCTGCGGTACACGCAGAGGCGCGGGCGCTCCGGCTTGCCCTGCACGTGCTTGCGCACGCGCAGGTGGCGTCGCTTGCGGGCGTGGTAGGCTGTTTTTCCTCGCTTCATGGCGATGCCTAGTGCAGCGTCTTGCCGGCCTTGCCGGCTTTGCGCCGCACGTGCTCTCCTTCGTATCGAATGCCTTTGCCCTTGTACGGCTCCGGCGGCCGCACGCTGCGGATCTCCGCCGCCGTCTGTCCGACCAGCTCCTTATCGACGCCGCGCACGTGGATGCGGCTTGTGCCTTCGACCTCGAGCTGGATGCCCGCCGGCGCCTTCACGTCGACCGGGTGCGAGTAGCCGACCGCGATCTGGATGTTCTGGCCCATCTGCTGCGCGCGATAGCCGACGCCCAACAGCTCGAGCGTCTTGCTGAAGCCCGTCGAGACGCCGTCGACCATGTTGTTCAGCAGAGCGCGCGTGAGGCCGTGCAGCGCCCGGTAGTAGGGGAGGTCGCTCGAGCGCGTGACCGAGATCTTGCCGTCGTCCAACTGGACGCGGATGTCGCGGTGCACCTCGCGCTGCAACTCACCCTTCGGGCCCTTCACGGACACGTTCTGCCCGTCGATCTGCACCTGGACGGCAGACGGGATGGTGATTGGCTGCTTACCGATACGCGACACGTTTCTCACCTACCAGACGTAGCACAGCAACTCGCCGCCGGTTTGCAGGCGCCAGGCCTGCTGGCCGGCCATGATCCCCTTCGGCGTGGAGAGGATCGCGACGCCGAGGCCGTTGTACACGCGCGGGATCTCGCGCTTCTGTACGTAGACCCGCAGACCTGGACGGCTTACCCGCTTGATGCCGTTCAAGAGCGGCTCCTTCTTGTCGGTGTAGCTGAGGTGGATGCGCACGAAGCGGTTGATCCCCTCATCGAGCACCTCAAAGTCGCGCACGAAGCCCTCTTCCTTGAGCACCTTCGCGATAGCGATCTTCATCTTTGAGGCCGGGATATTCACGGAGTCGTGCCGGACCGCGACCGCATTGCGTATTCGCGTCAGCATGTCGGCGATGGGATCTGTCATCGTCATGGCCGCATTCTCCTACCAGCTCGACTTCTGCACGCCCGGCAGCTTGCCTTCGAGGGCGAACTGCCGGAAGCAAATGCGACAGAGCCCGAAGTAGCGCATGAACGCGCGCGGCCGGCCGCACAGGTGGCAGCGACGGATGATGCGCGAGCTGTACTTCGGCGGGCGTTTCGCTTTTTCGACCAGTGATTTCTTTGCCATGCTGCGCTAACTCCGGGTGAACGGCATGCCCAGCAGCTCCAGCAGCCGGGCGCCTTCCTCATCGGTATTCGCCGTCGTGACGATGTTGACCTGCAACCCACGAACGCGATCGACCTTGTCGTACTCGATCTCGGGGAAGATCAGCTGCTCGCGCACGCCCAGACTGAAGTTGCCGCGCCCATCGAACGCGTTGCGCGAGACGCCGCGGAAGTCGCGGATGCGGGGCAGGGCGGCGTTCAGCAACCTATCGAGGAACTCCCACATGCGGGCGCCGCGCAGCGTCACCGTCAGGCCGATTGGGTTGCCTTCGCGGAGCTTGAAGTTCGCGATCGAGCGCTTCGCCCGCCTGATCACCGGCTTCTGCCCTGTGATGGTGGCGATGTCCTGTGACGCGGAATCGAGCGCCTTGGCGTCCTGCGTGGCTTCGCCCATGCCGATATTCACGGCGACCTTCTCAACGCTCGGCACCTGCATCACGTTCTGATAGCCGAACTCGCGCATCAGCGCCGGCGCGATCTCGTCGCGGAAGCGCTGCTTCAATCTCGGGACCATCGCCGTCGGTGTTGGAGCGGCCATTAGTCGATGTCCTGGTGACAGAGCCCGCACGTGCGTACCTTCACGCCGTCCGTGCGCACGCGAAAGCTCACGCGCGTCGGCTTCTGACACGCCCGGCAGATCAGCTTGACGTTCGAGACGTGAATCGGCGCCTCCTTGGCGATGATTCCCGCGGGCTCTCGCTCCGAGCGCTGGCGCTCGTGACGCTTCACCATGTTCAGCCCCTGCACCACGACGCGCTGCGCTTTCGGCAGCACCTCGTGTACCAGGCCCTGCTTGCCCCGCTCCTTGCCGGAGAGGACGAGGACGGTGTCGTTGCGCTTGATGCGCTGCATCACACCACCTCCGGCGCGAGCGAGATGATCTTCATGAAGCGCCGCTCCCGCAGCTCGCGCGCGACCGGCCCGAAGATGCGCGTGCCGCGCGGGTTCTCTTTGTCGGCGAGGACGACGGCCGCGTTGTCATCGAACCGGATGCTGGAGCCGTCAGCGCGCTGCCAGCCCTTCGCCGTGCGTACGATGACCGCCCTCACAACGTCGCCCTTCTTGATCGGCGCGCCGGCCTGCGCCTGCTTCACCGACGCAACGACGATGTCGCCGACGCGCGCGTAGCGCCGCCGCGTGCCGCCGAGCACCTGGATGCACATGATCTGGCGAGCACCAGAGTTGTCGGCGACCTTCAGCCGCGAATACTTCTGGATCACGGCGCTTCCTCGTCCTCGCTTGCGGTGTCCTCGGCCACTGCGGGCTCTTCTTCCGCTTCCGCATCGGTCGATGGGGCGTGCTCGTCCATCTCCGTCGCCTGTTCGTCGACGGCCTCGCCGCCTTCGGCGGCGGCCTGCGCCATCGGCGCGGCCGGCTCTTCCTTCTCACGAACGCGGCTCAGGTACTCGACGTCAATCTCGCGCGGCGCGATCTCCGCCACGTCGCCGCGCTCGACGATTTCGGCGACGCGCCAGCGCTTCAGCTTCGACAACGGCCGCGTCTCCTCGATCCGAACGGTGTCGCCGCGCTTCGCCTCAAGGTGGTCGTCGTGCGCCAGGTAGCGCTTCGAGCGGCGCATGATCTTCTTGTAAAGGCGATGGCGCGTCGTGCGCTCCACCTGCACGACGACGGTCTTCTCCATCTTGTCGCTCACGACGGTGCCGGTGATGCTCTTCTGCGTCATCGCCTATCCCTCGACCGCTACCGCGTGCGCGGCGAGCTGGCGTTCGCGCTGGATCGTCTTGATACGCGCCGCGTGGCGACGCAGCTTGCGCGGCAGCGACGTGTTCGCGAGCTGTCGCGTTGTCGTCTGGAGACGGGACACGAACATCTGTCGATAGGTGTCATCCAATTCTTTCACGAGATCTCCATCCGACATATCGCGCAGCGATTGCGTCTCTTCTTTTCGCTTGCGGTTCCGCGCCATCGTTAGAACTCCTGGTGCTCGCGCAGGACGAAGCGCGTCTGGATCGGCAGCTTGTGCGCAGCGAGGCGCAGCGCCTCCCGCGCGACGTCTTCTTTCACGCCTGCGACCTCGAACAGCATGCGGCCGCGCCGGACCACGGACACCCAGAACTCGGGCGGGCCCTTGCCGCTACCCATGCGCGTCTCCAGCGGCTTCTTCGAGACCGGCTTGTCGGGGAAGATGCGGATCCAGACCTTTCCACCGCGCTTCATCTCGTGCGTGATCGCGCGGCGCGCGGCCTCGATCTGGCGGGCCGTGACCCACGCGTTGGCCAGCGCCTGCAGCCCGAACTCGCCGAACGAGACCTGGTTGCCGGCCTGGGCCACGCCCCGCCGTCTGCCTCGATGCGACCTGCGCCACTTGATCCGCTTCGGTTGCAGCATCGTTCGCTAGGCGTCCTTCGTCTCCGGCTCCGCTGCCGGCGGCTGTCCGGCTTGCGCGACGCCTTCCGCCGCTGCTGCGGCGGGCGCGACGCTCGGTGCCGGGCTTTCCGCAATCGCCTGTGCGGGAGCGGGGGTGGCTCTTTCTTCCTGCTCGCTCGGCCGCGACTCGGCGCGCGCTGGCTTGTCCTCGATCGATTCGCCCTTGTAGATCCAGACTTTCACGCCGATACGGCCGAACGTTGTGTGTGCCTCTGCGCGCCCGAAGTCGATGTCGGCGCGGATGGTGTGGAGCGGCACGCGGCCTTCCATCACCGCTTCGCGCCGCGACATCTCCGCGCCGCCCAGGCGGCCGGCCACCATCGCCTTGCAGCCCTGGGCGCCGCGCGCCATCGTGCGCCCGACGGTCTGGCGCAGCGCGCGACGGAACGCCACGCGGCGCTCCAGCTGGTCGGCGATGTTACGCGCGACGAGCTGTGCGTCGAGCTCCGCCATGCGGATCTCCTGGATGTTCACGCGCACGCGCTTGCCGGTGAGCTTCTCGAGGTTCGTGCGCAGCTCGTCGACCTTCTGTCCGCTGCGGCCGATGACGATGCCCGGCTTCGCGGTGTGGATCGTGACGGTGATGATGTTGGCATTACGTTCGATCTCGACTCGCGAGACTCCAGCGTCCCTCATGTTCTTTTCGATGTAAAGGCGGATCGAGAGGTCTCCCTTAAGCAGCTCGCGGTACGTTGGCCGCCCTGCGAACCACTTGCTTTGCCAGTCGTAGATGATCCCCAGGCGGAAGCCGGTGGGGTGTACCTTCTGTCCCATATCAGCTCCCTTCCCGTTCGTCGACCACGATCGTCACATGGCTGGTGCGCCGGACGTACGGGTGATAGCGCCCGCGCGCGGCCGGCCGGTAGCGGCGGTCGCGACGGCCATCGTCCGCGATGGCGCGCTTGATGAACAGGCTGTCCGGGTCCATCGCGAAATTGTTCTCAGCGTTCGCTGCCGCCGACTTCACGATCTTCGCCACCTCCCGCGCGTGCGGGGACGGGAAGAACTTCAGCAGGTTCAGCGCGTCCTCGACCGACTGGCCTGGCAGGTGCTCAAGCACGAGCCGCGCCTTCTGCGGCGAGATGCCGATGTGCCGGTGGGTTGCCCTAACTTCCATAACTCTCGTTACCTACTCGGCGCAGCCGCGGCCGGCGCAGCCGCGGCCGGACGCACCGTTGTGGTGCGCTCGGTCTTCTGCGTGTGACCGCGGAAGTGGCGCGTGAGCGCAAACTCGCCGAGCTTGTGGCCGACCATATTCTCGGTGATGAAGATGGGCACATGCCGCCGCCCGTCGTGCACGGCGATCGTCATGCCGACCATCTGCGGCAGGATCGTGCTCGCGCGCGACCACGTCTTGATCACGGTGCGCTCGCCGCTGCGGCGGACGGCCTCCACCTTCTTCAACAGCTTCGGGTGAATGAACGGGCCCTTCTTTGTCGATCGCGACATCTACTTCGCTCCGTACCTGCGCCGGACGATGAACTTGTCCGACTGCTTCTTGCCTCGCGTGCGAACACCGCGCGCGCGCTTGCCCCATGGCGTCTTCGGGCTGGACATGCCGATGGGCGACTTGCCCTCGCCGCCACCGTGGGGGTGGTCACGCGGGTTCATCACCACGCCTCGTACGGACGGCCGGCGGCCGCGCCAGCGCGAACGCCCGGCCTTGCCCAGCTTGGTGAGCGCGTGCTCCACGTTGCCCATCTGCCCGATGGTCGCGAGGCAGGCCGACGGCACGCGCCGCATCTCGCCCGAGGGGAGGCGCAGCAGGCACATTGCGCCTTCGCGCGCCATTACCTGCGCCGCAGCGCCCGCGCCGCGTACCATCTGTCCGCCGCGGCCCGGATTAAGCTCGATGTTGTGCACCATCATGCCGGTCGGGATGCTCGTGAGCGGGAGGGCGTTGCCGTTCTTCAGCTCCGCCTCCGGCCCCGAAGAGACGTTGTCGCCCACCTTGAGTCCGCTGGGCGCCAGGATGTAGCGCTTGTCGCCGTCGGCGTAGTGCACCAGCGCGATGCGCGCCGTGCGGTTCGGGTCGTACTCGATCGACGCGACCTTGCCCGGCACGCCGAAGTTGTCGCGCTTGAAATCGATGATGCGGATCTTGCGCTTCGGGCCCGCGCCGCGATGTCGTACCGTAATCCGGCCCTGCTGGTTGCGCCCGGCGTGCGCCTTGCGCGGCCGGGTCAGGTTCTTCTGCGGCGTCTTCTCCGTGATCTCATCGAACGAGAAGCCGATCATGCCGCGACGGCCGGGGCTGGTGGGCTTGAAATGCTTTGTTGGCATCTTAGAGTCCCTCGAAGAGCTGAATCGAATCGCCTTCGGCCAGCGTTACGATCGCCTTCTTCCAGCTTTTCGTGCGCGACTGCAGCCGCCCGCGACGGCGTCGCTTGCCGTGGACGGTCAGCGTGTTGACCTTCGTGACGCTCACGTTGAACGCGTGGTGCACCGCGTCGCGGATCTGGTTCTTGTTCGCGTGGCTCGCCACCTCGAACGCGTACTTGCGCTCGCCGGCGAGGATCGTCGCCTTCTCGGTGATCAGCGGCCGCACGATGACCTGGTAGGGGTGGATCGCCTTAGGCATTCGTCGCCTCCGGCAGGGGAGCGCGGCGCTTCTTCGCGCGTTCGCCGCCCCACAGCCCCTCCGCAATGCGCAGGGCGTCTTCCGTCATCAGCAGACTGCGGTACGAGAGCAGATCGAGCACGTTTAGGTATGCGGCGGGCAGCCACTTCACGCGCGGCATGTTGCCCGCGCTGCGCTTGATCATCGGTTCGGGCTGCGCGGTCACGACCAGCGTCTTGCGCTCGAATCCCAGCGTCTCGAGCAGCGACTGCAGCTCCTTCGTCTTCGGCTTCTCGAACGAGAGCATATCGATTACGCGCAGGTCGCCGTCGGCCGCCCTTGCTGACAGGACCGATCGGATCGCGAGGCGTCGCATGCGCTTCGGCAGGTCCTGCTTGTAGCTGCGCGGCTTCGGCCCGAAGACGATGCCGCCGCCGCGCCGGTGCGGCGCCCGGATCGATCCCTGGCGCGCGCGGCCGGTGCCTTTCTGCCGGAAGAGCTTGACCGTGCTGCCCGCGACCTCGCCACGCGTCTTGGTGCTGTGCGTCCCGCGCCGCTGGTTCGCGCGCTGCGCGAGCAGCGCCTGGTGCACCACTGCGCGCCGCGGCTTGAGCCCGAAGACCTGCTCGTCCACTTCGATGGACTTTACCTTGCTGCCGCTGCTGTTGATGACGTCCAGCTCCATTACGCCTTTTCTTCTGCCGAGCCTTCGTCGGCGGTTGCGCTGTCGTCGTTCGGTTCCACTTCGGTTTGGGCGACGGCCGTCGCTGTCGCTGCCGGCTCGCCGGCCGCCGCGGCGGGCGCCTCTTCTTCCTCCGGCTCGGGCTCTGGCTCGATGACCTTGCGCTTGCCGGAGTGCGCCGCTGCCAGCGTGTCCTTCGAGAAGCGGATCTTGATGAGCCCGTTGCGCGCGCCCGGCACCGCTCCGCCAACGATGATTAGCCCGCGCGCTATGTTCGTCTCGAGCACTTCCAGGTTTCGAGTGGTGACCTGCTCCGCGCCCATGTGTCCCGGCATACGCATGCCCTTAAAGGTGCGGCCGGGTGTGTTGCCGGCGCCGATGGCGCCGGGCGCCCGGTGCCTGTCCGACTGGCCGTGCGTCTTCGGGCCGCCGGCGAAACCGTGGCGTTTCACGACCCCCGCGAAGCCGCGTCCCTTGCTCACACCCGTCACGTCGACGAGGTCGCCTTCTTGGAAGAGATCCGCGCCGTAGCGGTCGCCCAGCTTGTGGTGACTGACGTCGTCGACGCCTACCTCACGGAGGTAGCGGAAGTCGCCGAGGCGCTTCAGGTGGCCGCGCGCCGGCTTGTTCAGCCGCTTCTTCGTGCCGAAGCCGAGCTGCACTGCCGTGTAGCCGTCCTTGATCTCTGTGCGTAGCTGTGTAATGAGGCACGGGCCGGCTTCGATCACCGTCCCGCCGCGCAGGTGGCCCTTCTTGTCGAAGACCTGGACCATGCCGAGCTTTCGCCCGAGCAGCGCCTCGATCACAGCTTCACCTCGATGTCCACACCGGCGGGCAGCTGCAGGCGCATCAGCGTGTCGACGGTGCGCGATGTCGGATTCAGGATGTCGATCAGCCGCTTGTGCGTCCGGATCTCGAACTGCTCGCGTGAATCCTTATCGATGAACGGCGAGCGGATCACAGTGAACTTCTTGATGTCTGTTGGTAGGGGGATGGGCCCCGCAACCGCGGCGCCGGTGCGCTCCGCCGCTTCTACGATCTGCTCCGCCGACTGATCGAGGATGCGGTGGTCGTATGCCTTGAGCCGGATGCGGATCTTCTGCTGCGGCATCGCTTAGGCCCTCACCGGTTGCCTTTTCGTCGCGCTGCCAGTGATGCGGTCGGCGACATCCGGCGGCACGCGCTCGTAATGGTCGAACTCCATGCTGTAAGTGCCGCGCCCCTGCGTCAGCGAGCGCAGACCGGTCGCGTAGCCGAACGATTCCGCCAGCGGCACCAGCGCGCGAATGACCTGCAGCTTGCCGCGCGCCTCGACGCCGTGGATCTGCCCGCGCCGGCTGTTCAGATCGCCCAGCACATCACCGAACGATTCCTCCGGCGTGACGATCTCGAGCTTCATGATCGGCTCGAGCAGCATCGGGTCGGCGCGGTCCATCGCCTCGCGAATCGCGAGGATGCCCGCGTTGCGAAACGCGATCTCGGACGAGTCGACGGGGTGGTACTTGCCGTCGAGCAGCGAGACCTGCACGTCGATGACCGGGTAGCCGCCGAGGATGCCGGTGTCGAGCGCTTGCTGCACACCCGTCTTGACCGCCGGTATGTATTCCTTCGGGATCGAGCCGCCCTTGGTCGCGTCGACGAACTCGAAGCCGGCCCCGCGCTGTCGGGGCGCTACTTCGATCTCGACGACGCCGAACTGGCCGTGGCCGCCGGTCTGCTTGATGAAGCGTCCCTCTGCGCGCGCGCCGCGGCCGATCGCTTCCTTGTAGGCGACCTGCGGTTGGCCGATGTTGGCCTCAACGCGAAACTCGCGCAAGAGCCGGTCGGCGATGACTTCCAAGTGCAGCTCGCCCATGCCGGAGATGATCGTCTGGCCGGTCTCTTCGTCGTAGCGCGTGCGGAAGGTGGGGTCCTCTTCCGCCAGGCGGCGCAGGCTCTCGCCCAGACGCTCCTGGTCTTCCTTGCTCTTCGGCTCGATCGCGCGCGACACCACCGGTTCTGGGAAGCGGATCGATTCGAGGACGATCGGTTGGTTTGGATCGCAGAGGGTGTCGCCGGTAAACGTGTTCTTGAAGCCGATCGCCGCGGCGATGTCGCCTGCGAAGACCTCGCTAATCTCCTCGCGCGCGTTCGCGTGCATGCGCAGCAGGCGCCCGAAGCGCTCCTTCTTGCGCTGGCCGCTGCTCATGATCTGATCGCCCTCCTTGGCGTGGCCGGAGTAGACGCGGAAATATGCCAAGCGACCCACGTATGGGTCGCTCACGATCTTAAAGGCAAGCGCGCAGAACGGCGCCGAGTCTTCGGCGTGCCGCTCCGCGAGCTCGCCGGTCTCCGGGTGGTGACCGACGATCGGGGGCACGTCAGCCGGTGATGGTAGGTAGTCAACGACGGCGTCGAGCAACGGCTGGATTCCCTTGTTCCGCAGCGAAGCGCCGCAGAGCACGGCCGTGCCCTTGCTCGCCAGCGTGATCCGGCGCAGCGCCTTCTTCAGCTCTGCCGTCGTCACCACGTGTCCCTCGACGTAGCTGATCATGAGCTGGTCGTCGAGCTCCGCCGCGCGCTCGATGAGCTTCTCGCGGTGCGATGCCGCTTCGGCTGCTAGGTTCGCCGGGATGTCTTTCACTTCTGCTTCGGCGCCCTGCTCGCCCGAGAAGACCCACGCCTTCTGCTCGATCAGATCGATGACGCCCCGGTGGTCAGCTTCGACTCCGAGTGGGATCTGGATGGGTAGGGGGTGCGCTTCGAGGCGTTCTTTGATCATGTCGATCGTCCGCCAGTAGTCGGCGCCGACGCGGTCCATCTTGTTCACGAAGCAGATGCGCGGCACGCGATAGCGATCGGCCTGCCGCCACACGGTCTCGGACTGCGGCTCGACACCGTGTACTGCGTCGAACACGACGATGCCGCCATCGAGCACGCGCAGGCTGCGCTCTACCTCGACGGTGAAATCGACGTGGCCCGGCGTATCGATGATGTTGATGCGGTGGCCGCTCCAGTCGGTGGTCGTCGCGGCGGCGGTGATCGTGATACCCCGCTCGCGCTCCTGCGCCATCCAGTCCATCACGGCGGTGCCTTCATGCACCTCACCGATCTTGTACGTGCGGCCGGTGTAAAAGAGGATACGCTCGGTCACCGTCGTCTTACCCGCATCGATGTGGGCGATGATGCCGATGTTTCGTATCTGCTCGATTGGTATCTCTCGTGTCATCTCTTACTCAATAGTTCGGGGCCGTTTACTGAGCGGCCCCGGTACTGTCCTACCAGCGATAATGAGCAAAGGCGCGGTTCGCCTCCGCCATCCGGTGCATGTCCAGCTTCTGCTTTACGGTGTTGCCCTGGTTCTGCGAGGCGTCCAGCAGCTCCGCTGCGAGGCGGTCCGCCATCGTGCGGCCCTTGCGTGCGCGCGACGCGTTGACGAGCCAGCGCAGCGCCAGTGCGAGCCGCCGGTCGGGGCGAATGTCGATCGGCACCTGGTACGTTGCGCCGCCGACGCGTCGCGGTTTCACCTCGACGACGGGCGTGACATTGCGTACCGCTTCTTCGAACACCTCGACGGGGCTGCGGTTGACCTGCTGCTCGATCTGATCGAACGCCTTGTAGACGAGGCGCTCCGCGATGCTCTTCTTGCCCGAGCGCATCACCTTATTAATGAACATCGCAACGATCTGGTTGCCGTACTTGGCATCCAGCGGAATCTTTCGCTTCGTGATTCGTGCCCGTCTTGGCATCTATATGCTCCGTGGGACAGGCGCCAGCCTGTCGCCTCTCTCTAATCTTTCCGGACGGCAGGTTTCGGCCCGCCGCGCTCTCCAACGAAAAGTCGCCCCGATAGAACCGGGGCGCCTGTGACTGGACGAGGCGCGATTCGAACCTAGTTACGCGCCTCCGCCGGGAACGCCTCCCTTGCGGGTGCCGTACTTGCTTCGACCGCGCTGTCTGCCGGACACGCCGGCCGCGTCCAGTGCGCCGCGAATGATGTGGTAGCGCACGCCCGGCAGGTCCTTCACGCGGCCGCCGCGGATCAGCACGACCGAGTGCTCCTGCAGGCTGTGCCCTTCGCCCGGGATGTACGCCGTCACCTCGATACCGTTGGTGAGCCGCACGCGGGCGATCTTGCGCAGCGCGGAGTTGGGCTTCTTCGGCGTCATGGTGCGCACCTGCGTGCAGACGCCGCGCTTCTGCGGCGAACCTTTGCCGCGCACCATTCTGTTCTTCAGCGCGTTGTAGCGAAAGCGAAGCGCGGGCGCCTTCGTTTTCTTCGTGCCCTGCTTGCGTCCCTTACGAACGAGCTGACTGATCGTCGGCAAGAAGCCTCTCCTTGGCGCCCTTGTTGAAGACACAGTGAAGGCCAAAAGCCTGTTCCGAAGCCTGACCCGGCGTGGGAACGAATCCCCACTTGCGCCGGCGGTCATCACGGTCGGGGCCTTTGGCCGCGACTGAAGCTCTTCGATAGGCGCCGAAGGTGAAGTGTAACGGCCTCTCTATCGAGTGTCAAGCGAATCTGGCTTGCCTGTCGGGTGTTTCACTCAAGGCTGGCCGCGGACGCGCCGATAACTCTTGCGGGACACCCCTACGGAACAACCCTCTTCCACAGGAGTAAGAACGCGCATGCGGTTCCCCAAAGCCTGGTTGGCGAAGCACCGGACCGCAGTCTTGCGAGGAGGGCTCATGGCCGGCGGCCTGGCCCTCATCGTCGGGGCAACGGCTTTCATGCTCGGCGGAAGTTGGAGCCAGACTCGAGAGGGGGCTTCCGCCTTCGCTCCGCAGGAGACCGTCGTGCAGATTCAGCCGGCCGCGACGCCGGACGCGCCCATCGCGACGAGGGCTAGCACGGCTGTTCCAATACCTCCCGCCATCAGTTGGGCCGATGCCGCCCAGAACTGGTCTGTTATCGCACATATGCTCGTATTGACGCCGACTGCGCTGCCGCCGGCTCCGGCCTCGGCGCCGCAGCAGGTCTCGGCCCCGCCGCCGGCCTCTCAGCGCGTCGTACCCACGGCCACGCCGTTCCCGCAGCAGCAGGAGCCGCCGCCCGCGCCGGCAACGCCGACGCCTACGAGCTGTCCGACGGCGACGATGTCCGGCTTCGCGCTCCAGCTCTTCAACGACATCAACGACCAGCGAGCGCAGAACGGCGTCCCCGCCCTGGCCGCCGACGACTGCGTGACCTACGTGGCGCAGGAGCGCTCGACCGACATGGCAACGCGCAACTACTTCTCGCACAGCAGCCCGGAGGGCACGGGCGCGTTCGATCTGCTCACGGCGAATGGGGTGCTGTACGGGTGGGCGGGCGAGAACCTGGCGCGCAACAACTACCCGGACGACCAGACGGTCGACGTCGCCATCCGCGACCTGATGGCGAGCGAGGGCCACCGCGACAACATGCTCAGCACGAACTACACCGCCATGGGCGTCGCCGCCGTCAACGACGGCACGGGCATGTGGTACTTCACCATGGTCTTCATCGGCCCGCCGTAATTTCCGCAAGATACGGTAGTTTGCCTTGACTTGCACCATATCTCGGGTATAATTAAGCTGGACTTTGATCCCCAAATCAAGTCTGCTGAGTTCGTCAATCATCGGATAGCTAGTCTCTCCTCTGCGAAAGGAGTCGCCCCGTGGGTCGTAAGGCTAATCGAGCACGACGCGGTTCTCTAACAAGGCCACAGCCCGCTATCCCAAGCCTGGCAATGCCCGCGTCAGCGTCTGCGGCAACCGCACAGTATCGCCGCGCTCGCGCCCTAATCGGTTTCCTTCCAGAACCAGAGGCAGTGAGACTTCTGCTCGGGCGCCTTCCGACTCCTGGCGAGGATACTGCTGTCACTGAGAAAGAGGCCGCCAGAAAGCGGTCAAATGTAGAGACTCGACGGCCGTATGAGCCGTCGGATCCTGAAATTTCCATTGATGATCGCTCAGGTCTTGAGGAAATCGCGAGGCGGCCCGAAATTCAGGCTTCGTTTGCTCCTTTCAACTGGCGGATCGCCCAAATCGACTTGACTCGGGTGCTGGCCTTTCAGCCGTTGGTCAGCCTACAGAATCTGGACGCCCGGATGATGGGTGTGCTCGAGGGGAGGGAGTCCCTCTCTGAATTCTGTCTGCCGAATGACCAGACGCCATCTTCAGCGGCATTCTCTCAAGATTCAGACAGTAGGGGCGTAGCCATCAGCTCGCCAAACCCGAATCTGCGCATAGCCGGTTCTGGAGTTGCCAATGTCGAAGTGCCAGGGCCGGCCGGCTCGCCGCCACTGAAGGCAGTGGCTCTTCAAACGTTTGTGACACTCAATTGCAGCTCCGTGCAGGTAGTTCGGTACTCCAATCGCTCTTTCATAAGAGATGGATATCATCGAGCCGCGGGTCTTCTGCGCGCAGGAATCAACAATTGTCCGTGTATCTTCATTGAAGCTCGGAGCATGGATGAAATCGGTCGCGGCGCAGGGACAGTTCCTGAACAAGTTCTATTTGGCGACCGGCCGCCTCTTCTCGCCGACTTTTGGAACGATGAGGTGTCGAGTGAGGTAGCTCAGGCCGTGACGATGAAAGTTGTGAGAATGCGTGGCGATGAGTTCATGGTCCCGATTTGACCGACTTTTACGTCTAACGTTTACGCGACCCTCTCTAGCTCTACGAAGTAGGAGGCGCAGGCGAGGTCGAGCCACTCCGCCGTGAGCGTGGGCTCTTTGCCGTAGAACTTCGTGATGTCGACAAGCAGCTCGACCAGGTCGCGCGGGTGGCATGCCTTCGGCTGCTGCGACTGGTTGCTCCGGTACATCTGCAGCAAGTACTGCGCGCCCTCGTCGCTGTAGGCAACGCCCTTCTGCGCACAGACGCGCCGCAGGATCTCCAAGTAGTCTTCCTCGGTCGGGTTCGGCACCTCAACCTTGTGCCGGATGCGGCGGAAGAACGCCTCGTCGCCCAGCTTCCCGGGCGGGATGTTCGACGAAAAGACGAGCAGCACGTCGAACGGCAACTCTACCGTGTCGCCGGTGTGCACCGAGAGGTGGTCCGTACCCTGCTCCATCGGCACGATCCAGCGGTTCAGCAATTCCTGCGGCTGGATGGCCTGGCGGCCGAAGTCGTCGATGATCAGCACGCCGCTGTTCGCCTTCCACTGCAGCGGCGCGATGTAGAACTGCGAGATCGATGAATAGCGCAGCTCCAGGTCCTGCAACGTCAGCTCGCCGCCCACGCTCACCAACGGGCGCTTGGTCAGCGCCCAGCGCGCGTCTCGCCGGCGCTCCCGGCCGGCGATCGTCTGCGCCAGGCGGCGGCGCTCTTCCAGGATCAGCGGGTCGATGCGCTTGTGCAGCCTCGGGTCGAAGACCTTCACGATCTGCCCGTGCACGACGACCGCGTACGGTACCACGACTTCGCCGGGCAGCATGTCACCGATCGCCGTGGTGATCGAGCTCTTGCCATTGCCAGCGCCGCCGTAGATCAGTAGCGATCGCGCGGAGTTCAGCGCCGGACCCAGTCGCGCGAGCACCGTCTTGTTCAGTACCAGGTGCGACAGGCCGTTCATGTAGGTCTCGGTGTCGATCTCGATGCTGGTGACCGACTGGCGGCGCAGCACCTCGACGTACAGCTCGAAGGGCACCGGCGTCGGGCCGACGTAATGGCTGCGCGCGAGCGCTTCTTCCGCTTTCTTGCGTCCGCGGTCGGTCAGCGAGTACTGGTACGCCTGCTCGCCGACGCCCGCGCTGCCGACGACTTCGAGCACCTGCTCGCGGCGCAGGAACGTGATCAGCTCGGTCATGACGGGGAACGAAAGGCACAGCTGGTCAGAAAGCACCCGGCCGGAAGGCCGGCCGTAGAAGTAGATCGTCTTCAGTGTGAGATCGACCAGCATCGAGAGCTCGAGGCCGGTCTCTTCGACCGAGCTCGGCTGCGAGACGAACGGCGCTTCGCCGTCTGCGGATTGGTCGTGGTCTACCGTTACGGAGAGCGTTGGGGACTCTGCAATCATCGTTTTATACCCCCTAGGATTATCGCGTGGCTGCCGCCGTCCTGAAGAGCAGGTCAGCTGGCCAAAACCAACTCCTGCGTCAGATCGCCCCAGCTGAAGAAGACGGCGGAGAGGCGAACGCCCGCCTGCTCGAAGACGCCGTCCGCAGCCCAGCGCGCCAGCATCGCTCGTGTTTCAGCTTCGACCTCTCCCGTATAGAAGCCGGTAGGCCTCAGGACCGAGAAGTTCGCGCTCGCGAGCGGTGCCTGGCCTTCGCCCGCGGCCGCGATCGCCAGCGAGACGCTATCGACGCCGTACGGACGGTGCATCGCGCCGAGCTGCTCGCGGCACCAGGCGATCAGCTCCCCCGCGATGGCGTCGCTCGCGCCGAGCGTTACCGGCCAGCTCGTGTGGTACAGGCCGACGCCCGAATCGAGCGCCTGGCGCACGGCCCGGCGTAACGAACGGCGTTGCAAGAGTCGTGAGATGGCGTTCGCCATCGAATCTCCCCCGGCGTCAGGAAATCGCCTAGGGGAGTATCGGCAGCAGATCGAGGGGTCTCGATTAGGGAGCGGGCGTCCGGCGCGGCGAAAGTGCGCCCTGGATCATCAGCGCGCCCGCGATCACGAGCGCGATCCCTGCGAACTTCGACCACGCGATGCCCGCCACCGCGCTGCCCGAGCCGGATGCCGGCAGCGTGATCGACTGACGCGGCGGGTGGACGGACACAGGGCCCAGCTCGGAAACGTACGTCGCGGTCGGTAACGGCGCGGCCGCGACCGATGACGTCTCGCTGAGTGCATGCGAGCTTCCGCCGGCCGCGAGCGAAGCGCCGACCGTCACTCCGATGACGGCGAGGAACGTGATAGCGGCGATTGTGGCGAGGCGCATAGCTCCGTAGATAACAAGACCGCCGTCTTCAGCAAGACGGCGGCTGAAGATCCTCCGAGCGTATCCTCTTCGGTAGCCCGGCTGTCGCTCCTGGAAGTGGAGTCGATCCTGGGGCTTTGCGTGGCCCTTCGCGTGACGGGCCGTGCCCTTTCGGAGGCTTCTATTCGATTGTTGGGTGGGGCCAGGGGACGCCTGCCAGGCCCCGCCTCCTGAACGCGCGTCCCCTGGGCCCGTAGCCCGATCGCACCCGCCTAAGGCGGGAGGATCGCTCCAGGAATGGCGAACCATCCCGGCCAAGTGGCTCGCGCTGCGCGCCGGCCCCGGCCTCCTGCTGCCCGGCGGCGGTCATCGCCTTCAGGGCTTCCCGCCCTGAACTGGACGGTCTACCCGTCCGATAACTCTCTAGGGTGTCTGATCCGACGGCCACCCTTCGCGGACCGGCCGCGGCGTCGGGTCGGGCCGCATTGTGTCACAGGGTTGGCGATATGTCAAGCGCATCAGCACCCAACGCCTAAAACGGGAGCGCTTTCGGCGATGTTACAGACTTCGACGATCCGTCATCGGACCTCCTGGCTACGCGCTGTTCTCGTCGCGCTCTTTGTGCTGGCGTTCACGATTGCCGGCTCACGCGATCTGCTCGCGCAGCAGCCGACGCCGCTGACCGTCAAGATCAACGGCTTTGCCGGCGGCGACTTGTCGCACGCGCAGGTAGTTGTCACGGTGCTGGACAACGCGGGGCATCCCCTCTCCGGCCTGACGAAGGACAGCTTTCACGCGCGGCTGAACGACGCTGACGCGATCACGATTGGGCTGAGCCAGGGCGTCGACAGCAGCGTGCCGCTTACCGTCGTGCTGGCGATCGACGTCAGCGCCGGTATGGCAGGCCCGGCTATGGAACAGGCGAAGACCGCGGCTGGCGGTTTCGTCGATGGACTGGGGCCGCAAGATAGCGTCGCTGTGTTCGCGTTCAACGACACGGCGAATCTCGTCCAGCCGTTCACGCAGGATCACGCCGCTGCGCACAACGCCATCGACTTCTTAGGCGCGACTGGTGGCTCGCAGCTGTACCAGGCGACGCTGCAGAGCATCCTGCAGGCGTCCGCCAGCGCCGACACCGGCCGTCGCGCTGTCGTGCTGCTCAGCGGCTCCACAGACACGAGCGCGGCGACACCGGACCAGGCGCTGTTCGCTGCGCAGGCGCTCGGCGTACCGATCTTCGACATCGCGGTCGGCACGAGTGTCGATAACGAGTATCTACGCAAGCTTGCCGACGTGAGCGGCGGCCAGTTCACGCAGGCATCCGGGCCGGAGGCGCTCGTACCGCTGTACCAGAACCTGGGCGAGCTGCTGCGCGATCAGTATGTGCTGACGCTCGACGCCTCGGCCGTGCAGCTGGGCAAGTCGCAGCCGGCGACGCTATCGATCACGGCGACCGCGGGCGACAGCAGCGGCAGCGACCAGCGTGTCGTGTGCCCGCAGCGCCTCTGCGTCACGCTCGACAACATCGCGGCCGGCGACAAGGTGGACGCCGCGCGCATCGTGACCGCGAGTGTCGTCGCCACCGATCCGGTGACGTCGGTCACCTTCCTGGTCGATGGCCAGGTGGCGTCCACCGCCACGGCATCGCCGTACCAGTTCACGTTCGATCCGAAGCAGTACGGCAACGGAAAGCATCTCTTGGCTGCTGAAGTGGCATCGGGAAGCGCCACGGCGCGGACGGATGACGTGCAGATACAGTTGGGAGCGGCAAAGTCCGGCAGCAAGCTGATCGCCATGGGCGCCCTCGGTGCGCTCGGGCTGGTCGCGGTATTGCTCGTCTTGTTTGTCGTACTCCGTCGTCGTGGCCGGGGCGAGCGTCCTAAGCCTGTCGCGCCGTCCGACACGCCTAAAGTCGGCCCCATTTTGAAGGGCCGCGGACGGCTGCGCATACTCGAACCCGACGAGGCGCCGGCGGCGCCCGCCGCTGCAGCGCCCGCTGCGCTGGTGGGGCAGCTCCATGTCACGAGTGGCCCAATGGCGGGCCAGTCCTTCGCGATTGGTAGCACGCCTGTCAGCATCGGGTCTGGCCATCGTTGCACGATCCGCCTCCCACGCGATCTCGATGAAGGCGGCGAAATCGCTCCCGAGTTCGCCCGCATCTGGGTGCGTAACGACCAGCTCATGGTGCACGAGCTGCGCCGGCTGACCGTCGCCGGTCCTGTGGGAGGCCGCTGGGAGATGCTGGAGAACGGTGACACCTTCTCCATCGGATCGTGCGCCTTCCGCTTCGAGCTCGGCACGGGCGACGACAAGACAGAGGAAACGAAGCCCGCGGAGCCGCCGCCCGACATCCTCCGCAGCAGGGAAGGCAGCGATGCCTGGCCGGCCGCGTCTGCGACCTTCGCGGCACCGGCGCTACAGGCACCGGCGCAGCGCGCGCAAGAGCTTGCCGTAGAACCGCCGCCGGACATCTTCCGCAAGAGAGAACAGTCCGCTGCCGCGGCCTCATCCTCGGACACTCCGCCCTTGCCGACGCCGTTGCCCAGCGCTCAGAAGCAGGAGCTCGAGAACGGCCAGGGGAGGCAGGCGGAGGATTCGGGCCCCGATAGCCCCCCTCAGGCCGCCGCCGCCCCTTAGGCCCCCACGTTCCGTCGCAAGCCAAGCCCTCTAGCGCCCAGGCGCTCCTGCCGAACCTTACCTGGGGACGATTTCGACTCACCCAATTGCGAACGACAAGCTTATGGCACTTGCCACACCGAACATCGAAGAAGCCAGCCTCGTGCGCCGCGCCATTATGCGCGACCGCGAGGCGTTCGGCGAGCTGTACGACCGGCACGTCGTGCGCGTCTACCGGCACATCTACTACCTCGTCGGCAACGCGGCCGAGGCGGAAGACCTCACGGCGCAGGCGTTCCTGCAAGCCTGGGAGGCGATCGACCGCTATCAGATGCGTGGTGCGCCCTTCGTTTCGTGGCTGCTGCGCATCGCGCACAACCTGGCCGTGAGCCACCTGCGGTCACGCAAGGACCGCTCGGAGCTGCCGGACACGCTGGTGGACCACAGCCGCCTGGGCAATCCGGAGGAAATGGTCCAGCAGACCGCGGAAGGTGAGCGCGTTCGCGCTGCGATTCTGCGCCTGCGCGAAGAGCAGCGTCAGGTGATCATGCTGCGCTTTGTCGAGGACCTCGAGTACCCGGAAGTGGCGGAGATCGTCGGGAAGAGCGTCGCGGCCGTACGCGTCATCCAGCACCGCGCGCTCAACGCGCTGCGAAAGCAGATCGGAAACGAGCCCACGCCGGTGCGCCACCGCAGAGCGACTCGTTTCTCAGCCTCCGGTTAGTCTACGCGGCGTACGCCTGCTGCGGCGCCTTCTCCGTTTCGCTCGACGTCGCGATGCTCTCCTGCGCTGGCCAACGGAACGACACGCAGAGATAGCCCGCGAGCACGAAGAAGCCCGTCAGCGATAGCCCCTGGATCGCGATCACGGGCAGGACGAACAGCAGCGTAAACGATAGGAGCAGCGCGTTCGTCGCGCGCCGCGTCGCTTCGACGCTCGAGTTCGCCGTAAGGTACGCGCGCAGCGCAAGCGTCGCGGGTAACAGCATGAGCACCAGGCTCTGCGTGTGTACGTGTGGCGAAGCGATCAGCGGCAGCAGCACCGCGATGCTGTAGTCGCGTTCGAGCGAGCCGCTGGCCCGCCAGCGCGCCACCGCGACCGCGATCGCGCCCGCCGCGATGATCGCGGAGCCCGGCGCCCAGTAGACTAGCCTGTCGCTGTTCGTCGCGCTGACGATGAAGCCCCGCCAGTTGGCCATGAACTGCGCATTCACCGTCAGCCGTCCGCCTGAGCCGTACGTGGCCAACTCCTTCACGTTGTCGAACAGCGTCGATGGGGCGGTCAGCAAGGCCGGGACGATCAGGAGCGCTAGGCCGGCACACGCCAGCGTTCCCAGCGTCCGCCAATCACGTCGCAGTAGTAACAGGAGTACGACGCCGATCAAGAAGTGCGGCTTTATGAGCACGAGGCACAGGGTCAGGCCGGCGAGCACGCGTCGATCTGCGCGCAGGAGCAGGTAGCCGCCCAGCAGGCCAGCCAGCGCGACAAGATCGACCTGGCCGAAAACGATCGTCGCGAGCGAGGGCATGGCGAAGGCGGCGCAGGCGAGAAACAGCCAGCGCACACGCCCGGGAAGGTCTTTGAGCTCCTCGCCGAGCAGCCGGAGCAGGCCGCCTAGCAGGCAGGCCATCAGTGACATGTAGAGGGAGAACGCGGCCGTGAAAGGCAACCGCGATAGCGGCGCGAAGAGCCAGGCGGCGAAGACGGGCAGGGGGTAGCCGATCGCCTCGTCGAAGCCGCCCGGGTACAGGTGGCGCTGGGTCGCTTCGATGGCCGCGGGATCGTAGAGGTGGGCGCCATGGCCCGTTCGAACGAGGAATCCCGCGGCGTAGAACGACAGGAAATCGCCGGTGGCGCCGTAGGCGTTCGTCGCGATGTGCTGGAGGACCGTCCCGAAGATGGCGATACTGCCGGCGGCGGCGATCGCGGCCGCCGCGGAGAGCGCCACCGTCAGGGCCGAGAACTCTCGGAGCTTCACCTCCCTAGCATCGACTCACCTTCATCTTACGGGCAGTCTGCGAAGCCCCTATCGGCCGGAGTTCGAGTCTGGAGCCGCATGTCTTTCGACCCCTTCAGATGGGCTAGGGGTTTACCGATGATGTCATCAGGGAACACACGTAAGGGAATGCCCGGCGAACATGGCGCTCCTAGAGCGGCCCGCGTCGGAGTCTGGAGAAGGGAAAGGAGGACAACGAATGCAACTGCTCAACGAAGCGCTGCTGCGTATCCTCACCGGTTGGCACGGGCTTCAGGCTCGGGCGCAGGATGAGGAAGGGCAGACCCTGGCGGAGTACGGCCTGATTATGGCCGTCATCGCCGTGGCGGTCGTGGTTCTTGCGGTGACCGTGTTCCGCAACGCGATCGTGGGTGCCTTCAACGGCGCCGTCGACTGTCTAGACGGAAGCTGCTAACCAGCAGCGGATTAGTGAAGAAGGGCCCCGCTCTGCAGCGGGGCCCTTCTTCTTCTGGCAAGCTGCTGTTCCGAAATATGGATGTCAATTTCCACATTCCATGTTCGTGAAAGATGTCGCAAGCCGATACTAGCACTAGGAGTAGACATGTAGCCTTCGGCGGTAAGCACAAGGATGGTGCGTAACGGTTCGCCACCGAAGACTGTTCCAACTATTGGACGCCCGGCGATAAGACGGAGATTCCTCCGCCCGTCGGAGCCTGTGAAGGAGGGAGGGCAAACATATGCAACTGCTGAATGAAGCCCTGCTCCGCATCCTCACTGGGTGGCACGGGCTCCAGGCTCGGGCCGAGGACGAGGATGGGCAGACGCTGGCAGAGTACGGCCTCATTATGGCCGTCATCGCCGTGGCGGTTGTCGTCCTGGCCGTGACCGTGTTCCGCAACGCGATCGTAGGGGCCTTCAACGGCGCCGTCGACTGTCTAGACGGAAGCTGCTAAGCGCAGCCATCCCGCGAACATGCGACCGCGCGGAGGGGGTCCCCTTCGGGACCCCTCCGGCGGCAACGCCAGGAGACTCGTCCTCGGCTGGGGCGGGCCTTATAAAGCCCGACTCGAATCCGACCGATACATCTCATAGGCCTGCATAAGGCCGAAGGCTCTATCTCATTCGATAGGCCGAGTATTCCACTGGTAGCGAGGGAAGCGCATGGCTCAGACAATCACGACCGCTGCAGTTAGTCGAGTAAACCGCCGGTTTCTGCTCCTGGCCATCGTACTGGCCATCTTGAGTGCGGTGCTGGTCTACGCCCAGCTCTCTCACTCGGGCTCCAATAGCAGCAGCAGCTCGGGCGGCGGCGATGTGTCCGTTGTCGTGGCGAAGGCCGCGGTTCCGGCCGGGACACGGATCACGGCAGACATGGTCGAAATTCGCTCGTTCGGCCAGAATGACGTGGGCTTTCAGGCCCTGACCGCAAGCGAGCAGGCTGTCGGACAGGTCGCGCGCTATCCGATCGCCGCGGGCGAGCAAGTGCTGTCGTCGAAGCTCGTCGACACAACGGTCTCGTCCAGCAGCAACCTCGCCTTCGTCCTCCAAAACGGCATGCGCGGCGTCGCGATGCACGTCGACCCCGTGACGGCCGCCGGCGGGCTCGTGTTGCCGGGCGATCACGTGGATGTGCTGTGGATCCCGTTCAAGGCCGCGCCCGTATACATCATGCTCTCGGACGTCGAAGTGACCGCGGTAAGCCAAACCGTTGTCGATGTGGCGCCCGCGGCTCCTGGTCTGCAAAAGGACCCGAACGCACCGCAGACGGGCAATCGTACGCGCATCTCGGAAGGCAACCCTGACCCGGCGGCGGACACTGTGACGTTCATGGTGTCGCCGGAACAAGCAATGTCGCTGATCTGCGGCACGAGCATTGCGCAGGCGTATGGCGGGACCATCAGCCTGTCAGTGCGGAGCTTCGGCGACACGGCCCCGCTGGCGGTCAATGCGCCGCCTTGTCCGCCGACGGAGCTGATGCGACAGCTGGGGATCATTCAGTAGCGCGTAGCAACACGCGAAGACGCGGAGAGGCAGGAGACCGTGCCACGCGACCCTGAAATCATCATTGTCGACCCCGACCTCGATACTCGGGCCGACCTGAAGCATATGCTCGGGCTCGCGAAGCTGGCGGTCGTGGGCGAGGCGGACTACGGCATCGAGGCTGCCACCGTCTCCCAGGAGCACCCGCCGGACGTCTTCCTCATCAGCATGGAGGAGCCGGCCGCCCGCGCGATCCAGACAGTGGAGATGCTCGGCTCGGTGGCGCCGCGCGCGGCGATCATTGTCTACTCCTCGTTGACGGATGCGGCGTCGGTCCGCCGCGCGATGGTGGCCGGGGCGCGTGACTATTTGATCAAGCCTCTCCGTCCCGAAGACGTCAGCCGCGCCGTTTACGGCATCCTCGAGCAGGAGGAGCGCCGCCGGCTTCAAACGGAAGGCGACCACAGCGAGGCGGTCGCGCACGGCACCGTGGTTACCATCTTCGGTGCGAAGGGTGGCATTGGAAAGACCACCATCGCGACCAACCTCTCGGCCGCGCTCGTGAACACGACGCAGTCGAACGTGGCGCTGGTCGACATGGACACACGCTTCGGCGACGTCGCCATCATGATGGACATCGCCGTGGAACATAGTATCGCCGACCTGGGCCGGCGAATCGACTCTCTGGACCGCGAGTCGATCAAGGACAGCCTCGCGCGGCACCACACCGGCGTTTCGATCCTGCCGGCGCCGCTGCACCCGACGGAGTGGCGTGACCTGACGCCGCAGCACATCGAGCGGATCGTCGACTTGCTGGCCCAGGGCTATGACTGGGTCGTCATCGACACGCCCGGGACGTTCAACGAGATCATCGCCGCGACGCTGGAGATCGGCGACATCATCCTGCTGGTCACCAGCATGGACATCGCCAGCATCAAGGACACGGCTCTGGCGCTAGAGATGCTGCGAGCAGCCGATGTATCAGAAGACAAAGTGAAGCTGGTCATCAACCACTCCACATCGGCGAACAGCCTGCGTGAGGAGGATGTGGAGCGGGTGCTGGAGTACAAAGTGACCTGGCGCATTCCGCACGATTACAACGTGGCAAGCGCGAACCAGCTCGGCATTCCTATCGTAACGGCGAAGCCGTACGCTCGTGTGTCGCGCGCCATTGTGGATATGGCCTATGACCTTACGGGCGTTTCCAGAGAGCGAAAGGGCTTCCTGGAGCGGTTCCTGGGCCGGGCCTCGTAACACAACTCAGGGAAAGAAGGTTAGCGAGAGATGAGTCAATTCTCGTGGCACCCACGAAGCGGAAGCGGAACTGAAACTCCGGAGCGGCCGTTCCAGCGGCGCAGCCAGAGCGTCGAGGCCGTCAATGAGCTGAAGTTCACGCTGCACCAGCGCCTCATCGAGGAGCTGGACCCGACCAAGCTCCAGGGGCTGGAGCCGGATCGCGCGCGCGACGCTGTCGTCGCCGCCGCGCGATCGCTCATCGCTCAGGAGATGCCGGGCATCGTCGGCGCCGTGCGCGACGAGCTCGTGCAGTCGGTCGCGGACGAAGTGCTGGGCCTCGGCCCGATCGAACCGTTGATCAGGGACGTAGCCGTCTCAGAAGTGATGGTCAACGCCCCCGATCAGGTCTTCTATGAGAAGGAAGGCCGGCTCTATCTGAGCTCCGTTCGCTTCCGCGATCAGGCGCACATCATGCGCATCGTCGAGCGCATCGTGGCGCCCCTTGGCCGTCGTGTGGATGAATCGTCGCCTATGGTGGACGCTCGTTTGCCCGATGGCTCCCGCGTGAACGTCATCATCCCGCCTGTCGCGCCGAAGAGCCCGACGATCACCATCCGGAAGTTCCAGGCCGACAAGATGACGATCGAGGACCTGATCGGCATCGGCAGCTTGACGCGCGAGCTGGCGGAGTTCTTCCGGGCCTGCGTACAGGTGCGGCTGAACATCATTGTCTCCGGCGGTACCGGCACCGGCAAGACGACCATGCTGAACGCACTCTCGTCCTTCATTCCAGACACCGAGCGCATCGTCACCATTGAGGACCCGACGGAGCTCAGGCTCCAGCAGGGCCACGTCGTGAGCCTTGAGGCGCGGCCACCCAGCCTGGAGGGCAAGGGTGAGGTGACGCAGCGAGACCTAGTCCGCAATTCGCTACGTATGCGCCCCGACCGCATCATCGTCGGTGAGGTGCGCGGCGCGGAATCCTTCGACATGATGCAGGCGATGAACACCGGCCACGAAGGATCGCTCGGCACGGTGCACGCCAACACGCCCCGAGACGCCCTCGCCCGTATCGAGAACATGGTCCTGATGGCCGGGCTCGATCTGCCGATGCGCGCGATCCGCGAGCAGATCTCTTCCGCGATCCACATCGTCACCCAGCTCACCAGGATGGCCGACGGGACGAGAAAGGTCACGCACGTATCCGAGATCGCCGGCATGGAGGGCGACATCGTGACGATGCAGGACCTGTTTCGGTACGAACAGCGTGGTGTGGACAGCGACGGCCGTGTCATCGGTGAGTTCCGCGCGACGGGAATCCGCCCGCGCTTCGCAGAGAAGTTCGAAGTAGCCGGCATCCGGCTGCCGCCGGACATGTTCATGCCGGGAAGGCTGTAAGCCATGGACCCAATCGCGCTCTTAACCGCCGCTTCGGTCCTCGTGGCCGTCCTCTCGTTCGGCCTGGCGTTTGCTACCACGCCGGTGAGCGCGCAGATGCGCGCTCGCCTCCACGGCGTGCTCGCCGCTCAGACCGGCATCGCTGACCGCGGCGCCTCGGACGCGCCGCTGCGGGCGCGCCGCGGGCTTGGCGTGTTCCAAACGCTCATCTCTGGTGGCTGGCTGGCGCGGATGGAGACAGACCTTCGCCTGGCGGACAGTCGGCTCCACCCGGGCGATTACCTCGCGCTGCGGGTCGGGGTGGCAGGACTGGGCTTTGTCGCGCCGTTTCTCGCCCTCGGCGGGGGGATGGGCCTCATTCTCGGAATCATCGCCGGCGCGGCCGGGTTCCAGGTGCCACAGTTCTGGATCGGCAACCGAAAGGCCAGCCGCGCCAGGAAGCTGGAGGCCCAGCTCCCGGAAGCGCTCACGATGGTGGCGAACTCGCTCAAGGCCGGCTTTGGCTTGCTGCAGGCGCTCAGCCTTGCCGCAGAGCAACTCGAACATCCGGTCAGCACGGAGCTCGCGCAGGCCGTGCAGGAGACGAACATCGGCTCCAGCGTGGAGGAAGCATTCCGTCAGCTCAGCGAACGGAATGGCAACTACGATCTCGACATGGTGGTGACCGCGATCATGGTGCAGCGGACGGCTGGCGGTAACCTGTCCGAGATCCTGGAGACGGTCACCGCAACCATGCGCGAACGCGTGCGCATCAAGGGCGAGATCCAGACGCTTACCGCGCAGCAGAAGCTGACGGGAATCGTCATCGCGCTGCTGCCGGTAGGGGTGGCTGGCTTGTTCGTTGTGATCAGCCCGGAATACATCAAGCCTTTGTTCACGGACCCGCTGGGCCGGGTCATGCTGGGCGTGAGTACCTTCCTTGAAGTCATCGGCGTGCTCGTGATCCAGAAGATCCTGTCAATCGAGGTGTAGGCGTCATGCCAATGCTTGCCGCGCTAGTCTTCGCTTCCGCTGTCTTCGTATTCGTCCTGTCCTTTAGTGGCGGCGAAGCGCGCATTCGCTCTCGCCTCCAGGCGCTGCGCGGCCCCGACGTGCATGACCAGTCACGCGAGGCGCTCACGCTGAAGCAGCGCATGTTTCTGCCCATCACGGACGGCATCATGCAGTCTGTGTCGCGCTACCTGCCGTCCGGCGTCATGTCGCGCATGGAGGAGAAGCTGGTGATCGCTGGCGAGCCGATGTCGGCGAACACGTTCATGGCCGTCCGGCTGATCTGCTTCGCGTTGCTGGCGGGTCTGCCCGTGCTGCTGCTTACGGCCGGCATGATCAAGCTGAGCATGACGGGCATCGTCTTCATCGGGGCATTTACGGTAGCCGGGATCATGCTGCCCACCGTGTGGCTGTCGCAGCGCGTAGGGCAGCGTCAGAGCACGATCATCAAGAGCCTACCCGATGCCTTCGATCTCATCACGACATGCGTGGAGGCTGGCCTCGGACTGGACGCCGCGCTCGCCCGCGTCGCGGACAAGGTCGAGGGCCCGTTCGCCGATGAGCTATCGAGGGCGTTGCGCGAGATCGGTCTCGGCAGGATGCGCCGTGAAGCGCTACGCGAGCTCGGTTCGCGCACTGGCGTGCCCGACCTGATCACGTTTGTCAACGCCGTGATTCAGGCTGAACTTATGGGCTCCAGTGTCGGTGCGGTGTTGCGCGTACAGGCGGAACAGCTTCGCATGCGCCGCCGCCAGCGCGCGGAGGAGCAGGCCTACAAGGCGCCGGTAAAGATGATCTTCCCCCTTGTGCTCTTCATCTTCCCGACGCTCTTCATCGTCATCTTGGGCCCGGCCATGATCACGATCATGAAGGACTTTCCTGGCGGGAAGTAGCCGGCTGGCGTGCGGATAACCAACCAGACGAAGGGGACGGAGCTGGCGAGCGCTGCTCGCGTCGCCCGCAGCCTCTCGTCTCGAACCATTGGCTTGCTTGGCAAGCGCGCGTTGCCTCAGGGTGAGGCGCTCGTCATCGATCCCTGTTCGTCGGTTCACACCGCCTTCATGCGCTTCACGATTGACGTCCTGTACCTGGACCCGTCGAAGCGTGTCATCAAGGCCGTCGCGGATCTGAAGCCGTTCCGCATCAGCGGCGTCCTGCGCGGCAAGTGTTCGGTGATCGAGCTGCCGCGGGGCGCTATCGCCGCGAGCAACACTGCCCCCGGCGACCAGCTCGCCTTCGATTCCTAGGCCGCCCGGTCTAGCGAGTGCAGCTGACGTTGTACTCACTGATCGAGATCCGGATATCGATTACGGTGACGGTTCCGTCGCTGTTTAAGTCCGCCCGCGGATCGTCCATGCGGTGGTAGTGCTGGAGTACATAGATGATGTCGTTGATCGTCACCTTGCCGTTGCCGTCGAAGTCGGCGCAGGGCCAGGGCATCGGCGTCGGCGTCGGGGTGATCGTCGGTGTCGGCGTGATGGTCGGCGTGTTGGTGATCGTCGGCGTGTTGGTCGCCGTGAACGTGGGCGTCGGCGTCGGAGCGAGGATGAGGGTCTGCACCTGGGCGATATTGTTGGCGTATGACGACTCCGGCGCGACATTGGTTACGAGCAAGCGGTTGGCCGCGGCTGAAGCCGTTAGGGTCGTATCGGAGGACACGGCGACGCGCCCGCTCAACGTGATCGTCGCCCTGTCATTCGGATGGAACGTTCCAGGGAAGGAGCAACTGAGCGTGCCCGTGGAAACGATGACGCACGTACCGCAAAAGAGCCCGCCGCCGGTAAGCGTGATGCAGGTACCGGTGAAGTCCGTTGTAAAGGTGGCGATGACGAGGCTTGGGGCATACTGCACGAGCGCTTCGATGAAATATGGCCGGCCGGTCGTCGGGTTGATGTCATTCACAACGTCGAGCCCGCCAATGTTCGTAACAGCGGCGGTATAGGTGAATATGGATCCGCTTGGTACTGGGTTTTGACTAACGTCCATGGTCGCCGCCAGATCGCCTGGGGGTGGCGCCGGCGTTGGGCTGGGCGTCGGTGTTCTTGTAGGCGTGGGCGGCGGGGAGACCGTGATCGAGGCCTGGGCATCGTTGTTCGCCTCACTGAACTCAGCTACCTCATCAAACGGATCGACGGTGGCCGAATCCACAAAGACGCCCTCCTGCGTCATGTAGCCGCCGATCGTGACCGTGGCCACCCCGCCTGCCGGCAGCGCGCCCAGATCGCAGTCCAGCTCTCCGCCAGTCAGAGACCCCAGCAGCGTGCAACTTCCAGCCGAAGCCGAGAACGATGTATAGACGAAGTCAACGGGCGGGTTGTGCGCCAGCCGCACCGGCGCCACGGCTTGGCCGCCCACGTTGCGCACCTGGACCGTAAGCGTAAGCGGATCGTTGCCTCGAACGGGGTTCGGAGTGGGGACGATCGTTACGGTCAGGTCGCCAGTGAGCGGCGTGGGTGTGAACGTAGCGGTAACCGTAGGCGTATTGGTCGGCGTGGCGGTCGATGTCGGCGTGCGGGTCGCCGTCGGCGTGCCAGGCGTCGGTGTTCGCGTGGCCGTGCGGGTCGATGTCGCCGTATCCGTAACTGTCGCCGTGGGCGTTGCCGTGGGCGCCAGCACCTGCGTCGTCGCTAGGGACGTGTTATTCGCCTCGTTCGACTCCGTCACGATGTTGTTAGGGTCGACGGTCGCCGTGTTCGTGACATTCGTGTCGACGCCTGCCGCGACGTAGCCGGTGACCGTCACCGTCGCGATGGCGCTCGGCCCCGTGCCGAAGGCGCCGAGGTCGCAGTCCAGCAGGCCGCCGGTGACGCCGTTCCTGAGCGAGCAGGCGCCACGCGTTGTGCTGAAGCCGGTGTACGTGAAATTGGCCGAGGGCTGGTCGATCAGGCGGACCGCGCTCGCGGGGGCGTTGCCCAAGTTGCGCACCTTGAGGGTGTAGTTCAGTGGCGCCCCGCCCACTACCGGGTCCGGGCTGTCTGTCGTCGTCACGATCAAATCGACTCCGTTTGCCAGTGTCGCGGTCGGGGTGAAGGTGTTGGTCGGCACGGGCGTGAAGGTGTTCGTGGGCACGGGCGTGTTGGTAGCCGTAGGTGTGAATGTGTTGGTCGCCGTCGGCGTAAAGGTATTCGTTGGTGTTGGCGTAAGGGTGTTGGTCGGCGACGGCGTGAAGGTGTTGGTCGGTGAAGGCGTGAAGGTGTCGGTTGGCGTTGGGGTGAGAGTGTCGGTCGGCGACGGCGTGAAGGTGTCGGTTGGCGTTGGGGTGAGAGTGTCGGTTGGCGTTGGGGTGAGAGTGTCGGTCGCCGTTGCCGTCTCGGTGGGAGTATCCGTCTCACCCAGCGCCATGCCAGGGCGGGACGGCTGGCTGGACAGGGCGACGAGGGACACGGCAACGAGCGCGCCCACGAGGAGGCCCGCCACGATGCCCAGCCTGAGGTGTGGCAGCGCCCGACTCATGCTTTTGAGCCACCTGTCTCATGATGGCCGAGGCCGCCGTCTTGAGGCCGGCCAGGCCGTCTTGGTCCGTGCGTAGGAATCTATCCTCTCCCCATATCTACTAACGGCCGGCGGGGACGCTCGGTTGCAGCCGAGCGGTCCGGTCGGAGTAGAACATGCCTTCGGCGAGATGCCGGTCCGAGGGTGCCACCAGCTCTGGCTCCTCTCCCGCCATCATAGGGGCTGGGAGGCCTCGCGGCGGTTAATCATAACCCAACGATACGTAAAATAACGGCCAACTCCGGCCGTCGTGCCCATCGAATACGCCTGCGCTATACTCCCGCGGGACGAGAAGGGAGGCGTCGTGGAATACAAGAACGTAGGCCGCTCCGGGCTGGTGGTCTCCGCTGGCGGGCTGGGCTGCAACAACTTCGGCCGTCGCTGCGACGTGGGGCAGGCCGCGGCCGTGGTCGGCAGGGCCTTGGATCTGGGCGTCACCTTCTTCGACACCGCCGACATCTACGGCCCCCGGGGCGTCTCCGAGGAGTACCTGGGCAAGGCCCTGCAAGGGCACAGGCGCGACGCTGTCATCGCCACCAAGTTCGTCGGCCCGATGGGCGAAGGCCCGTTGTGGGAGGGGGCATCGCGCCGCTACATCTTCGAGGCCGTCGACGGCAGCCTGGGGCGCCTCGGCACCGACTACATTGACCTGTACCAGATCCACTTTCCGGACACGCGTACTCCCATCGAGGAGACGCTGCGTGCGCTCGATGACCTGGTGCGCGCGGGCAAGATCCGCTACTTCGGCTGCTCCAACTTCGCTGGCTGGCAGGTCGTCGAGGCGCAATGGATCACGCGTGTTCACCACTTTTCGCCGCTGGCCTCCGCGCAGAACCAGTACAACCTGCTCGACCGCCGCATCGAGCGCGAGTTGGTGCCCGCGTGTAAGAGCTACGGCCTGGGCGTGCTGCCGTACTTCCCGCTGGCGAACGGCTTCCTGACCGGCAAGTACCGTCCCGGCCAGCCGGCGCCCGAAGGCACACGGCTCGCGACCGGCATGGGCGAGCGCGTCCTCACCGAAGAGAACTTTGCGAAGCTGACAAAGCTCGAAGACTTCGCCCAGCAGCGCGGCCACACGATGCTCGAGCTGGCGATCGGATGGCTGGCGAGCCAGCCGCACGTCGCGAGCGTGATCGCGGGCGCGACAAAGCCGGAGCAGATCGAGCAGAACGTCAAGGCTGCCGAATGGCGGCTGACCGCGGATGAGCTAGCTGAAGTCGATCGCCTGACGCAGCGCTAGCTGACCGCAATGTCGGCGACGACCGCGGTCATCATCGTCTGCCGGCTCCTCGTACCCCTCAGCATCTTCCGCTGGCCCTTCATCGGGGCGGTGCTCTCCATCCTCGCGGATGCGCTCGACATCGTCATCGCGACGCTGATGGTGCGCTACCTACACGGCGGCGACGTCTGGAGCTATCACCAGCTCGATAAGTACCTCGACACCTACTATCTCTTCATCGAGTGGATCGTGGCGCAGCGCTGGCCGGCGCTGCCGCGCTGGACGGCGAATGCGCTGTTCGGCTACCGGCTCCTGGGCGTGGTCCTCTTCGAGGTGACGGACGCCCGTGTCCTGCTCGTGGTGTTCCCTGCGCTGTTCGACTTCTACTTCCTCTACTACGCCTTCTGCAGCGACTACGTGCCGTGGTACGAAGTCACGCCCGCGCGGCTGTTCACCTGGCTCGCCGTGCTGGCCGTGCCGAAGATGGCGCAGGAGTACGCCCTGCATTACAAGCACTGGCTGGACAACGTCGTCGCCGTCGACGTGATCACGGGGGTCTACCACACGATCATCCGGTGGTTCCGACGCGCCATTGGCGCGGTGTTCTGAGTGCGCGGTTAGGGCAGCCTCAGGACGGAGATCCCGTCGGGGAAGCTGAGCCCCTGCCCCATGATCTGCGGCGCCTGCGGTCTGCCGAGGTCGTCGAACGTCACCTTGCGCACCGTTCCCTTGCCGCGCTGCGGACCGGGCAGCTTACCCTGCTCCTGCACGAGCCCGAGGTCGGCGTAATAGATCGTCCCCTTCGAATCGACGGCGATCCCTTCCGGGTTCCCGATGTCGGTTCCGGTGATAATGTTGCGGACGAGGTGGCCGTCCTTGTCGTACTCGTTGATCGCCGGCGGCACGAACACGCTCGATACGTACCAGTCGCCGTTCGGCGCGCGGACGATGCCCGCTGGACTGACCATGTTCGGGTCCTGGATGAAGACCGAGCTGTTCGCCGGCTTCGATTCGCACTCGTCCGCGTTGTCGGGGAAGGGCGGCGAAAAGCGCAGCACGTCGGCGCCGGCCGACTCCGCCACGAGGACGCTTGCGGTGTCGGTATCGAACGCCACTGTGCCTGCCGTGCGCAGCTTGTCAGAGAGGATGCAGTACGTGCTGTAGTCGGGCGGGAAGAACACGATGAGCTTGCCGCTCGCAGCTGTGAAGCTCCCTTCGCCGACATCCGTCACGAACAGCCGCTTGTCGTTGTCGAACACGCAGCCCATCGGATCGAGGGACTTCGGCTCATTGGTCGGGCTGCTCGGCTCCGGTATCTTGCGCACGAACTTGCCGTCACTCGAGAAGATGCTCCAGCCGGAGTGCACGCCCTTCTCTTCGTCCTTGTCCTCCGCCATGAGGAGGCTGTTGCTGCCGTCCGGCACGAGGCACACCTGCCCGTTTACCCAGCCGGTGACCGGGATCAGCACCGTCATCTTGCCCGAGGAGAGGTCGTAGACATCCAGCTCTTCGTTCTGCGGGCTGTACAGCTTCTCGGTGCCCTTCGATCCGCCCGTGCTGCCCTTGCAGGCGCTCAGCGCGATCATCGCGCCGGCCAGCGCGGTCGCCAACAACAAGAGAGTTCCAATGTGCTTACTGCGCTCCACCGGGACAACCCTCCTCGCCTTGGACACAAAACGCCCACACAGCCGCCGGATTCTGCGCAAGCTGGCGCGAGATATCCGGACCCGTGCTGCCTCCCGTGCCGAACCCCGAACCGATGTAGACGACGCCATCGACGATCGCCGCTGACGAGAACCCGAGGCCTTCCAGCTTGTACGCCGCGAGCATGTTGCCGCTGCCGGCGTCGTAGACGTGCAGTTGCGTGTCGATGCCGCCGGTGAAAATTAGGCCCGGCGCTGCGCTCGAGGCGCCGTAGAACGGGACGCCCTTCGGCTGCGACCAGATCACGCTGCCGTCGTTGCCGTTGAGCGCCCACGCGGGGGCGCCGTCGCTGATCGCCGTCACCACGTAGATTGTGCTGCCGAGGACGGCGGCGGTGCCGGTCATCCCCGCGGCGTCGCCTCCGGAGACGAGGTGCTTCGTCCAGTACGGCTCGATCTTGTTCGTGAGCTTATTCGTGCCTTCGCGATCGAGCAGGTAGTACGTGCCGTCCTTGCCGCCCACGCCGACAACGTCGCGCGACGTTCCGCCGATCGTTGCGCTCAGCAAGTTCGGGCCGGCGCCGAAGTCGAGGTCGTCGTTGTCGACCTCACGCGGTCGCCACGTCCACGCGGGAGAGCCGTCGTAGTTCAGCGCAACGATGGCGTCGTCGTACTTCGGCATCGGCGGGAGCGGCTTCGGCGTCGACGGGTCGTTGTCGGTGTCACAGTTGCCGGTCGTGAAGTAGACGAGCTTGCGCTTCTCATCGACCGACACCGGCGACCAGACGTTGCCGCAGGCGGTCTCGGTCCGGTCGAAGCCACAGCCTGGGCGCGATGACAGGAAGCCATCGGGCAGGCCGAGCTGCTGTTCGGTATGGAAGCCGTCGAAGCGCCGGATGTTGTCGCCCGAATTGGGCGTGCAGGTCGCGCCCGCATCGATGTCGAAGTACCAGCGCAGGCGGCCGTCCTTTGCCGAGAGCGCGTAGAAGCCGCCCTTGCCCGGCGTCCGGTCGTTCGTGTCGGTGCCGAAGAGCACCAGGTCCTGGTCCGGCAGCACCGCGGCGGAAGAGAGGATCTCGTTGCGCTCCGTCTGCGCGTCGCACGTCGTGCAGCCCGTGCCGGCGTCGAACTCCCAGAGCTTTTCGCCCGTACCGGCGTCGAGCGCGTACATCGTCTCGCCGCCCGCCGCGAACACGGTCCATTTGCCGTGCAGCTTAACAATCGATGGTGTCGCGGCGATGACGCCGTAGGAGATGCCCGGCTGCGGCTTCACTGTGAAGCGCCAGATCTCCTTGCCGTCCGAGGCGCGGATCGCGTAGACGTTCCCGTCGTACGAGCCCGCGACGACGATGCGCTCCTTGCCCTCGTTCGGCACGTCGACCGTCGCGACGACGGGTGAGGACGCGACGGGGCCGGCGGTGGGGAACTTCCACTTCACGACGAGGCTGGCGACGTTGTCCTTGGTGATCTTCGTTTCGCCAACATTGGCGCCGGTGCGGGCGAGGTTGGCGGAGAGGGTGGGCCATTCGCCGTCGGAGCTCGAGGCGGCCTTCTTGCCACCGCTGCACGCCAGCGCCGCTAGCGCGAGCACGCCAGTGAGCAGCACGAGGAGTCGACCAGCGCTCATGGGCTTAGCCTGTATCAGAGCGTGGCTCCGCTGTCAAGCGCTGGGACGCGACGGGCTACCAGGTGCCGCGCGGCGCGTCCGTTTCCTCGCCGTTGCCCGCGAGGTGCGCGTGCAGGAACTCGCGCACCCGCTCCATCGCCTCGCGCGGCACGCCGGAGTGCGGCCCAGGGAAGTAGAACACGCGCTTCGGCCCGGCGAGCTTGTCGTACAGGCGGAAGGTCGACTCGCGCGAGAAGATCTCGTCGTCCGACTGGTTGATCATCAGCACCGGCCGGTCGATCGTCGCGGCTGCGTCCGCGAGCGGATTCGCGCCGTCGCCCAGGATGCCGCCGACCGCGAACACCGCGCAGCCGATGCGCGGCTCGCGCGCCACCGTCATGATGCCCAGCACGCAACCCATCGAGAAGCCCATGTAGGCGGCGCGATCGTTGCCTACGTTCGGCAGCTCCCCGCAAGCATCGAGCGTGCGCTGCCAGTCGGCCGCCATCCCTTCGTACGTCGCCGGCGAAACGAGAGCCTGGCGCGCCTCGAGACCGACGTTGCCGTTCGCCGACTGCCGCCGCTCGCCGTGCACCGGCCCGTCGATGATGGCGACGGCGAACGCCTCACGCCGCGCGAGCCAGCGCGCGATCTGCAGCATCTGCGCCTCGTCTTTCGATCCGCCGGCGCCGTGGCCGAGCAGCACGACAGGCCGCGAGCCTTCGGCGTCCTCCGGCGTGAGCACCAGCGCGGGCACGCGCCGGCCTTCGTGCCCGGAGACCCACAGATGTTGGGTGGTGACTCCCTTTTCGGTCTGCGGCGGGTCGAGATCGAGAACTGCGGTAGTTGCCACGATGGACCTCCTTCTGCGAAGAGCACTCCAATAGTGCGTCCGGCTCGGCCGGTTGTCAACTACTGTCCGGGCTGCATCCTCAGCCACGCAAAGTACCGGTCGATGCCATCCTTGTAGCCCTGCGCGATCGCCTGGCGGGTCTCGTCGCGCTGGAGGACGGCGGCCTCCGTATCGTTCGAGACGAAGAGCGCCTCTCCGATCATGCCCGGCATGTTTGTCGGCCGAAAGCCGGGCACATCGCCCAGGAGGAACGTGTGGCCCTCGCCCGTGAGCGCTGCCGCCGCCGTCGCGCTGTCGCTCAGCACGCCACGTGGCGGCGACTCGTAGCCGCCGTCGCGCAGCCGCGCGATGATCTCGTTGTAGATGTCCGTCGCCAGGACACCGCTCGCCGCTCCGAAGGAGCGATCGGGATTGTAGTAGACCGACGTCCCGGCCTGGCGCGCGTCGTTCGAGCCGTTGTGGTGGATCGCGAGGATGATGTCGGCGCCCGCTGCGTTCGCCTTGTCCGCGCGCGCCTGCGATTCGTTGCGCGTCGTGGCGGCGAAGTCGCCGGGGACGGCCGGCGTGAGGCCGTAGTCGTCGTCGCGGATCATCACCGTCCGGTAGCCGCCGGCGCGCAGGAGCAGATCGAGGCGTCGCGCGACGTCTAGATTGAGGTCCTTTTCGACGAGATCGACCTCACCCTGGGCGTTCTTGTGCACAGCGCCGACGTTGTCGGGGCCGCCGTGCCCGGCGCTGATCGCGACGGTGTAGGTGCGCGGCTGCGGCGTCTCCGCCGTGGCGACGGGCGTCACCGCGGCTGCTGGGGGCGGAGTTCTCGACGCTGCCGTCCCCGTCGGGAGCGCCGTTCGCGGAGTCGGAAGGGATGATGTGTCGCGCGTGCTGCATCCGGCGCCCAGTAGGAACAGGGTGACGCTCGATAGAGCAACGAGGCGTGGGAGCGATAAGAGGCGCATCGACTCTGGTGACGAGAGGTCGGTGAATCGTACCACGTGCTACCCTGCCCGCATGCTCGCAACAACCGCCGTAATCGCCGGCCGCGAGGTCTCCTTCACCTGCCACAGCGCCTTGCTCGCCGGCATCGGGCTGCCGAACTCCTTAGCGGCGATGAGCGAGTGCCTTGACGCCGGCGCGGCCCGCATCGAGATCGATGTGCATTCGATCGCCGACGGCGAGTACCTCGTCTGCCACGCGAACCGGTTGGAGGAAGTATCGACGTCGGCCGGCGCGGTCGGGCGGCTGACGCTGGCCGAGGCGCTCGAGCTGCGCGACAAGCGCGATCCCTCGTCCCGGCTGCGGCTGCTGAGCGAGGTCGTCGAGCTGGTGCGCGGCCATAGCTCTGAGCTGCAGCTCGACCTCAAGGACTGGCGACCTCTCACCCCCGAGCGCGCCAGTGCCCTCGGCGAGCTGGTTCGGCCGCTCGAAGGGCGCGTGATCGTCTCGTCAGGCCAGGACTGGAACCTGCGCGCCCTCGCCCGCGCGGTCCCCAACCTCCGCCTCGGATTTGACCCCGACCGCTACATTTGCGCAGGCGCGCGCGATGACGCCCCAGTGCCCGGGCGGCTGGGAGCGTATGGTTACAGGGACGATCACCCGCTCGCGCTCGGCCGCGCGCAAACGGCCGCAGACTACCTGCGCGACCGCTTCGAGATCCTGCTGGCGCAGTGCCCGGCCGCGGTCGAGCTCTTCATCGAGTATGGACTGCTGTTACAGGCGCAAGATGATGGCGTACTGCTGGCGGAGCGGCTGCACGAACGCGGCATCGCCGTCAGCGCGTGGACGCTGGACCTCGATGGCCCTGAGTCGCTCGCGGCGCTCGAGCGGCTCGCCTCGGCCGGCGTCGATCGCGTGACCACGAACACGACGCGGCAGTTCATCGAGGCGATGGCGCGCTAGTACAGCCGGTACCGCCAGCCATCGCGGCGGAGCATCGCCTCACGTTCCTCAAAGTCAGGCATGGCGCTAGCGACCAATCGCCAGAACCGCCGTCCGTGTCCGCGCTGTCGCAGGTGGCACAGCTCATGGACGACCAGGTAGTCGAGCACTGCCATGGGCGCCAGCATCAGGCGCCAGTTGAAGTACAACGTGCCGTGCTTGCCGCAGCTCCCCCAGCGCGTCTTCTGATCTCGTACCACCAGGCCTGTTGGGGTGACGCCGGCGAGCGGCGCGAAGTGGCGGACGCGCTCCGAAAGCACCTCCTGCGCCCGGTCCTTGTACCAGCGCTCGATGACGGCGATCGCTGCGGCACGGCGTCCGCTGGCGCTCGCGGTTTGAGGCAATTCGACGCGGAGGCGGTCGCCGGCTCGCTCGACGTGGGAACGGGTTCCGTCCTGCGCCTCCAGTACGATCAACTCCAACGTGCCGCCCAAGTAGGGTAGTGACTCGCCGCTGACGAAGCGCCGCTGGTGATGCAGTGTGCGTGTGTGCGCCTCCTTGAGCGCCCGCCGGATCCAGCGCTCTTTTCTGCGCACGAAGGCGTCGATTTCGTGCTGTGTTGCCCGAGCCGGCGCGGCGACGACGAGCCCCAGGGTGGCGTGAATCGACAGCTCGATCGTTCTGCGGCGCCGGGAGCTGCGCCGCAGCGTGTAAGACGGAGGTGGATCAGACTCGTAGAGCTGTGTGTCGTTCACAGAAGGGAGCTGGCGCCGGCTACGCGTAGCTGATCGTCGATCTGCGGGGCGCGGCGGCTCGCTCGAGGGCGTCAGTTGCAGTTCTGGTGGTACAGCCGCGCGATCAAGAGGATGTCGTCGGTGCTCATCTTGCCGTTCGGCGGGCCTAGGTTCCAGTAGTTCGGCCCGACGAGTGTCCGGTCGTAGTCAGGTGAGTAGTCCGGCGAGCTCGACGTCTGGCCATACTGCCGAGCGACGAGGAGGACGTCAGCCATCGTGTGCTGCCCATCGTGGTTCGGGTCGAAGAAGTCCCACTGGTTCACCGGGTCCCGGCGTCCGCCGAACCACTCATTGGGCCCGAGCTCCCGCGTATCGCCGCAGGCATCGTGGTCTGTATCAGCGCCCGAGCCCTGGTCGAGGTTGGTGGGTGAGGCGCAGTGAATGTGCACCGAGTCCGCGACCTGCGTACCGCCCTTCGTGTAGGAGTTCAGCCAGATGCGGTTGCCGTAGATCGATGGGCGGTTGAAGAAGCTCACGGTCGCGCCGGCGCCGCCGACGATGTCGATCTGGCCAGCGGTCGTCCCCGCGCCACAGGAGAAGTGGATGTTGGCCAGGATTCCGCGGTAGCTCTCCAGCGTGCCTTTGCATACCAGGACGTACTGTCCGGGTTGGCCGTTCGCCGGCTGCGTAAGCGTATCTGAACCGTAGTTGGGGCAACCGGGCCAGCGGTTCTCCGTGATCCCCTGCTGGTCCCAGAGCGTGAGGTTGCCGGTGTAGCGGATGACGATCTGGTAGCCGCTGAAACCTCTGGGGGGCGGCGAGCTCTTTACATCGACGCTGAAGAACGAGCTCGGCAGCAACGAACATGTTCGGCCCACAACTCCCGGCCCGCACACGAGCGGCGACTTGCTCCAGTTCGGGTAGACCAGCTCTTGCATCGCTGGTCCAGGCACGTCCGTCGGAGACGGCGTAAAGGTCGGCGTGCTCGTGCGGGTGGCCGTCCGCGTCGGCGTGTTGGTCTTCGTCGGCACCAGCGTTGCGACTACCACCGTGCTTGTCGGTGTGCTCGTGCGCGTCGGGCTAAAGGTCGGCGAAGGCGTAGCCGTCGCCGTATTGGTCGGCGTAAAGGTGTCGGTCGGTGTATTGGTCGACGTTGGCGTGTCGGTCGGCGTGAAGGTGTCCGTCGGCGTCGGCGTCTTGGTCGCCGTGCCCGTTGCTGTTGGCGTAAAGGTGTTCGTCGGCGTTGCGGTGTCGGTCGGAGTATCGGTCACCGTGGGCGTGTCGGTGACCGTTGGCGTGTTGGTCGGCGTGAACGTCGGCGAAGGGGTGATGGTATTGGTCGGCGTGAAGGTATCCGTCGGCGTCGGCGTGATCGTCGGCGTATCCGTCGCCGTAGGAGTGTCTGTCGGCGTCGGCGAATGAAGGAACGTGGGGGTCACCGTCGGCGTGCTGGTCGGCGTGCTGGTGGCCGTTGGCGTGAACGTGTTGGTTGCCGTTGGTGTCGCTGTGTCGGTTGCGGTCGCCGTGTTCGTAGGCGTGCTGGTAGCCGTATTCGTCGCCGTATTCGTCAGTGTGTTGGTGGGCGTATTCGTTGCGGTGTTCGTTGCCGTACTGGTGGGTGTCGGGGTTCGGGTGGCCGTATTGGTCGGGGTCGATGTGATGGTAGGCGTCCGGGTGGCTGTTGGCGTCAAGGTGCGCGTCGGCGTCAAGGTAATCGTTGGCGTCCGAGTGGCTGTTGGCGTCAAGGTCCGCGTCGGTGTCCGCGTTGGAGTCAGCGTGGGGCCCCCCGGCGTGATCGTACGGGTTGGCGTCGACGTGATCGTCGGAGTCGGCAACACCTGGCAGTTAATCGTCAGCGACTCGTCCGCCGCCTCCGAGTGCGGCGCTAAGCTTGCATCGACAAGGTCAGTACTGCCGTCCCCGTGTACAAGGGTGAGGATCCCCTGTCCGACGCTGTCGCAATGGAAGTCCAGATGCATGAGCTGGCCGACGTAGAAGGAGGTGCCGAAGGACGCGCAGGCGGTCTTCGCGTCGCCGGCGCCAAAGCCGCCTTCACCGGTCGGGAATGTGCAATCCGGCCAGTTGCCCGCCCCCTGCTGTGACAGGGAGCCGGCGGCGTAGCTGATCGCGCCGGAGTACATAATCTCCACGTCATAGCCGGCGTATCCGCCGGCCGTGAGCGCGGCTCCAAGGGCCTTGACGTTGAAGCCCACCGTGAAATTGGCACCACTGCCCGCGATGCACGTGGTTGGCCCCGAGCTGCTGTCGCACGTGCCCGTTGAGATCGAGAGGTCGAGCCCTGGTTCGACGACGGCGTGGGCGTTGCCCAAATGACTTGCCAGGAGCCAGCTAACGGTGCCTAGCGTAGCTACGACGAGGACGAGGGCAACAGCGAAGCGTGGGGAGTACCAGATGCGCAAATTCGCCATCCTAGGAAGCTAGCAGCTCGCTTTCGATCTCTTGCGGGCAGTATGGTCTGCCTGCAACAGGCGTCGCACAACGATAAAACCAGCGGCCTTGCAGGTTTGTTTCAACGGGCAGTGGCTGGCTGCGGCCTGCGGGGAGGGAGTGCGCCAGAAGGTGAGGATCGCCGTTCATGCTCCGCATTAAGCGTGACCTTCAGCGCGGGGTGGGGCCGAAGGAATGACTCCCCCGTGAGCTCGCAGGAGTATAGCAGGAAGCGGGCGGCCGTGACCAGTCTCGCGGGTCTCAGTTGACATAAGAACCCAGCTCGGCGGTGGCCCGCCCTGTGCCGACGGCCTGGCAGCGGCGGGGTCAACCCGGTAGGCGCGGCGCTCATCCTCCGGATGGAGGCCGGGCTCCTCCCACTGGGCTCGCTCAACTGTATGTGGAGGGAACAGGCACAAAGACTCAGGGGGCATGGCACAGAGGCTATGCTCGCCCCTCTGGCGTTCAGCCAGATTCGCGGCGGATGCCGCCCTGGGCATCGGGGCCCGTTTGGGATATACTGGGCCAACATCATATTCCTCATCCTCGGCCCACCGCACCCATCCCTCCTCTGCACTGGATCGTGCCGGCGCGGGACACGTCGCAGGGCAGCGCTCGTGCCACAACGTGGCGTTCCCACATTCAGGGCCGGGCCAACCAGTAGGAAAGCTGAAAGGAACCGGCCAATTGTCTTCGTTTGACGAATACCCCCTCCGCCCGTCGAGCTTTCAGGCTCTCGAGCGCCAAGACATCGATACCCCAACGTCCATCCAGCTAAGGGCCATCCCTGTCCTTCTCGAGGGCAAGGACCTCATCGCCCAGGCGCAGACAGGCTCTGGGAAGACCCTGGCGTTCGGGCTGCCGCTGCTGGAAGGCTGTGACCCGGGCGTTGACCATGTGCAAGCGCTCGTCCTGACGCCCACCAGGGAGCTCGCGCGACAGGTAGGGTCTGTGCTGCAAGATCTTGCTCGTGACTCCGGCCTCCGCGTCCTCCTCCTGTATGGCGGCGCGTCCTTGGTCAATCAGGAGAAGGCGCTCAAGGGTCGCACGCACATCGTCGTAGGGACGCCGGGGCGGGTGCTCGATCACCTGACGCGCCGCACGCTGAAGCTCGGTCACGTGCGGCTGCTCGTGCTCGACGAGGCCGATGAAATGCTCGACAGGGGCTTCGCGCCGGACGTCGAGCGGATCATCTCGCAGACGCCGAGCGCCAGGCAGACCGCCCTCTTCTCGGCCACCACGCCCGGCTGGGTGCACGACATCTCCGCGAAGTACCTCAAGACGCCGACCGTCATCACGTCGGACGAAGCAACCGACATGGAGCCCGACATCGAGCACACAGTCGTGGAGGCCTTCAGCGGCGATAAGTTCTCGGTGCTGCTGCGCCTCTTGCGAGAGCCTGTCGACGGCGATGGCACAACGCTCGTCTTCGGCCGCACGAAACATGGCGTGCGGAAGCTCGGAGATAAGCTCCTCGATGCGGGCTTCAACGTTGCGGTCCTGCAAGGGAACCTCGGCCAGAACCAGCGCGACCGGGAGATGAAGCGCTTCCGTTCCGGCAGCGCGACGGTGCTGGTCGCGACGAACATCGCCGCCCGTGGGCTCGACGTCCTGCACATCGGCCGCGTGATCAACTATGACCTGCCGGATACGCTCGATTTGTTTACGCATCGGGTAGGCCGGACCGGCAGGATGGGAAGGTCCGGGCAGGCGATCACGATTGTCGCCGCCACAGACCTAGCGATGCTGCACGAGATCGAACGCGGCCTCGGCAGGAAGCTTCCCCGGTCCGGCCTGCGCGCCACCAATGGGGGAACGCCTTCCCCGACGCCGGCCTCCTCTCCCGCGTTGCCCCAACCATCCCTGTCACGGCGTTGGTCAACGCGAAGACGAAGCTCTAGTCGCAGCCGCTAGACGACGACGCACGCCGCGTGCCTGCGCGCAGTCCTGAGAGTACCGCCTGCTGATCTCGACGCTGTCCCGCGAGCGGATCGTGCCGTCCGGTGGCCGCACTCAGGACTCCGTACTGCTCTAGTGAAGATGAGACACCTGGGCTAGAATGGCTTGCTGGAACACAGGAGTCTGCAGTTGACAGATCGCTGGCAGGAGCTGTACCACGCGAAGCTGAAGTCGCCGGACGAGGCCGTCGCGCTCATCCCCGACGGCGCGAGCATCGTCCAGCCGATCATTGCCGGCGAGCCGCCGGCCCTGCTGGCCGCCATCGCGAGCGCGGCGCGCCAGGGCCGCTTCTCGAAGCTCACCATGCGCGCGCTCCTGCCGTTCGTCGCCACAAAGGCCACCGTGCTCCAGCCCGACCTCAAGGAGATCATTCGCTGGGAGTCGCTCTTTCTCGGTGGGGCCGACCGCGACGCCGTGAAGGAAGGGCGCGCCGGCTTCACGCCAAACTACTTCCACCAGGTACCTCGCCTGCTCTCTGAGTTCATTCCCGTCGATGTCTGCATCGCGACAGTCTCGCCGATGGACAAGCATGGCTACATGAGCCTCGGCGTCGCCGTCGATTACACGTCCACCGCCGCGCGGGTGGCCAGGGTGCTGTTGCTCGAAGTGAACGAACACATGCCGCGCATTCACGGCCGCTCGTTCATTCACATCGCCGAAGCGACGGCCGTGGTTGAGAACAACGCGCCGCTGCCCGAGCTGCCGCCGCCGGCGCCCCGGCCGGAGGACGAAGCGATCGGCCGCGCCATCGCCGAGATGGTGCCGGACGGTGCCACGGTGCAGCTTGGCATCGGCGGCGTCCCGAACGCTGTCGCGCAGTACCTCCACGATCATCGCGAGCTCGGCATCCACTCTGAAATGTTTACGGACAGCATGGTCGATCTGATCGAGGACGGTGTCGCGACGGGCACGCGCAAGACGTTGCATCCGCAGAAGGCCGTCTTTACCTTCGCGGCGGGATCGCAGCGCACCTATCGCTTTCTCGACGACAATCCGTACTGCGAAGCGCACCCGGTCTCATACACGAACGATCCGGCGACCATCGCGCGCAACAACGACCTCATCTCAGTCAACGCCGCGATCGAGGTGGACCTGACCGGGCAGTGCTGTTCTGAATCGATGGGGCCGGTGCAGTTCAGCGGCACCGGCGGGCAGGTGGATTTCGCTCGCGGCGCGTTCAACTCGCCGGGCGGGAAGAGCTTCATCGCCTTCTATTCGACTGCAAAGTCGGGCGAGGTCTCGCGCGTGGTGCCCACGCTCACTCCGGGAGCGGCCGTCACGACGCCGCGCCAAGAGGTGCACTACCTCGTCTCAGAGCACGGCGTGGCGCTGCTGAAGGGGAAGTCTGTCCCCGAACGCGCGCAGGCGATCATCGGGCTGGCGCATCCCAAGTTTCGTGAGTTGCTCACGCACGGAGCGCGCCAGCTCGGCTATCTGTAGGTAGCTTACGCGCCTGCGGTGATGTCGCGGCGTCGATAGACGTAGAAGCCAAGCGCGACGAAGGCGATCGTATACAGCGCCAGGATGATCGCGGCCTGCGCGACCGAGTTCGACGCCGCATCGCCCAGCTCGCTGCCCGGACCGACGCGGAGCACCTCGGGCAGGCTGTTCTGCAGCAGGATGACCTGCTTGTTCGCGCTTGGCAGATAGTTCGGGATGTGCGCCCAGCGGCCGCCGGCGGCGCGCATCAGACTGCTGATGATCGGCTCGAGAAACGTAAAGCCAAGCCCCGCGCCCACGCCAGACAGCGTTGACCGTCCGATCACGGCCGCCGCGAATGCAATCGCGACGAACGGGGACAGCACGAACAGCGTGCGCGCGTACGCCGCGCTCTGGTGTCCGACGAACGCGGCGGTCAAGAAACTGAAGTCGGCCCCGCCGCTGATCGACATGATGATGCTGCTGTAGATCAGCCCTGCCGCTACCGCCAGCAGCGCTCCGACCGCGATCAGCCCGCAGACAACGGCGAGCTGCGCCCCGAGTAGCCGCAGCCTGCCGCACGCTGCCGTCGCGGTGAGCCGGATCGTTCCCCACGCGTACTCGCTCCCGATCGCTCCCGCCATGAGGATCACGGCGAAGAGCGTGCCGAAGCTGGAGACAAGCTGCAGCGAAAACGGCACGGACGACTGGAGGAAGAGCGCCTTGCGGAGCTGCGACGCGGTGAACTGGTGGTGCTCGCCGAATGTCTGCGCGTGGCCGCTGATGCTCCACAGGATCGAGTACAGCAGGACAACGATGCCCACGATCAGGAGAGCGAGCACCCAGGTCATCATCCGCTTTCGCAGCTTGAAGAACTCCGCCAAGGCGAGCTGCCTCATGTTCATGCTTCGATCTCCTCGCTGGTGAGCTCCAGGAAGAGACTCTCCAGCTCGACTTCCCAGCGCGACAGCTCGTTCAGGTAGATCTCCTGCTGTGCCAGCGCCTTGTTCAGCTCGCCGGCCTTCGCGATCGGCGCTGCTGCCCGCACGTACCCGTCGATGCGCTCCGCGGAGGTCACGAAGGGGATGCCGCCCAGCGCGCGCAACAGCGCGTCGTTGTCGCCTGCCTGCAGACGCAAGTACTGCCCGCGGCCGAGGAGCTCGCTCACGGTCCCCTGCGCCACCATCCGGCCCTTCTTGACGATCGCGACGCGGTCGCTCACGGCCTGTACCTCGTGCAGCAGGTGGCTGCACAGAAACACAGCCCTGCCTTGCCGGGCCAGCTCCGGGATCAGCTCGCGTATCTCGCGCGTGCCCGCAGGATCGAGCCCGTTTGTCGGCTCGTCCAGGATCACGAGCTGCGGGTCACGCAGCAGCGTCGACGCGATGCCGAGCCGCTGCTTCATGCCGAGGGAGTACTCCTTGAACGCATCGCGTCCGCGCTCGCGCAGGCCCACCAGCTCCAGCATCTCATCGATGCGAGCGCGCGGGACATCGCCGAGCGCGATGGCGAGGCATCTCAGGTTGTCGTAGCCCGAGAGATACGGATAGAACGCCGGCGTTTCGATCACGGCGCCGATCTGTCGCAGCGCGGGCCAGGGATGCAGTGCCATGTCGCTTCCGAACGCGAGCACGCGACCCTGTGTCGGGCGCACAAGGCCCAGGATCATCCCGACGGTGGTGCTCTTACCGGAGCCGTTCGGGCCGAGGAAGCTGTAGACCTCGCCGCCGAAGACCTGTAGATGCATGTCGGCCACGGCCGTAACCGGCCCGTACTGTTTCCACAGCCCCTCGGTGCGAAGGACCTCGCGGCCGTTCGATATCATGCGCTCAGGATAGCTCGTCTCTTCATCGCTGGCCGAGCAGCCTGCTCTCGCACCAGGGAAGCTCGAAGGCCTGTGCGGATGGTTACCGAAGTGTGACGATTGTCTGAGGGGGCGCAAGAGCACCCGTCTACTCGTGGCGCAGCGCCTCGATCGGATCGAGCCGCGACGCGCGCCACGCCGGGTACACTCCCGCCACGAGGCCCGTCGCGGCGGCTACAGCTAACCCGGCGATGATCCAGAACGGCGTCACCGTGTACGGGTTGTCGCCGCCGATCTGGAAGCGCTGCGCGATCTGTGTCGCGCTGACACCGGCTATCACGCCAAGAACGCCGCCAAACGTTGTCACGACGAGTGATTCGACCAAGAACTGCCACAAGATGTCGAGCCGTTTGGCGCCGATCGCCTTGCGGATGCCGATCTCGCGCGTGCGCTCGGTGACCGACACGAGCATGATGTTCATGATCCCGATCCCGCCCACGACGAGCGAGATCAACGCGATCGACACGACAAGGACTTGCAGCGAGCGCTGTACCGCAGTGGCGGTGGCGAGGATGTCGGTCTGCGTCTGGATGCGGAAGTCGTTGTCGTCGACGTTGTGACGCTGTCGGAGAAGCGCGCTGATGTCCTCCGTCGCCTGGCCCGCCTTCGAGCGGTTCGTGAGCTTGATATTGATCTGCGTCACATTCGTGAAGCCGCGCGGATTGCGGATGAACGGGATGCGCGCCTGGAACGACGGCAGCGGGACGATCACGACATCGTCCTGGTCTGTGCCGGCAGCGGCACCCTTTCGCTCCATCACGCCGACGATGGTGAAGTTGAAGCCGATGGCAAAGCTTCCCGGTCCGACGGCAATACGGACCGTCTGCCCGATCGGGTCTTCGGCGTCGAACAGGTCGTCCGCAACCTCCGCGCCGAGCACCGTGACCAGCGCCTTCTTGGTGAGGTCGTCCTCGCTGATGAACCGCCCGGTTTGGACGTAGAAGTCACGGACGAACTCGTATGATGGCTCCGTGCCCAGCAGCACCGTGTTCTTGTTCTGTCCCAGGTGGATCACCTGTGTGGTGAGGATGCCCGCGGCCGGCCCGCCGACGCTGGCCTGAGCAGCCACGTCGGCGACGTACGGGAAGCCGGCATCTTGGATCGCCCGGGCGTCCTCCAGGTAGAGGCTCGCTCCCGAGCCGGGGAGCTGGACGCCGGCCTGCTCGACGGCGCCCGGCCGGACGAACATCAAGTTGCTGCCCAGCCCTCGGATGCGGTTGCCGACGCCCTTTTGCGCCCCCTGGCTCGCGGCGGTGAGCGTGATGACCGCAGCGATGCCGATGACGATGCCGAGCATGGTAAGCAGCGTGCGCAGCAGATTGCTGCGCAGCGCTGAAAGCGCCGTGACGATGACATCGGCCAGTGTCACGGCGCGACCTGCTCCACAGGTGCGGGCGGCGCCGTTGCGTACGACGGCGTGTTCGGCACGTCGGAGATGATCGCTCCGTCTCGGAGCGAAACGATCCGGCGCGTGTAGGCCGCCACGTCGCGCTCGTGTGTGACGAAGGCGATGGTGATTCCAAGCTCCTCGTTGAGCTTGCGCAATACGTCCATCACGTCCAGGCTCGTCTTGGAATCGAGCGCGCCGGTCGGTTCGTCGGCAAGAATGATCGCCGGCCGGCTGACGAGCGCCCGCGCGATGGCGACGCGCTGTTGCTGGCCGCCGGACAGCTGCGTGGGCTTGTGATGCGCGCGATTCGAGAGGCCGACGAGGTCGAGCGCGGCCGCGGCGACCTTACGTCTATTGAGCGCTCCGCGATACACGAGAGGCAACGCGACCTGGTCGATCGCACTGAGACGCGGCAGCAGGTTGAAGGACTGGAAGACGAACCCGAGTCGCCGGTTGCGCAGGATCGCGAGCTGGCTGTCGCCGAGCTTGTTCACATCGATCCCATCGAGCTCGTACGTGCCGCGCGTTGGCCGGTCCAGGCAGCCGACGATGTTCATGAGCGTCGACTTGCCGGATCCAGACGGCCCCATGATCGCCAGGAACTCACCTTTGACGACCTCGAGGTCGATGTTGTGCAGCGCGAGGACGCGCTCCGGCCCGACGCGATACTCTTTTGTGACGCCGCGCAGCCGGATCATGCGTGCGTCATCTGATACCGGACGGCAGCGTCGGCTTTCGATTCGGCTGAGATGCCGAGCCGGAAATGAGAACGGGAACGACGATCGTATCGCCCTCCTGCAATCCGGACAGGATCTCAACGTTGTTGGTGTCAGAAAATCCCGTCGTGACGACTTGGTCTTCGACGGTACCGTTGCGGCGCACCTCGACCACCTGATCCGTGCCCTTTCGGCGAATGGCGCGCGGCGGTACGGAGATGACGTTCGGCCGCGATTCGGTGACGATCTGGCCGTTGGCGCTCATGCCTGGCGCGGGCAGGGGGGTGCCAGCCGGGATGTCCATGGCGGCCGTTACCTGATACGTGACGACTCCCTGGGTCACCGTGGGGCTAAGGCCGAGCTGCGCCACCGTGAAGGGGTAAGGTTTTCCTGGAAGGGCATCAAACAGGGCGATGCCGCGTTGATCGAGCTTGACGTTCGGGTAGTCGGTCTCGCCCACCTGCATCTTGAGCACGATCGTGTCGGGCGTCAGCAGCACGATGGCTGGCGTGGTCGACCCGACGCCGGTGAACTCCCCCGGCTTGAGGTTGAGCGCCGCGACCGTGCCGTTGAACGGCGAGATGATCTGCGCGTTGCGGACCCGGATCTGCGCGGCTTCTACGGCCAGCTGCGCAACGCGGACCGACTGGGTCTGCCCTTCGATCTGGCTCGGCCGCGCTCCGCGCGCCGTCTCGGTCTGGTTGGCGATCGCCGAATCGAGGCTGCCTTGCGCGGAGCGCGCCGCATCTTCTGCCGAATTGAGCGTTGAGTCATTCGGCCCACCGAGCAGGTCGTTGCGTTTCGCCACAGCCGCGTCCAGGGCGGCCTGGGCGGACTGAACCGCTGACTCGGCAGCGGCGACATCGTCCGCCGTCGGCGGCGCGATGAGGTGATCGCGCTGCGCGACGGCAGCATCGAATACTGCTTGCGCCGAAGTCACAGCGTCCTCCGCGTTGGAGAGTTGGTCGGCCGTGGGGCCATCGGTCAAGTTATCGAGGTTGACCTGCGCCAGGGCGCGCGCCTGCTCCGCTGCCGTGACAGCCGCCTGCGCCGCAGCCAGGTCGCCCGCATCTGGCGCCGCTTGGAGCGCCGCCAGCGCAGCCTGCGCTGAGCTGAGCTGCGCCTGGGCCGTAGTCACCGCGCTCTGGGCGGTGTCCACCGAGTTGAGCGCCACGACATAGCCCGTATTGGCCTGGATCAGCGTGTTGATCGGCGACAGCAGAGACGGGTCTGTGGCGGGGTTGCTCAGCGCGTCCAAGAGGTCGTCCACAGTGCCACTCGGGATCGGAATCACAACCGAAGCGCAGAGCGAATCGCCGGGAGCGGCGGTGCAATACGTGGTGCGCGCGGCTCGCAGCGCCGACTCCGTCGAGTTGACGTTCGAGTGCGCGTTATCGAGCGCGTTCTGAGCGCTGCTCACCCCCTGCTCCGCCGCGGCGACCGATGCCTGCGCTGCGGAGATCTGAGCTGACGACGCGCCGTCGTTCAGATTGGCCAGCGCCGCCTGCGCGGACGCCAGGTTCGCGTCCGCCGCGGCGAGCTGCTGCTGCGCCGCAGCGAGCTGGGCGTCGGTTGGCCCGTCGCGCACCGTGTCGAGCGCGCGCTGCGCGCCGTTCAGCGCAGTCTGCGCCGAGGCCACCACCTGGTTCGCGCTCGCCACCTGCGAGGCGGTCGCGCCGTCCAACAGCGTTGTGCGGCTGTTTTGAGCCTGGTCAAGGCCCGCTTGAGCAGCGGCGACGGCTTGATCGGCCGCCGTCCTCTCCGGCGACGTGGGAGTCCCGAACAGGTCCGACACGTCGCGAGCGGCGCGGTCCTGGTTGGCCTGGGCTGACACCACGGACTGATCGGCTGCGGCGCGCTCCGCGTCGGTCGCGCCCTCCAGCAGCTCCTTGAGCCGCGCCTGCGCGAGCGCCAGGTTCGCCTGGGCCGACTGGACGCTGTTCGCCAGGTCCTCGGATTCGAGCGCCGCCAGGACATCGCCCTTGTGGACCGTGTCGCCCACCTTGACTTGAACGGAATCGACGCGACCCGAGGACTGAAAGGAGAGGTCGCTGATGAGTTGAGCGTCCGCGACGCCGGAGATGAGGAGATTGGCGTTGATCGTCGCGCGGCCAACCTTCAGGTCTTCTGTCGCGCGTGTCTGCTGTGACGAGCCTCGAAAGAAGAAGACATACGAGAGGATGCCAACCAGCGCCACCCCGCCGGCGAGTATCGCGAGTGTGAGCAGCCGTCCCCGCCGGTGGCCCTCCGAAATGCCAAGGTCGCGTTCGAGATCCATAGCTCCCTTTCCGTGGCGGTCTGGTGACAGGTCGTCGGGGGCCGGCGCCATTATGTCACACGGAAGCTGCTGCCACAAATGGGCGGGGGAGCCCATTGGAAGGGGGCCACGGCTCTTGCGCCGGCTACGATTCGACCGGCAGCCCGGCAGCGCGCCAGCCATCGGTGCCACCGTCCAGGCTGGTCACGTTGTCGAGGCCCGTCTGGCGCAAAAAGGCGGCGCATTTGGCTGAGCGCATGCCGCCCGCGCAGACGACGAGCACCTCGCGGGCCTTCGGGATCTCGGCGAGGCGCGTCGCCAAGTCCGCCTGTGGAATCGAGATCGCGCCGGGCAGGTGACCCGCGAGATGCTCTTGCGGCTCGCGCACGTCGAGTACGGTTGCGTTGCGCTGGGCGAGCCACGCCGGCGCTTCGTCGACGCTGATCGTTGGCGCATCCTCGGCGTGGCGCAATTGCGCCCAAGCGTGGTCGGCCGATCCGCGGTTCGTTTCGAGGATCGCCGTCATGTTCAGCGGGCGGGCGGTCGGCTGTGATTCGAGGCGTAGGAACTCGTCACGGCCAAGCTGCAACACAGGGTTGTACGGGCGCTCGAAACCGATCGTGCTGCTGGGCCGGCCGGCCGACATCCCCCACGAAGAGGCAGTCGCCGTTGGAAGGCCCTCTCCTTCGCATCGTACGATCCGCCTCGGACGTTCGATCCTCGTTTGAGCCTGCCAGTTAGGGCCGGTCGGAGACCCGTCGGCAGCCTGATCCCTGCATCGGCTATACATCACGGCCTAGGCGGCTCAGGCCCGAACCAGAGCTGGCGCCGTGATGCAGCGAACTCCTGCTTCTCCTCGGCCCCCTGCAAGGAAGCTTCGGTGAACGGAGCGATCACTGATGGGCCGGTCAAGAAGTCCACGTCGACACGCCCAACCTTATGGTTGCCGAACTCGATGAAGCAGGAGCCGGCACCATCGTACGGCTTGGCCGTGCCCGCTTGCCGCAAACGCACTGTGAGGTGCTCTGCCACCGCGCGGCTGGCGCTTTCGGCGAAAATGCCAGCCTTGGGTACGGGCGCGCTGGTGACGTCGCCGACGGCGTACACGTCCGGGAACCGCGTCGAGAGATTCGCTTTGTCGACTGGGATCCAGCCGTCAACGGCGAGCCCCGAGGACTCGACAACGGCAGGGACGCGATGGACGGGGATGCCGAGAAAGAGGTCGTACGGCATCGTGCTTCCGTCTCGCAGTCGGGCGGTCTTGGTCGCCCCGTCGATCGACTCCACACCTTGGCTGCCAACCCATGTGATGTTCCGTTCGCGGAAGCGGGCCAAGATGGCGTCGGATGCCGGGCCGGAAGCGGGGATCGGGATTCCCCACGGTGAGACGACGCTGATGCCGATGTTGGCGCGAACGCCCCGTTCTGAGAAGTACTCGTCGAGCAGCATGGCCGCTTCACACGGCGCCGGTGGACACTTGAAGGGCTCACTCAGGACGGCGACGACCACAATTCCTGTGGTGACCGTCGGGAGCAGGTCCCGCAAACGCAGGGCGCCGTCTACGGAGTAGAACTCGTGACCTCCCTCGACGAAGCCTGGTGTTGCGCCGAAGTCGTACTCGGCCCCGAGGGCAACGACGAGCACGTCGGCGGTGTAGGTGTCCCTGTCGGTCACCACGCGACGGGCGGCGGGATCGATCGATGTGATCAACTCCTGCCGGAACTCGACGCCGGGCTTCGCGATGGTCCGGTAATACGAGCTGACATCTTCGCGGCGCTGACGCCCAAACATCAGGTCGAACTTCGAGAAGCCAAAGATGAACGCGTCGTTCCTGTCAATAAGCGTGATCCTTATCCCGTCGGCGAACGCGGCGGATAGGCAAGCCGAGAGTTCGAGGCCGCCGAAGCCGGCTCCGAGAATGACTACGTGGGTCGCGTCGGTTGCCACGCCGGTCCTCCTTTGTGTTCAGCACCTGGAATCATCCTCGCCTCCACGCCTTCAGGTGTCTCAGCACCACGCCGCCATGCATGGTCGGAAGCGGCGCCATGGCGATGGCGAAGAACGCGAGGTTAAGAATGGCCAAGAAAAGCACGAAGTGCCCGTCTAGCCCGGCTACGTACAGGATGAGCATGACAGCTCCCAGGAGCAGGTTCGCTGCGGGCTCTCCCAAGCCGCGAATGAGGTGAACGCGGCTCGGAAATTCCCGCGATTCGTCGTACTCGTTGTAAGGTAAGCTTGCCGTGAAGATCACTGAGAGCATAGGTGCCCCGACCACCTTTCCAGCGATCGCGCCCCCTAGTTGATGGATGATGATGCTCGCCCCGATGAGGAGACCGTAAGCGAGACCGGCGAGAAGTCGTTCGCCCACGCTGGATCCGACTTCGGCGATGAAACTGATGATGACGCCAACCGCCGCGATCCAAACGGGCGCTGCGAGGGCAGTTGGCGTAGCCATCCAGTTGATGCCGAAGACGGAAACGAGCCGATGCGGACGCATGTGGGCCATGTTCTCGATCACATAGGGAGGTGAGTGCGGAGGTTCGTTGAGGATAAGGTCTTTGAACCAGGACATGTCGTTCCTCAGGCGATGGACCGCGCTTTCGGGTTGGCGGGGGCGGGTTGCTTAGCATTATAGACCCAGGCCGCGTACCACGCGACGCCAGCTCTTGGCCGGGCGGACTGGTCGCGGATTGAAGCCTGGCCGAGGTCGTCGTGCAGGAACTGCTTGAAGGACATGACAGCGCCTCGACCGCGGACTACTCTGCTATGGCTCGATACAGCCGGATCGGCTGCGGGATACCCTTCATCACGACCGGCCCCAGTTCATCAAACTGCACGTTGGGCAGCTTGTCATTCACGCTCGTTCTGGTTGCGTCCGAGAGGAGGACTTCGCCCGGGCCGGCGACATCGACGACGCGCGACGCGACGTTCACGTCGTGGCCGACCAGGTCCTCGCCGCGAAGCGTTTGCTGACCGGAGTGCATGCCGCAGCGCACCCAGAGCGGACTGTCCGACGTGGCCGACTCGCGCTCGAAGCGTTCCTGCAGCCGCAGCGACGTCTCGACCGCCTCGCACGCATTCTGGAACCAGAGCAGCAGGCCGTCGCCCAGTTCCTTAACGATGCGCGCGTTGGGAGGGAGCGTCTCGTTCACGAGCCGTTCCTGCGTCGCGAGCAGTGCGAGCGCTTCTTCGTCGCCACGCAGCGCGGTGTACTCCGTGAAGCCAACGATGTCAGTGAAGACCACGGTGCCCTGAATCACGCGCGGCCGAGACGTCTTGGTAGCGATCATCAGGCGCGGACGACCGTGATCCTGCCGCTCATGGAGCGCACCGCAACCTGGCAGTCGTTGCCTTCGGGGCAGTCGCAGCGCGGACGGCTCGTGAGGGAGTGGAGCTGGGCATTCGGCCGCACGCCGTCGGGCACCTCGATCTTGACCGAGCCCGAGACGGTCTGCACCGCAACGTCGCCGTCGCGCTGCGTGCCAACTTCCACCGTGCCGCTGACGCTCTGCGCGCGCACGCGGCCCGTCGTCTCCTCAAAACGGATCGTGCCGGAGATGGTCGAGGCGCGCGCGTCGCGCGCGCTGGCGCACGTCGTGTGCCCGGTCTTGGTGCGCATAGAGCAGCGCCCCGTGCAACGGTCCACCTCGATATTGCCGGAGATGGTGCGCGCATCCAGCTCTTCCGCGCGCTCGACCGTCGCTGATCCACTCACGGTTGTAATGCGCACCCGGCCGAGCGGCCCGCGCAGCATCACGTTGCCCGAGATCGTCCCGGCGGTTACGTCCGTGCCTGCTGGGCAGCGCACGACGAGGTTCGCCGAGCCACCCCGCGCCGACCCGAGGCTGATCCGGCCGGTCGGGTCGACTTCCGGCCCGCGCGACGACCCGCCCTCTTCCGCGAAGACGTTCTCCCGTTCCTCAGCGATGACGGTGACGGTTCCCGATCGTGTCGCCACGTGCAGGTCAGCGTGGCCGTGAACGTCAATGCTGAACGTCGCCGGCATAAGATGTCTCCCAACCCGGGCGCAGTCCTCGGGCCTGGTGGCAAGGACCGCAATCGGATGCTACGGCGCCCGCGCCCGGAACCCCAGAATACCACAGTTTGTATCGCGCACGATGGCACATGGTGGTCGTCCCTAGACCGCCTGCCAGGTGCGCCGTCCGTCGACAAGGACGAGGCGGCCGAAGCTGTTCGGCGTGAAGTGCCCAGCGGCCACAAGCGCCTGCTCCGCAATCAGCCGTTCGGCCAGCGCGCGCTTCGTTCGGCGCGAAACGCGCGGCAGCTCATCGATGGCCGCGACCCAGAAGCGGATCAAATGCAGCGGATGATGCGCTACGTCGCCCAGGATGATCCCGCGCTCCCCGGCAGAAGTGACCGCGAGCGAGCAGTGCCCAGGCGTATGGCCTGGCGTCGGCAGCAGGCTGAGCTCCGGCGTGACGGCGGCCTCGCCATCGACGAGGCGCAGCTGCGGGCTATCTTGTAGCGGTAGGACATCGGTGCGCAGGTGCGGCCCTTCCTCGTCGATGATGGCCGGATCCGTCCAGAAGTCCCACTCCTTGCGCGCGATCCAGTACTCGGCGTTTGGAAACGTCGGGACGAACGCCCCGCCGCTGCGCAGGCAGTTCCAGCCGACGTGGTCGAAGTGCAAGTGCGTGTTGACGACGACATCGATGTCGGCCGGCCGCACCCCGAGGCGAGCGAGGTTCGATAGCAGCTCGCCGCCCGGCAGCTGCGGGTTCTTGTCCCCGATCCCGGTATCGACGAGAATCGTCTGGCCGGAGCTGCGCACGAGGAACGAGCCGCGCTTGATCGGCAGGGCGCCATCCGCGGTGAGCTCGTCGTCGCGCAACGCCGCCTGGTACATGGCGGGCGGCACGCCGGAGAAGAGGAACGACGGGTGAGCGGGCATCAAACCGTCCGTGACGCTCACGATCTCGACGCTGCCGATGGCTACGCGCTCCGGTGCTGCACCTCCGATTAGCCAGAACCGGCCACAGATTGACTCAATGCTGCCGTGTCGCAGAGGACGTCACAACTCGCGCAGGCCAACGATCCTCGCGATGGGAAGCGCAATCAACGTTCCGTTGCCGCGCTCGTAGAGATCGCCAAGCACGCGCTCGGTTGCCGCGATGAGCGGGTCGACGATGTGGTCGGGCACGGTTGTGAAGATGATCCGCCTGGGCGCGTCGTCTGACTGCAGGAGGTCCCTGATCGAAGGAAGCAGCGGCAGATCGTCCCGGTGCAGCTGCTCCCACGGCAGGCGCGTGCCGACGCCGTCCATGATCGTGAGCTCGGCCGCACCATTATCGTGCCACGCAGTCACCACCTCCTCGAAGTGGTTCAGGTTGTACAGCACGAGCATCAGGAGATTAGGCATAACGCGCCTCCTTAGTTTGCGGGAAGACGATGCGCAGCAGGAGAGGCGTAGCGAGCGTCGTTGCGAGCACGGTTAGCACAATGATCGAGTAGACGTCGGTCTCGATCAAGCCCTTGCTGAGTCCAACCGTGGCGATAATGAGCCCAACCTCTCCGCGGGAGATCATGCCGGTACCGATCTGGAGCGAGCTCCTCAGGGACTCGCCGCCGAGCAGTGCCCCGAGGCCACACCCGACGATCTTGGACGCAGCAGCGACAAGGAAAATCACAACAAGCAGTACGGCGTCCGATCCGTGGATATCGCGCGCGTTTGCCGCCAACCCGACGCCAACAAAAAAGATCGGCACGAAGAATCCATAGGCCAGCGCGCGCGAACGTTCGTCGATCAGCCTGTGGCCATCGGTCTGGCGGAGGAAGAGGCCAGCCATGAAGGCTCCCGTGATCGCGGCCACCTGGCCGACGTACTCGGCGAACCAAGCATACGTCAAGACCGTCACCACGGCTGCCGTCAGCGCCCCTTCGCTCATCGGTGCGTTCATCGCCCAGCGGACGAACGGTGGGAGCAGGAACCGCCCGACAATCAGCGCCGCCGCGAAGAAGCCGGCCACGCGGAGGACGATCAGGACGGCGTCGGCCGGGCCGCCCCCGCTATTGCCCTGCACTGCGAAGGCGATGAAGAACGAAAGCACGAGGAGCCCAATGACGTCGTCGATCACCGCCGCCGCGAGAATCGAGAGCCCCTGCCTGCTTTGCAGCACGCCCAGCTCCATCAACGTCCGCGCGGAGATGCTCACGCTGGTCGCGGAAAGGATGATGCCGATGAAGACGCACTCCTTCGCCGAGAAGCCGAAGGGCACGCTTGCGCCGGCGCCCATCAGGACGGGAAACAGCACGCCGATAGAACCGACGAGGAGTGCAACGCGGCGTACCTTGTTGACTTCGCCCAGGTCGGTCTCAAGACCTGCCAAGAACATGAGGAAGATTACGCCGAGCTCCGCCAGCAAGTGCGTCATCTCCTCTAAGTAGGGCGTGTCGAGAAAGCCGGCGCCAAAGAGGTTGATCAAGGATGGCCCCAGGATCACGCCGGCGAGGAGTTCTCCCAGCACGGCCGGCTGGCCGATGGCGGATGAGACGAGACCGGAGCCCTTGGCCACGACCAGGACGATCACAAGGACAAACAGCAGTTGAAGTACATCAGACATTGTCAGGCGCCATTGGTACGCTAGCGCGGCGCAGCGAGTTCAGCCCAGGCCCGACTGTTACGATCGTGTGTCGAAACGTTTGCGGGCGCACTTCGCTTGGCGCGGCCCGCCGGCCACGCCGAGCTCGCTGACGTACGTACCATCATCACTCGCCTCCTGCAGCTCCCCCGGTCGCGCGCAACTGCGAATTAACGTGGCAGTAACGCGCCCGTCATTCGGCCGTAATGCGGCGTCACTATCCTGAAACAAACTCGGGCTAGACAGAGTGAACATGATGACAACGATCTTGCTCAAGGACACGCCTCCGGAACAAGGCTCGATCCTCTCGGCGGGCAATATTCGCGCCAGCGTGGCGCTCTATCAAGCCTGGGTTGGAGGAAAGCAAGTTGATCTCACCTATAAGGAGTTCGAGCTCTTGCGGCTTTTGCTCAGCAACCCCGATCGCATTCTGTCCTATGACGATCTCGTGGACGTTCTTTGGCCCGAAGGCGGGTCGGGCGTGCGCCGTCGTCTGGGAGTTGTTGTCTGCAGACTGCGGGCAAAGCTTGCGGGTTCATGGCCGTATCGCATCCGGACGGTGCGGCATCGAGGTTACGGCTTGACGGCGACAAGAGGAGGCGAGGAGTAGCGATGGCAGATCGAAACGGCGCGATACAGGCGTCGCGGTTACAGGGAAGCTTCACGCGCACGACAGGACCGCCGAAGTTGCCTGCCTGGGTGCGGGGAATATCGGCGCGTATTCGGAGGGGAGCGGACCAACTCAACAACCAACGCGAAGAAGGAGAAGACGATGCTATTTCTGATGCTGTTCATGGCGATGCTGGGGCTGATGCTGTTGCGGGTGCACATGCCAATTGGCGGAGCGAATCTCCGCGGGCGCGTTCTGAAGACAGTTAGCCTTTCGTTTCCGGAGCGGCTGCTCATGCAGCGCGTAAACACGTACTCAATCGCGGCCGTGTTGTTGCTGACCACGGTCACAGGCACGCTTCCGTCCGGCTTGGCGATCCCGATTGTGCTGATCGCAACCGGGATCCTGTTGCTCCCGGTGCGCTACGTCGTCACCACCGAGGGCGTCGGGATCAACAACGTCGTCTTCCGGCCCTGGAACGAGCTTTCGGGCTTCGTCACGGAGCGGCGGCGGATCCGCCTGGAAGGCCGCGATGGAAACAGAGCGTTCAATCTGACGCTGCTAAGCGAGAACCAGCAGGCTGTGCTGCCCACGCTACGGCGCTTCTTGAAGCCAGCCGCAGTAAGCGGGGAGGCGCAGTCGTTCGCACAGCAGCCGCACTAACCGGACAGATCCTTCGGCAACCCAAGCACTACCACAAAGGGGGAAAACGACGTTGAGCTTCACAAGACTTCTCAAACTCAGAGCGATAGCGCTGGTCGCCGTCGCATTGGTGCTCGCGGCGACGGTGGCCTTCGCGTTGCAGGGCACGGTGTCCGCACAATCTCCCGACGCTACACCCGCGGCTTGCGGCGGGAATGCTTCTGGGCCAGGCGACCCTTGCGGTGAGAAGACCGGCGGCGCGACGGACGTCGTCGGTACCGACGAACCCACGCTCGACCAGGACACATTTGCAACCGTCGTTGACCAGGTCGGGAAGAACAAAGTCTCAGTCAATTTCACCTGGACCCTGCTCGCAGGGGCGCTCGTGCTCTTCTTCCAATCAGGCTTCGCGCTTGTGGAGACCGGGTTCACACGCGCAAAGAACGCCGCCCACACGATGATGATGAACTTCGTCATCTTCGCCATCGGAGGCGTCGCCTGGTTTATCACCGGGTTCGCCTTGATGTTCGGTGGGGTCGGATCGCTTTCAGTCCTCGGCGGCGGGACGGGCGTTCTCGATGGGATCTACCACCTCGGCGGTAACGCCGACCTTGGCTTGTGGGGGACGAAGGGCTGGTTCCTCGCGGGGAACTCCTACGACGTAGGCGTCATGGCGCTCTGGTTCTTCCAGCTCGTCTTCATGGACACGGCGGGCACCATCGTGACAGGCGCGATGGCGGAGCGGTGGAAGTTCTCAGCCTTCATCGTCTACTCGTTCTTTATGGCCGGCTTCCTGTACCCGCTTTTCGGGAACTGGGCGTGGGGCGGAGGGTGGCTTGCGCACCTGGGCACCTCCTCCTTAAGCTTGGGTCACGGGTACGTAGACTTCGCGGGATCAGGAGTGGTGCACGCCGTGGGCGGCCTTTCGGCCTTGGCAGGCGCCATCGTTATCGGCCCTCGGCTCGGCAAGTACAATAAGGACGGCACTGCCAACACGATCCCCGGTCATAGCTTAGTGCTTGCGATCCTCGGAGTGTTCATCCTTCTGTTTGGATGGCTCGGATTCAACGCCGGCAGCACGCTGGCAGCCACCGAGCTTCGCATCAGTTCGGTCATCGTCAACACGGTGGTCGCGTCCTGCACGGGCTTGCTCGCCGCGATGTTCACAGCTTGGGCGTGGAAGAGCGCATGGGGAAAGCCGGATCCAGGCATGAGCTGCAACGGGATGCTCGCCGGTCTCGTGGCGATCACCGCGCCCTCCGGATTCGTCGCACCGTGGGCAGCCTTCGTGATCGGCGCGATCGCCGGCGTCCTCGTCGTCGTGGTTTATCGCTTCGTCGACACAAAGTTGAAAATCGACGATCCGGTCGGCGCATTTGCTGTGCACGGTGCCAACGGCCTCTGGGGTGTCCTCGCCGTCGGGCTGTTCGCCGATGGCACGTATGGTGCAGGGTGGAACGGTGTCAGCGGCACGGTGACCGGACTCTTTTACGGAGATGCTGGCCAGCTCGGGGCGCAAGCCATTGGCGTTGTGACCTTAATCGTCTGGGCCTTCGGTGGAACGTTCGTCTTCATGAAGCTCCAGAACATGATCATGGGCATCCGCGTGCCTGCCGACGTGGAAACGCAGGGGCTGGATATCCCAGAGATGGGCGCGCTCGGTTACGCGCCGGATGCTGAGCCGCATCGCGGGCCTGCTCCGAGTCCGATGCCGGCCGGTGCCGGCGGAGGGCGGTAACCTGCGGAAAAGGGGAATACAGTAGTGAAAAAGATCGAAGCGATCGTCCGGCAGGAAAAACTAGAGCTCATCCGAAAGGCGCTAGAAGGAATTGGAACGCACGGCGTGACAATTACTGAGGTCAGAGGACACGGAACGCAGAAGGGCATCGTCCAACAGTGGAGAGGCGCCACCTATGCGGTTGACCTGCTTCCTAAGGTGAAACTCGAGACCGTCATCCCGGATGAGCTCCTCGAGCAGGCTCTGCAGCTCATTCATGAGACCGGACGCACCGGCGAAATCGGGGACGGCAAGGTGTTTGTCTCAGAGATCATCGACGTGATGCGTGTGCGTACGGGGGAACGCGGTAAGGCGGCTGTCTGACGCACGTACGAATCTATGGGCGCGGCGTCTATCGCCGCGCCCATAGATGACCGCGAGCTTTCACTGTCTTCATCATGTCATGAGCAGTCGTGGTTGTACTGTCTTACGCTGTCCAGGATGTCATCGATGCGGATCTGGCCGTTCGGTGCCCCCAGGTTCCAACTGTTCGGGCCGATATAGGTGCGGTCGTAGTCGCTTGAGTAGCCCGCATCGCCTGTGTTCTTCCCGTAATGCGACGCAACGAGAAGGACATCATCGATGCGGTTCTGGCCGTCGTGCGACGGATTGAAGTAGTCCCAGGGGTTGAGGTAGTCGCGCCGGCCACCGCTCGTCTGGCTGCCGATGGCCGTCTGCTGCTCCTTCAGGTCGGGACAGCCGTCGCCGTCGCTGTCTCCGGCCGTGCAGGCCACGGCGTTGTCGTAAAAGACCTGCTGGCCGGTGGCGGTGTTGCCCGTCCACACCGCATGCGCGACCCGGCTGATGACCGCCACGCCGATGTACTCGCCGATGCGCAAGGTGCCCGAAGGGGGGAACCTGTCCGGCGCTCCCAGGTCGGGATCGAACGCCACGTCGTTGATCCGCACCTCGGGGCCGAAGGTGATGCCGCCGTTGCCGCTACTGCGCATGTACACGTCGAGGAGGAGATCGCCGCTCCCGTTCGTCGCGCCCGCCCGCGAGTCGTACCATTCAACGGTCAGGCACTGCGAGACAGGGTCGATCGCCGCCGTTGGGAAGAGCTGGTGGCTATTGCCGGGGCCTTTGTCGACTTGGACGGGCGCGCTCCAGGTCGCCCCGCTGTCGAACGAGCGGGTGATGTAGATAGCGGCGTCGTCGTTCGCGCCGCCATGCGCCGTGTTCGTGGGGTCATCGGACGCCACGACGAACACGACGTTCGCCGCTGCCGGATCCGGCAGCAGCCAAGCCTGTCCCGACCCGTGTGTCCACGTCCGGTTCTTGTTCAACGTCCTCGGCAGGCTTTGGATGTTGTACGTGATGTCGCCGTTGCCTGGGGTGTACGCCAGCGTCTTCTGCGGGTAGGTCAGGCCGCCGTCCGTCGAGCGGGCAACAAATATTTGCGCCGTAGTGCCGTCGGATATGAAGCCCGGCACGGAGCGGTACGAGACATACACGTCGCCATTGGCCGCGACGGCGTTGTGGGTCGGCGTCACGAGGCCGTCGGCGCCGGTCGAGAGCGTAACCGCCGGTGTCCACGTCTGGCCCTGATCGCCGGACGATGTGGCATTCACTTGATTCGGGATGATGCAATTCGCCCCCGTGAACTGCGTCCAGACGATATACAGCCGGTCTTGGAAGGGGCTGCCCGCGAAGCGATCGGCCGCCGACCAGGCCTTGTCATGACAGTTGCCGCTGATCCCTGGCAGGTTCACGCCGGGTGATGCTGTGACGTTGACAGGATAGCCCGCGAGGATGGCTCCCGTCGCCGGATTCACCTGCGCAATGAAGATATCGATCTCGTTGTAGTTTGTGGCGATGCAGCCGAGGTACGTCCAGAAGAGCCGTCCGGCGCTGTCGAACGCTAGCGACGAGTCTCCGCATAGGACGTGCGTCCCGGGGACAGATTCCGGTGTGGCAGTGGACCAGTTGATACCGGCGTCTGTTGAGACACGCAAGCTATACAGGTCGGCCGCCGCGATGTTCATCGAGTTCAGCGGGTTCGCGGCGATGGCCGGCTCGTTCGTGCCACCAAAGGCAACATCCGCGCCCGCTGAACCTGCGGCCTGACCTGCACCTCGCGTGGGTAAGCTCGGGGCGCCCACCGCTGGCACGGCCGAGGGGCCGACGGAGGCCGGGGGCTGCTGCGCCGAGACGTCGTCGAGAAGGAGGGTGAGACTCGCGAGGACGAGCGCCAGGGCAAGGAAGAGCACGACAGGAATCCGAGGTCTTGCGCGTCGAGAGGAAGGCATGTCGGGCCTCCAAGCTGTCGGAGGCGGGGGATGGCTCAGGCCATCAAGTCCGTCAATCATATTGCTTCGCCCAGGGGCGCGTCAAGTGAGCGCGAGACAGAGCGATACGGTTACGTGCTTGCCCGCGAGCACCGAGCGGCGGTTGTCAAACTCGAAGAGGTAGTCGCCCCCAGCCGGCGCGACGAACTGGAGCTGCTGGCTGTGCTGCGGAACGGGGCGGTCGAGGACGAGTCGATTCCCCGGGGACCACACGCGAAGGCCGATGTCGTCTCGCTCATTCCCGACGACGGAAACCGTGCCGGACACCTGCTGCCCCACCTTGACCGGGAAGAGCCAGCGCCCCAGCGTGCGGGCGCCCAACTCGAAGTCGACGCTGCCGCAGAGGGCGCCCGCCTCATTCGGTTGGAGCTGGGCGGCCTCCGCGATGACGGCGGTCTTCGTGTCCAGCTGGCGGTAGAAGAGGTATGAGACTGCGAGCGCCAAGCCAAGCAGCAAGACCAATGCGGTGACGGCGGCCCAACGCATGGCATGGCCCCCTCGATAGATCGCTCTATTCATGATCGGCTGCCGGATGTCTGTACTGGAGAGAACCCGCATCAGATGATTGCGGGGACGGCGGTGTCTCGGATGGCGGTCCTGGGCTGTCGCAGCGGCGAGCCGTCGGCGCTACCAGCGGACGGCGTACGCGATGTGCCGGCCGGCCAAGCCCTTCAGCTCCAGCTCACGGGCTGCGTCGAACCGGAACTCGTGCGCGCCGTCGACAAGATCTCGAAGGACGGACGACACGAGGATCTCGCCGCCGTTGGCGGCGTCCGCGATGCGACCGGCGAGGTTGACCGTCAGGCCGTAGAAGTCGTCCGCCTCTTTGACCGCGGCGCCCGTGTGCAGGCCGATGCGGACCGGCGGCTGCTCGTCTCCACGAGCTACGCGGTCCGCTAGCGCGCGCTGGATCGCTATGGCGCACTCGAGCCCGCGGCGGACGTTGCGGAACACGACCATGAAGCCGTCGCCGATCGCTTTGACGATCGTCCCCTCATGCGCGGCGACGTGCTCGGTAACGATCGCGTTGTGCTGGCGCAGCAGCGCCATCCAGCGCTCGTCTCCCAAGCGTTCGTTCAGCGCTGTGGAGCCCTCGATGTCTGTGAAGAGGATGGTCACCGTGCCGTCCGGCGCCGTGTAGAGCGAGACATCGGGCCGTTCGGCCAGCACCGTCTTGGAGACGGCGGCGATCGAGTTGCCGGTGTCGCGACCGTCCGCGCCCTGCAGCTTGAGCTTCAGCGCGAGACAGCGCTCGACGATGACCTTCATTCCCATGGCTTCGGCAGCTTGCAGAGCTTGCGTGGCGAGCTCCTGAGCGCGCTCGCGATCGCCCGGCGCGCCGCGCGCGACCAGCGCAGCAGCGTACCCGGCGCGAGTGCGCGTCAGGGCGACCTTCGCTTTGAACTTGGTGTTTGCTTCGAGCGCTTGATCGAAGTGCCGGATGGCGTCATCCCAGTGCCCCATGGTTTGCGCGAGCATAGCCAGGGGGAGCCAGGCTGAGCCGAAGCTAGCCGCGAACGGCGCGATGCAAAGGCCGCCGCTCGGCAGCAGCAAGTCATAGAGCAGTTGTGCTCGCTCAGCATCCTTGAGGAAGAGGCACGCCATGGAAAGGAGATACATGCCGGTAGACCAGAACATGTCTCGAGGAAACGCGTCAAAACCTTCAGCAGCGAGGCGCTCGAACTCTGCCCTGGCTTCCGGCTCCAGGCCAAGCTCGGAGCAGGCAGCAACAAGGCCGCAGCGCCACGCTGGAATGGCAGCAAACTGCGTCGAGAACTGACGAATTGCTGGAAGGATCTCATCCAATCCGCCTATGTCGAAGCGCATCGCTCCCATCTGGAGCGCGTATAGCTGTAAGGCGTTGGGATTCTCCTGGCTTTGCCCGTAGGACAGGGCATGTTCAGCTAAACGCCGGGCCTCCGCAAAGTTCCCCTCGTGCATGGCGAGGGTGGCGCGGATGACCTGCAGTACCCACATCTCGTAGCGCTGCTGCTGCTGCTCGACCGGTCCAGATATGGTCTGGATGTTCCTAACGATCTGGTCCATGTCGCCGACCTCAATGAGGACCGCGGTATGCCAGATCGTCGCCTCGTGAAGCAGTTGAGCAGCTCCCAACGCTTCAGTGATGCGGCGCGCTTCCTCGACCATGGCCAGGCGTTCCGCCACGTTATCTGGGCTCCACAGCGCCCAATTTGCATGAATCAGCACAAAGGCAAGGACGCGGGGATTCCCGAGCTCACGAGCAGCCTGGATCGCGGTGTGGCACAGCTCGATCCGCCGTTCCTGACCATGCGAGTAGGTGAGCGCGCTCGCGAGCCGGGCGAGGATTTTGAGCCGGGTAGCGGAACGCTCGTCCCCCAGGAGGGCCAGGGCACTCTCCAGTAGGTCGATCACCTGATCGTCCTGTACGCCGACGCCGAACCCGGGCGTCTCGCCGCCATAGCCCAGCGCCGCGCGAGCGAGTTGTTCCCCTTCAGAATTCTCGCGAGCGGCCGTCCCAGCCTGATAGTAAAGGTCTCGCGACTTGCCGTAGTTGCCGGCGGCCCACTCCGCCTCGGCGAGAGCGAGGAGCCCTTCGCAGCGCTCTGTCTCGCCGGCGGAGTCGTCGAGTTCAAGCAACTGGAGCACGCGCTCGAAGTGGCCAGCCGCTTCTTCGTAGGCATACACGGCAGTCGCGCGCTCGCCCGCACGGCGGGCGTACTCGATCGCCTTTGTCACATCGCCGCCACCGAGCGCCGCCTCGCCGAAGTGGTGCGCCAGCTCCGCCAGATGGGCGTCCGCCTTGCTGCCGTAGAGCTGCTCCAACGCATCGCCGATCTGGCGATGCAGCCGGACGCGCCGGGCTGTTGTCAGCTCTTCGTAGAGCGTCTCGCGGATGAGCGCGTGCGAGAAGCGGTACGTCCCGGCGGGGCGCGGCAGCTCAGCAACGACGCGAGCGGCGACGGCCTCCTCGAGCGCATCAAGGAGTGGGTCCTCCTCCATTCCCGACACTCCTTGGAGGACGTCGATACTGAACTCGCGGCCGGCGACCGCCGCGATCGTGAGCAGACGGTTGCATTCGTCCGATAGCTGATCGAGCCGGCGTCCCACAACCTCGCGCACGCTCTGCGGTATGACGACCGTCCACGTCGTGCTGGGATCCTTGCGGCCGAGGCGGCCCTCGCTGGTGAGCAGGTTGACGATCTCCTTGACGAAGAAGGGGTTGCCTTCGGTTTCCTGATAGACGGTCGCGACCAAATCGGGTGGGGGCTCCTCGCCCGCGGTCATCTCGATGAAGCGCGCGACGTCGTGTTCCGAGAGGCCGTGCAGCACGATACGGTGGCTAAGCTGCTCGCGGGTGAGCTCGGCCAGCGTGTGGGACAGCGGGTGCTGCCGCCCCAGCTCGACATCGCGATACGTACCGAGCACGACAAGCCGGGTTTCGCGCAGCTCGCGCGCGAGGAACTGCAGCAGCAGCAGCGATGGCTTGTCGGCCCAGTGCAGGTCGTCGAGCAGGAGGACCAGCGGCTGGCCGCGCGACGCGTTCTTGAGGAACGTGGTGACGCTATCGAAGAGCCGGAAGCGCGCTTGCTCCGGCTCGAGCGCAGGCGGAGGTGGAAGCCCGGGGAGCCGTTCACGCACTTCGGAGACGATCTGGGCGATGTCGCCGGCGCCGGTGCCGAGCTCGGACAGGAGCGCTTCGGGGGAGCGTTCGTAGACGTAGCTGCGGATCGCCTGCACCCACGGCCAGTACGCAGGCGCGCCTTCGCCTTCGTAGCAACGGCCCCAGACGACCTGCGCGCTCCGCAGGCGAGCGTATGTAGCGAGCTCTTCGGCCAGCCGCGTCTTGCCGATACCCGGCTCACCGGCGAGCAGGATCAGCCTGCCGCGATCGGTTAGTCCCTGATCGATCGCTGAACGCAACTCGGCCAGCTCGTCCTCTCGCCCGACGAAGATCCCGCCGGCGAGCCGGTCGAGCGGGTTGGCGTCTTCGCGCGGGGCCGCCTCCGGCTGCACTTCGCTGATCGTCTCAAGCGCGGCCAGCACCTCCGCTGCATCGCTGGGGCGCTCCTCCGGCGCCTTAGAGAGGAGCCGCAGGATAAGCCGCTCTAGCGCCTGGGGAATGCTTTGCTGGTGCCAGGAAGGCGCGACGGGCGACGTGTTGATGTGCTGCGTGACGACGGCGATCGTGTCGTCGCCCAGAAAGGGCGGCCGTCCCGTGACCATCTCGTAGAGCACGCAGCCGAGTGAGTAGAGATCTGCGCGCTGATCCGCGTCCGCGCCGAGCGCTTGCTCCGGCGCCATGTACGCCGCCGTGCCGAGCACCGTGCCGGCTTGCGTGACGCGCGACTGCCCGAGCGAGATCGCGAGACCGAAGTCACCCAGCTTGGCGCTGCCCTCCTCGGTGAGCCAGACATTCGCCGGCTTGATGTCACGGTGGAGGATCCCGCGATTGTGAGCGACCGCGAGCGCGCGACACAGGTCGCGGCCGACGCGCAGCGCGCGCTCGGCCGGCAGCGCGCCGCCCGCACCTCGCAGCGCCTGGTGCAGATCGCCACCGCCCATGTACTCGCAGACCATGAAGGGACGGCCTTCGTGCTCGCCGATGTCGAAGATGGTGACAATGTGCGCCTGGGCGCCGAGACGAGCCATGGCCTGGGCTTCGCGCTGGACGCGGGCGATGCCTTGGGCGTCGAGCCCTTCGATCTTGAGGACGGCGATCGCCACGTCGCGGTCGAGCTGGGTGTCGTGGGCGAGGAAGACCGTCTTCTGCCCGCCCTCGCCGAGCAAACGCCGGACGACGTAGCGGCCGCCGCCGAAGCTGGGCACGGCCGCAGCGCCCGCCCGTGTGCTCGCGATCTCCTCTCGTTCCCTTTGCATGAAAGGAAAGGTGCTCCCCCAGGTGCGTAGCCACCAGCCAGAAGCGGTTGGATCCCGTGACCGGTGCGATAGCGGCCCTCATACTAGCACACACGCCAGCCGAAGCGGCGCGGAACAAGCCCCGGGTCGTTGCCAGCGCGCGGGCCGCCGCAGTAGAATGCCGCCGACCGTCGCTCGCTTGCATCAGGGGGTCGCCGGATGTCGGAGGAGTTACCCACGGTTCCCATTGCTTCCGTCAGGATCATGTCTCCTGCGGGAGAACGGGTTGTCGCGCTGACAGGGGAGAGCGTGCGCATCGGCAGCAGCGCTGACAACGACGTGCGCATCGAGTCCGACAGAGTGTCCCGTGCGCATGCTCGTCTCGCAAGAGATGGAGCGACGTATCGCTTCCAGCAGCTGGGCAAGACGAACCCAACGCTGTTGCGCGGCGCGCCCATCGATAACTACCTGCTGCACGATGGCGACCGTTTGGAGATAGCTCCTGGCACGCCCCAGGCCGTCACGCTGGTCTTCACCCTGCCGCTCTCGTTTGACGCCGCGGCCACGCGCGGCTTCACGCGGCCATTCCAGCCGGGCGAGGAGGCCGCGCCGCCGGGAGCTGAGCGACTCGTCCTTCCACCTTCCGGCAGCGTCGAGATCGGCCGGTCGCGGAGCTGCGACCTGGTCTTGCCGAGCCTCACGGTATCGAGACGCCACGCGACGTTGCGCGTGAGCGGCGGGCTCGTGCGCATCGAGGACGGCGGCAGCGAGAACGGCACGTTCGTGAACGGCGCGCAGGTGAAGAGCAGAACGCTGGCGGCGGGCGACATCATCCGCATCGGCCCGTACAAGCTCATTTGCCGCGACGGCGCGATCGAGCATCTCGACGATAGCCGCGCCGTCCGGTTGGATGCGCACGAAGTGCGGAAGGTCATCGGCAACAAGGTGATTCTGGAAAGCGTGACGTTCGCCGCCCAGCCCGGCGAAGTGCTCGCAATCGCCGGCACCAGCGGGGCGGGCAAGTCCACGCTGCTCGATGCGCTCAACGGCATGCGTCCGCCCACATCAGGCCACGTCCTGGTGAACGGCGCCGATCTCTATCGGACGTTCGACGCGCTGCGGCCGCTGATCGGCTATGTTCCCCAAGAGAACATCCTTCCCGCGCGGCTTCCGCTCGAGCGCGCGCTCTACTACGTGGCCCGGTTACGACTGCCTGCCGACGTCAGTGAGGCCGACGCTAACGAGCGCGTCGAAGAGGTCATGCGCGCTCTCGGTCTATTGCACCGACGGAATGTTGCGATCGGTGGTGGGCTGAGCGGCGGGGAGCAGAAGCGCGCCAGCATCGCCGCCGAGCTTATTTCAAATCCCGGACTCTTCTTTCTCGACGAGCCGACATCGGGCCTCGACCCGGGACTGACCTGGCGAGTGACCGAGATCGTACGAGAGCTGGCCACGGCTGGCAGCACCGTTGTGGTGGTCTCGCACGACGTGGAGAGTCTCCTGGCGGCCGACAAGATCTTGTTTCTGGCAGGCCGGGGGCAGGTCGTCTTCATCGGGTCGCCGGAAGAGGCGATGCACTATTTCAACGTTGCGAATTTTGCCGAGATCTATCCTCGCATCGAGGATGAGGATCCGTCCGTCTTGGAAGGGCGCTTCCACGAGTCGGACCAGTATCGGCTGCGCGTCGCACCCAGCCTGGCGCAGGCGGCAGCAACAGAAGAAGGGGAAGCGGCGGAGCAAATCGCGTGGGACCCGGTGGCGCTGTTTAGCCTGGGCGCGCGGCAAAGCGCCTCTGCGTGGAGGCAGTTCCGCGTCACCGTGGCCCGCTACGCCGAATCGCTGCTCCGGGACCGGCGGAACCTGGTCCTACTGCTGGCGCAGGCGCCCGTGATCGCCCTTTTCTTGTCCGTGATCGCGAGCTCTGACAGCTTGAGCCCTCCGTCGGCCGACCTCGTGGCTAAGGCGGCGCTGGGGCATATCGCGGAAGCTGAACTCGCTCCGGTGTTGCCGATCATGATGGCGGCCACCGCGACATGGTTCGGAGCAATCAACGCGGCGCGCGAGATCGTGAAGGAGTTGCCGATCTTGCGGCGGGAGACTCTTGCCGGGCTGCGCATCGTCCCCTACCTTGCATCGAAGCTGGCCGTGCTGATGGTCCTCTGCGCGATCCAGAGCGCGGTACTGCTCGGTGTAGTAGCCACCAGGGTGCATGTGCCGGCCTCCGGCGCCATCTTCCCCGCGTGGCTTGAGCTCTGGCTAACCCTGGAACTAGCGGCGTTCACCGCGCTGGGATGGGGACTGCTCATCTCGGCTTCGGTGTCCAACGCCGACCAAGCGCAAAGTTGGGTGCCAATCGTGTTGATCCCGCAGATGATCTTCGTCGGAGTTCCAGGCACCGGCACGCTCGGGCTGTGGCTTTCCTATCTCACCGTCACCCACTGGGCGAGTCAGGCCATGAAGATAACGCTGAACATCAAATATGGTGCAGATGGTGCCGGCTTCGGCGCCGCCCAGCTCTTGGTTCAGTGGGGCGCACTGGCAGTCATGATGAGCGTCTTGCTCGTGCTGACGGCGTGGCGGCTCTCCCTCAAGCAGAACAGATAGCTCGTGCCGCTCGCGCTGAGCGGCTGCCGAGTTGACGCAGAGGGGCGCTATGAGATGGCGAACCAGACAGCTTGCAATCCTCGCGCTCGCGATCGCCGTTGGCGCGTCCGCCATGTGCGCGCAACCCCTGAACGCCATACGGGCCTTGGCGATTCGAGAATCGATCAGCCGCAACGAGCTGCCCTCAGCGCTGGCGGACAAGGCTGGCCCCTACGACGGCGCAAGTTCGGCGCCCAGCAACACAAACGCCGCCTTGACGCCGCCCCAGCCTGGGTCGCTGGACTTCTCCATCGGCGTGGGAACTGCCTGCGACAGTGGCTCAGGGCCCGCGAAGTGCTCGTTCAACGCTGGCGATACCTTCACCTTGGACTTCAAGCTGAACGCTCTTCCAACAGGGCTTGCGTACGTAGGATACGATTCGCGGATAAACTTTGTCGGTGTGTCGCTAGAGTCCGTCACCCAAACGGGCGCAGGCATCTGGCCGGGGTGCGTGTTCGCTGGCTTCCCTTCGACGCCGACGCCCGGTCGCCTTGATGCCGGCTGCGCCGTCGGTATCGGAGATCCAAGCTCGACCTATCTGGGCGTGTTGATGCGCGCTGTGTTTCAGTGTCCCATGAGCTCCCCAGTCTCGACGATCACGTTGGCGCACGGCGCCGGTAGCACTGACCTCGTCGACGATCACTTAACTGCGTATGCCGAGGTGAGCGATGAGAGCCTATCCGTAAACTGTGAAACAACGTCTGCCACGCCAACGTTCACTCCCACGCCCCTGGTTTTCAGTCCGTCTCCGACGAGCTCCCCGCCACCCAGCGGCACGCCACAGCCCACGCACACCTCCACACCTACCGTCACGCCGACGCGCACGCCTACGCGGACGCCGACCGCGCCCGGCCAGCCGGGCGATGTCAACTGCGACCAGCAGGCCAACTCCATCGATGCCGCGCTGCTACTTCAGCTCGGAGCTGGTCTCATCAGCTCGTTGGCATGCGAGCAGAACGCCGACGTCAATCACAGCGGCGCGATCGACGCGATCGATGCCGCCCTGGTGCTGCAATACAGCGCGGGACTCATCGGCAACCTGTCTGCGGGTGCTGGACGTTAGACTGTCCCTTGGTAGGCAGGGGGCGCTTCTAAACTCTCGGCGGGCTAGGGTGGCGACCGCGGCGCCTGAAGCGCGAACGCTCTCGCCTGGCGCTCGTTACTACGTCTGCGTGGTGTGCGGTCCGACGATGGCGTGGCGGAGCTACTGGCGCACGGCTGCCCGCACCTCTCGCGCCGATCTCCCCGCCGTCCACTCGATCAGCCGGACCGCCGCGCGCGTCACCGGCACGAGGCTGGGCCGGTGGATCTTGTCGAGCGTGTCCTGTTCGTCGAACAAGTAGAACGGCGCAGTGAGGAAGTTGACGAGCGGCACGCCCGCCGCGTGGAACGGACCGCCGTCGGTGGTCGGATGCGGGCCGAAGACTGTCGGTGGCAAGATGAAGGAACGGTGAAGGCGCTCCGCCTGCAGAGCATCGCGCACGGCGTCTTCGAGCTCCGCGATCTGGCTCGTGAACCACCAGCGTGCTTCTGACTGTCCAGTCGGCCGGAGCACGCCGTCTTGCTCCACGCATTCGTTCGCAGCGTGCTCTAGGTGGAGTTCGAGCACGACGCGATCGAGCTCGTCGCGATGCGCATCGATGAACGCATGCACGCCAGCGCCGCCAGCCATGTGTCCGGCGTTCAGCAAGAACACCAGCCGGTGCGGGCGCTCGCGCTCCGGAATCTTCGCCCAGTACTCGGCTTGCGCTAGGACGAGCGCGATGCCGGAGCCGTCCTCCACGGCTGACGCCCAAGGCCCGTCGTGGTGGGAGCCAATGATGACGGTCTCGTCGTCGACGCCGGGTAACTCACCGACGATGTCGTAGCACGTGATCGTGCGCCGCACCGATTCAGCGACCAGATTGATGTGTACACGCCCGGCCTCCAGCAGCGTCCGCAATTGGGCGCCATCGCTGCCGCTGATCCAGACGCCGGGAATTGGGCGCTCGATGGCGTCGTACGGAACGTAGTACTTGCACGAGTCCGAAGGGTAGTCCGTTAGCGCGCCGACGAACCCGATCGCTCCCGCTTCCATCGCGGGTTCGATGACCGCCTGCGCGCCGCGCCCAAAGGGCAACACTTGGGCGCGGCCGGCGAACGTGTCTTCGGGGTCGAAACACCACGTTGCACGACGTGCCAACGCTTCATAGGGCAAACGACCCAGGCGCACCTCGCACAACGCGATCTTGCCGTGGACACTGGCACCATCCTCGCGCAGTGCCGCAAGCTCGCTCGTTAGCTCGGAGGTCGGTGCCGTGTGCGGCAGCGGGAAGCAGTCGAACGATACGGGATCGTCGTCATCGCGCCAGGCGGAAAGCGACGAACGCCCCGGCTCCCAGTAAGGAAGCTCGACGGGCTCGGCGCGCACGCGCTCCAGGCCGATGGCGCGAAACCGATCGCGACAGTACTGCTCCGCCCAACGGTCCGCAGGGTATCCGGGACGCCGGACGCCCTGCGCGAAGATCGTTTCGATCGAGCGGTAGATGCTGTCTTCCGGCGGAATCAGCTCATCGCGCGGCACGGCTTACAGATGTTACGCCAGAATAGCCCCGCTAGGCTAGGTTCTTGCAGACCGCCGCCGCGCCGGAAGGTGCAACGAACAGGTTGCTCGGCTGGGGCCTTATATGGTGCAGAAGGAGTGGTCGGACTCCCAGCAGCGCTGCGCCACCTCGTAAATGAAGTTGGGCTTTCGCAGCGTGCCCGACGGCGTCGCATTATGACCCGATAGCGCGCTGGTACCGAAGCCGAATAGAGAAGGCCGACCATTGCGGTCGGCCTTCTCGCGTACCCTCTCGCGCGTCGAGCGGCGAGCTACGAGGGTCTTCTCGGTGAGGGCGTTCATCTCGCTGCTGCGGCCACCTTCGGGGAATCGATTTCGTCGCGAGCGTCGGCGCGGAAGGCGGCCGGAACCGGGTTCCTTGGCCTAGAATCGCAATTGAGCTGCGGTCCGCGCAAGAGCAGCGCACGCCCGCCCCATTCAGGCCTGAGCGGATGAGCCACTCTATATGGTAGAGCAATTGGGGCTGGGGCCTCCCCCGTCTCCACCGAGGTCCTGCAGTGACACCGTTGCCTGCGAGTCGTCGCCTAATCTTCCCAAGCAGAGAGCCTGTCCTGAGCGCAGCCGAAGGAGTCGCGAGTTCGAGTCTCGTCTCCCGCTCCAAATACGATTTCCAACCACGATCACCGCCCTGAGGCGGTCACTTCACGGAAGCAGAGGCCCACTTCTGATTCTCGCAGAGGGCCGTCTTAGTTCGACATATATGCTAGAATTCGCTCCGCCATCGTGGGAGCGGCCCAACCAGCACAGACAAGAAGTTCGCCGGGCGCCAAAGGGAAGCTCTCGATCTCTACTTCAGAGGGCACGCTTCTACGATCCGTACGTCGGCCGCTTCCCCGAGCCGGCCAGCTTAGCCTGCCCTGAGCGGAGCCGAAGGGTGCCCAACCCGACGAACCAACGCCTGTCGACCCGCGAAGAGAGAAGCCGGCCGCCGAGCTTCCGCGCGGCGTTGCGACGCGGCTGAGACCAGAGGGGTGAGCCTGTGCAGAGACGATTGATCGACGTCCATCACTCGTTGAGCCGCCGCGAGTTCCTGCGCGTCGCCGGCATCGCCGGGGCGGGCGCGGTGCTGCTCGGCGCCTGCGGCTCGGACGAGAGCAAGGGCAGCCCGACGAGCACGCCGGAGGCCGTCATCGACCCGCCGCCGGAGACGACGACGATCCGGCTCGCCAAGAACATCGTCTATCCGTGCAGAGCCCCGCTCTTTCTCGCCGAACAGCTCCTGCCGGCGGAAGGGTTCACCAACGTGCAGTACATCGACGTACCGCCGCAAAGCCAGGCATTCCAGCGGCTCGCCGCGGGCGAGATAGACATCGGTCTCATCTACGCGCCGTCGCTGATCGCCGCCACAGATCCGGGCAACCGGCTCGTGGCCCTCGCCGGCGTGCACAACACCTGCTGGGAGCTGTTCGGCAGCGACCGTGTGCAGTCGCTCCGCGACCTCAAGGGAAAGAGGATCTCCGTCCTGAAGCGGGATGCGACCGACCCGGAGTACGCCTTTATGGCGGCGCTGCTGGCATACGTCGGCATCGATCTCGAACATGAGGTTGAATTCGTTGAGCCGGGCCTTGGCGTTGCCTTACAGCAGCTCGCGGAGGGCACGATTGACGCGTTGCTCACGTCACGCCCTTACTCGACGGCGCTGCGGTCCGCCAAGATCGGGCACGTCGTCCTCGACGGCATGATGGACGCGCCGTGGTCGCAGTACTTCTGCTGCATGGCAACGGCAAACAGAGACTTCGTAGAGAAGCACCCCGCTGCGACGAAGCGCGCGCTGCGCGCCATCTTGAAGGCAACCGACCTGTGTGCAAAGGAGCCGGAACGCGCCGCACGCTACCTCGTAGACAAAGGCCTTACGCCGTTTACCTACGATCAGGCGCTCGATGGAATCAGCGGGCCGTCGTACGCCGCGTGGCGTGAGTTCGACCCAGAGGACACCATGCGATTCTATGCGCTGCGGCTCAAAGAGGCGGGGCTCGTCAAGAGCACGCCGGATGAGCTGATCGCCCGCGCCACGGACTGGCGCTACCTCAACCAGATCAAGCGGGAGTTGGCGGTGTAGTATGAACGCAGCGACCGGCCGCTGAAGCCTTCGCTGAGACCAGAGGGGTGAGCCTGTGCAGAGACCACTGATCGACGTACATCACCCGTTGAGCCGCCGCGAGTTCCTGCGCGGCGCCGGCCTCGCCGGCGCGGGCGCGTTGTTGCTCGGCGCCTGCGGCTCGGACGAGAGCAAGGGCAGCGCGACGGGCACACCAGAGGCCGCCGTCGGCCCGCCGCCGGAGACGACGACGATCCGGCTCAGCAAGGACATCCTCGTTCCGTGCGCGGCCCCGCTCTACCTCGCCGAACAGTTCCTGCCGGCGGAAGGCTTCACCAGCGTGCAGTACATCGACGTACCGCCCTTCAGCGGCGGCGTCCAGCCACTCGCCGCGGGCGAGATAGACATCGGTTTCGACTACGCGGCATCGCTGACGGCTGCTGTAGACAGGGGCGATCCGCTCGTGCTCCTCGCCGGCGTCCACAACACCTGCTACCAGCTGTTCGGCAACGACCGGGTGCAGTCGCTGCGCGACCTCAAGGGAAAGAGAATCTTGGTCGAGAAGCGGGATGCGACCGTCGCGGGTTACGCCTTTATGGCGGCGCTGCTGGCATACGTCGGCATCGATCTCGAACACGACGTTGAATTCGTTGAGCTGAGCGTGGCCGATGGCGTACAGCAGACGCTGGCGGGCACGATTGACGCGTGGCTCGCGTACCCCCCTTACGCGGCGCTACTGCGGACCAAGAACATCGGACACGTCGTCCTCAACGGCATGATGGACGCGCCGTGGTCGCAGTACTTCTGCTGCATGGCAACGGGAACCAGAGACTTCGTGGAGAAGCACCCGGCGGCGACGAAGCGCGCACTGCGCGCCATCTTGAAGGCAGCCGACGTGTGCGCCAGGGAACCGG
>CAYQLM010000002.1:0-40454 GCA_964418365.1 uncultured Dehalococcoidia bacterium
CGGGCGGCCGCGCCGTCGCCGCCGTCTGGGGCCAGCGCGACCGCTGCGGCTGGGCCGAGATCTTCCCGATCGTGGAGTCGCACATCCAGTCCGACGTCTGTCCGATGTTCTTCCAGATGGGGACGAAGGACGCCCTGGCGCAGACCTTCTCGATGGCGGGCTTCGCCGATGTCACCCACGACCGCCTCGCTTCGGTGCTTCGCTACGAATCGGATGAAGAGGCGATCGGCGCGGCGTATCTCGGCGGACCGGTCGCGCTCGCGTACTCGCGCATGGACGAGCCGACGCGCGCAACGGCAGAAAAGGAGTACCTGGAATCGATCGCGCCCTACCGCGGCGGCATAGCCTACAACGTACCGGGGGAGTTCGTCGTCACCATCGGCTGGAAGCGCTAGCCGCGGTCGCGCACCAACGTAGTAGAGCTAACGGCCGGCTACGCTAGATTCGCTCGCTATACTTCCCACCGCCATGTCCTCGATTCCACCCATAACGATCGGCCCGCGCACGTTTACGTGGGGCGAGCGCACCTACCTCATGGGCGTGATCAACGTCTCGCCCGACTCGTTCGCCGGCGATGGGCTAGCCGGGCCGGACGCGGCCCTCGCCCAGGCTCGCCGCTTCGTCGAGGAGGGGGCGGACATCCTGGACGTCGGCGGCCAGTCGACGCGTCCGTCCAGCGTTCGCGCTCACGAGGCGGGCTTCGATGAGGTCGAGCCGGAGGAAGAGATCCGCCGCGTCGTGCCCGTGATCGAGCGCCTCGTGCGCGAGCTGGACGTGCCCGTCAGCATCGACACGTACAAAGCGCCCGTCGCGCGCGCGGCGCTGGCAGCGGGCGCGCATCTGCTGAATGACATCTGGGGCTTCCGGCCCGGCGGTAAAGCGCTAACCCACGGAGAGGCCTCGCTCGCCAACCTCGCTGTCGAGTTCAACGTGCCCGCCGTCGTGATGCACAACCAGCGCGGCCTGCCATCCCGCGATGTCATCGGTGACATCCACGCCGGCCTCGAGGCAAGCATCACGATCGCCGAGGACGCCGGCCTGGCGCGCGAACGGCTGATCGTCGACCCGGGGTTCGGCTTCGGCTGGCGGCCGGAGCAGAACCTCGAGATCGTGCGCCGCCTCGGCGAGCTGCGCGTGCTGGGCCGGCCGATCCTGATCGGCACATCGCGTAAGTCGACCATCGGCAAGGTGCTCGGTGGCGCGCCGGTCGAAGAGCGCCTCTTCGGCACGGCGGCGACCATCGCGCTCGCGATCGCCAACGGCGCCGACATCGTGCGCGTCCACGACGTCGCGGCGATGCGCGACGTCGCCCGCGTCGCGGACGCGGTCGCGCGCGGATGGAACGGCGGCGGTACACGAGCCTAGGCAGCTATGCCCCAGCATTCACGCTGGGGTACACTACCGTCCGGTGAGCGATCTGCCTGCCATCTACCTCGCCCTCGGCGCGAACCTGGGTGACCGTGAGCGCAACCTCTCCGTCGCGCTCCGCCGGCTCGAGCCGCTCGTGCGCATCGAAGACGTCTCGTCGCTGTACGAAACGGACCCGGTGCCGCCGGGCCAGCCACCGTATCTGAACGTTACCTGTCGAGCCGTCACCGGCCTCCAGCCCCGCGCGCTGCTCCGTCACCTGCGAGAGGTGGAGCGCGAGATCGGCCGTCGGGGCGGCGAGCGTTGGGGCCCCCGCCCGATCGATATCGACCTGCTGCTCTACGGCGAGCTGGTTCTCGACGAAGACGGCGTGCAGCTACCGCACCCGGAGATGGCGCAGCGCCCCTTCGTCCTTGTTCCGCTTGCGGAGATCGCGCAGGACGTGCGTCACCCTGCACTCGGCCGGACGATCGGCGAGCTCGCGAAGGATGCGGGTGGGTTGGGCGTGACACTAGCCGCGGGGCGCGGCTGGGAGCGCCGCTGGCCGCCGGCCTGAGGCGGACCTAGACCAAAGACTCCTCTGGTTCGACGTAGACCTCTTCTTCCATATCGAGGTCCGAGAGGCCGGGCTTCATCGTGCTCATCGTGTAGCCGACCCAGAAGAGTAGGGCGCACACCGCCGACATCGCCGCCAGCACCGGCAGCGCGATCGCGAGATAGCTGCGCCGCATCACGCCGATGAGGAAGATCAGCATCTGCACGCCGGCAAGCGCCATCAGGATCGTGCCGAGCTGTCGTTGCTTTTCCATGGTGCTCCTCGGATCAGCTCGCCGGCGCTTCCGCGGCCTTGCGCAGGTCCGGCGGCAGAAGGTTCGGGATGCCGTCGTCGATCGGATAGCGTTCGTTGCATGCGGCGCAGAACAGCGAGCCGCGCACGACTTCGTCGCCGTCCTCCTGGTCGATCGTGAGCTGTAGCTCGCCCTTGCACATCGGGCAGGCGAGGATGTCCATCATGTCTTTTCGCATAGCGATTCCTTTCCGGGTGAGCGAGGTGTCTTCACCATTGTAGGCCCGCCTTCCGCAGGCGGTCAACGAGGCGCTTTGCCATTAGACGCCCGCCTCAGACCATACCTATAATAAGGCGCCACGGGAGGCCAAGCGACCCGCCAAATGAGTGACCGGAGCGAGCGCCGCGAAATCGATCTGCAACGGCGGGTCTGCGTCATCACGCCCGACGTCGTCGATATCCGGCCCGCCAAGAGCGCTGCCTTCGTGCCGATGATCGGCTTCCTGCTCGGAGTTGGCTGCTTCCTCGGCGTGCTGTTCCTGATCAACACCATGCCCTTCCCCCTCATTCTGCTGCTCATGGGCGCCGCGATCCTGCTCGTGCCCTTCTCCGGGATGGGCTTCGTCTATTCCATCTACGGCGCCAACGTCGTCGTCGACCGGCGAAAGCGCACGGCTGTCTGGCAGCAGGGCCTCTTCGGCATGGGCGTGGGCACGGAGGAGCTGGTGCCGTTTGACAAGATCGAGCGCCTCGAAGTGGAAAAGATCGGCGGCGCGCCGCGCCGCGGCCCGGGTCAGGACTTTCTCCAGTTCGAAGTGCGCGTGCTCAAGGTGAGCGGGCGTACGCTGGAGCTCGGCCAGGTGACGGTGCCACCGTATCTCGCGCAGGCCGGCCTCGACCGCGCGCGCGCTGTGGGGGAAGCGATCGCCGCGCTTACGGACAAGCCGCTCGAGCTGATCGGTGTCGAAGAGCCGCGCCGGCAGCGCTACCGCAAGCGCGATGCGGCGTCATCCACCGTCTGATCGATGACCGTCGCGCCGGAGCCCGCCGCGAACCGCCGCGTGACATTCGTCGTGCCCGCCTACGACGAAGAGCGCCGCCTCGGCGGCTCGCTCCAGCGCCTGATCGAGTTCTGCGCGGGCCAGCCCTACGAAAGCGAGCTGATCATCGTCGATGACGGCAGCAGCGATCGCACGCCTGCGATCGCGCGCGAGACAGCCGGCGGGCTGCCCGCGAACGTCTCGCTCCGGCTCTTGCAGCACGAGCGCAATCGCGGCAAGGGCGCCGCCGTCCGCACCGGCGCGCTCGTCGCCACCGGCGACGATGTCTTCTACCTCGACGCCGATCTCGCTACGCCGCCCGAGGAGATCCCGAAGCTGCTCGACGCGCTGCGCCAGGGCTGCGATCTCGCCATCGGCGTGCGCATCCAGCCCGGCGGCTACGACATGCGCGAGTCGGAGCCTCCCTGGCGCCGCTACGGCGGCAAGGTCTTCACCATCGTCCGCCGGCGGCTGCTCCTCTGGGACGTGCACGACACGCAGTGCGGCTTCAAGGCGTTCCGCAAGGAGGCGGCCGAGCTGCTCTTCCCGCGCCAGCAGCTCGATGGCTGGGCCTTCGACGCAGAGCTGCTCTTCCTGGCCGACCGCCTCGGCCTCAAGATCTGTCAGATCCCCGTCCAGTGGCACCACGTCGAGGGCTCGCGCTTCCGCATCACCATCTCCTCCGCCATCCATGAGCTGCGCGACCTCGTCCGCATCCGCTGGCTCCACCGAGGGCTGCGGCGCGCCGGCCGTTAAGGCGTCAGCATCGCAATTTGACGAAGGTACCTGGGCCGTCCTACGATCGTTCCGGGCCGGTCCAATCGAGGATGAAGGGAAGCTACGGTATGCGCCATGCCGCGCCGCTCTTGGCCATCCTGGCGATCGCGATCGTGGCCGTGCGCGCCTCCGCTCAAACGCCGGACGTGCCGACACCAACCCAGGCACTGGATACGCCAACCGCGATGATCACTGCGACCGCCACGGCGACTCCGCTGTCCGCGAGGCCGGACGAGATAGTCTTCACCGGCGAGCTGCTGCTGCCGGTCGGCACGGCCGTTCGCGCTTTGTTCGGTGGCCTATACTCGAGTCGACTCAATACATGCGCTACGGCGGCAACAGGAGCGTCCAATGACGAAAGTTCCCTGTTCGTTCTGCGTGTTCCTGTTTCATGTGCCGAGGGCGTCATTGGCCCAAGTATCTGCTGGAGCGAAACGGGCTGCTATGCTCATCTGGCCGATCATCGCGAATGCACGCCGTGGGATGGCTGCCCTTGGTCGGATAGCGTTCGCCCTGGGGCTGTGGTCAGTCTCGGGTTCATACCCATTGCTCAAGCGGACGAAGTGATCTTCGTTGGGGAAGTACCTGCGCCTGCGGGAACCACGATAACAGTCAGGATGCTCCACATTGGCACAGGTATCATCGATTGCGACACGGCGACCACGACTTCCGTAGATGATGACGGCGTTTCTAGTTTTCTTCTCCGCGCACCGCTAGATTGTATCCAACAGGGGCTCCCTCCCCTCTTTTGTTGGGGCGAAGAGGTCTGCGGATGGCACGTTGAACAAACCATTGTCGCTTCGTCCGTGGCCGGCGGCGTTACAATAGGTACCGGCCTGTTGCGGATCAGGGAGCCGGTGCCGCCGCGCCTGACGCACGGGGATGGCGGCCCCGGGGTGCTTCTGCCGCCCGCTGGGGGAGGGCAAGAGCCGGTCGGTGGCTCCTGGCCATCGTGGCTGTTGGGGGCCGCATCCGCCCTTCTGGTGCTAGGGCTCGCCGCGCTCGTTGCGCTAGGCGTCGCTCTCCCACTCATCGGCCTGCCTGCGCGGCATAAAGGCTAACCAGCGCCGGATTGCCGCACCGCGCTTCGCTTGCTAGACTGACAGCACCTGATGCCGAATACGCCGACCGAGAGGGGGAGCTTCCCGATCAGCCGGCATCAGCCTAATCGGACCGCACGCCTAGGGGCCGGAGGTACGTGTGAGCCCGAGTCTGCATGAGTCCTGCGGCGTGTTCGGGGTCTACGCCCCGAACGAAGATGTCGCAAGGATTACCTTCTACGGCCTGTACGCCCTACAGCACCGCGGCCAAGAGAGCGCCGGCATCGCCTCGGCGAACGAACGGCGTCTCTACCTGCGCACCGGCATGGGCCTCGTCTCCCAGGTCTTCGACGAAGAGGACCTGAGCTACCTGCCCGGCCACATGGCCATCGGCCACACGCGCTACTCCACCACCGGCTCCAGCCTTGCGGCGAACGCCCAGCCCATCATCATCGATGGGCCGCTCGGCCAGTTCGCGCTCGGCCACAACGGCAACATCGTGAACGCGGACGTGTTGCGCTCCGACCTCGAAGAACAAGGCACCGACTTCTCGACAGGCACCGACTCCGAGGTGATCGCGCAAATGCTGGCGAACGCACCCGGCGCAACATGGGAGGAGCGCTGGACCTACGTGATGCGCAGGCTGGTCGGCGCCTACTCGCTCGTGGTGCTCACGCCGCACGAACTGATGGCGGCGCGCGACCCGATGGGCAACCGCCCGCTCTCGCTGGGCCGCCTCGATGGCGGCTGGGTCGTCGCCTCCGAGACCTGCGCCTTCGATCACCTGGGCGCCACGTTCATCCGCGAGATCGAGCCCGGCGAGGTGGTGCGCATCAGCGAGGCAGGTGTGGAGAGCATCCGCGCCGCGGAGCCCGCGAACGCCTTCTGCATCTTCGAGTACATCTACTTCGCCCGGCCGGACAGCGTCATCAATGGCAAGCTGGTCTACCCGGTGCGCATGGCGCTGGGTAAGCAGCTCGCCAAGGAGCACCCGGCCGACGCGGACGTTGTGATTGGCGTGCCGCACTCGGCCACGGCGGCCGCTATCGGTTTCTCGCAGGAATCGGGCATTCGGTTCGTCGAAGGGCTCGTGCAGAACCGCTACGTGGGCCGCACGTTCATTCAGCCCGACCAGCGCATCCGCGAGGTCGGTGTGCATCTCAAGTACAATCCTCTGCCGGAGTTGCTCGAAGGGCGTCGTGTTGTGCTCGTGGACGATTCCATCGTCCGCGCCACGACGACGGGCCCTGTCGTGGCGATGCTGCGCAAGGCGGGCGCGCGCGAGGTACACATGCGCATCACGTCGCCGCCGATCATCTCGCCCTGCTTCTTCGGTATCGATATGGGGACGCGCTGGGAGCTGATCGCGGGACGCATGTCGGTCGAGGAGATCCGCCGGCACATCGGCGCGGACTCGCTCGGCTATCTGAGCGTGGAAGGCATGATCGAGGCCGTCGGCACCCCGCGCGATAAGTTCTGCCTCGCCTGCTTTACGGGGAAGTACCCGGTGCCCGTGCCGTTGCAAATGGACAAGCTGGCGCTGGAGCCGGCCCTGGGCCGCGACCGGCACGAGTTCGAGTGGACGGACGCCGTACCATCAGTCACCCCCGCGCCGTAGAGGACGCCGAATTGATCATCGAACGGGATGGGGAACCCCAGCTTGAAAGCTGGGGCATAGCGAACGTCGGGCGAACCCCGGGGAGTGCAGAGGGGCGGAGCCCCGCTGCCGGGGGTCTGGGGGTGTCCCCCAGATCCGAACTAATTTGAAGGACCCCCTCACCTACGCCGCTGCCGGCGTCGACATCGATGCGCGCAAGCGCTTCATCGACCGCATCCGGCCGATCGCGCAGGCCACGCACCGGCCCGAGGTGCTCGCCGGCGTCGGCCCGTTCGGCGGGCTGTTCGCGCTCTCCGGCTACCAGAATCCCGTCCTCGTCTCCAGCACCGACAGCGTCGGCACCAAGGTGCGCATCGCCGCCGCGCTCGGCCGCTACGACACCATCGGCGTCGATCTCGTGAACCAGAACGTGAACGACATCATAACCGCCGGCGCCGAGCCGCTCTTCTTCCTCGATTACATCGCCTCATCGTCGCTCACGTCCGATGACAAAGCAGCGCTCGTCGAAGGCGTCGCGTCGGCGTGCAAGGAAGCTGGCTGCGCGCTCATCGGCGGCGAGACGGCCGACATGCCCGACATCTACGCCGCGGGCGACTTCGATATCGTCGGCTTCGTCGTCGGCGCCGTGGAGCGCGACGCGATCATCGACGGCTCATCGATTTGCGAGGGCGATGTGCTGCTCAGCCTGCCGTCGAACGGTCTCCACACGAACGGCTTCTCGCTCGTGCGGCGCGTCTTCGGCGTCGGCCTCGGCGGCGACGCGGGTGAGGAGCGCGCGCGCCTCGGGCGCGTCTATCCCGAGCTCGGCCACTCGCTCGGCGAGGAGCTGCTGCGCACGCACCGCTCCTACGTGCGCGACGTGCTCGCCGTGCGCGACAAGGTGAAGGGCGTCTCGCACATCACCGGCGGCGGCCTGATCGAGAACGTCCCGCGCATGCTTCCTTCGGCAAGCTCAGGACAAGCCCCGACGCTCGGCGCGCGCATCGATCGCTCGGCGTGGGAGGTGCCGGGCATCTTCCGCCTCATCGGGCGAGAGGGTAACGTGGCGGAGGACGAGCTCTGGCGCACGTTCAACATGGGCCTCGGTCTCGTCCTCGCCGTCGACCCGGCGCAGGCCCCCGCCGTCCGCGCCGCCCTCCCGGAGGCGGTAGTGGTGGGCGAGGTGGTGACTGTGAGTGAAGGCCAACCGCGAGTGAGGTTCGGTTAGAATGGGTCACGTGAGAGTCAAAGTTCGTTTCACCAACCCCGAGGCGCAGAACGGCGCAGTCGACGTTGAAGACGCGCTGGTCGACACTGGCGCAACATGGACGGTCGTGCCTCGCTCCGTCGCAGAACGGCTCGGCCTACGACTTATTGGCAACGTATCTGTGAAGACGGCTGCTGGACCGCAAGAGCTCGATCAGTCATATGCACTGGCCGAGCTCTACGATAAGAAAATGGTAACGCCCGTTTTGATCAGCGATACGTTAGATGGCGTGGTCATCGGCGTGACAATGCTCGAAGCGCTGGGACTCGCGGTTGATCCGTTGAGCGGACAGCTCAAGAACGCGGAAGTCCTTTTGCTCTAGAGCATGCGCGCGATCATCGCTCCGTACGATAAGACCGGCGCCGTGGAGCTCGCCCGCGGGCTCATCGAGCTGGGGTGGGAGATCTACTGCACCGGCGGCAGCCAGCGCCACCTCACCGGGGCCGGCCTCGCCGTCCACAGCATCTCGGAGCTGACCGGCTTTCCGGAGATCCTCGATGGGCGGGTGAAGACGCTCCACCCCGCCGTTCACGGCGGCCTGCTCGCCCGGCGCGATAAGCCCGCGCACATGCAGGAGCTGGAGCAGCACGGCCTCGCGGCGATCGATCTCGTTGCTGTCAACCTCTACCCTTTTGTGGAGACGATCTCAAAGCCGGGCGTGCAGCTCGAAGACGCGCTGGAGCAGATCGATATCGGTGGCCCGACGATGCTGCGGGCGTCTGCCAAGAACTTCCCGCACGTCCTCCCGCTCGTCGACCCGGCCGACTACGCCCCGGCGCTCGCGGCGCTCCGCTCCGGCGGCGTGCCCCTCGAAAAGCGCCGCCGGCTCGCCGCGAAGGCCTTCCAGCACGTCGCCACGTACGATACGGCCATCGCTTCGTATCTGCGTGGCGAGGGAACAGACCTGCCGGAGGCTGTCACTATCGCGCTGCGAAAGCGTTTGGATCTTCGGTATGGAGAGAACCCGCACCAGCGCGCCGCCTTCTACGTCGACGCCGGCCAGGCCAGGCCGGCTGGCATCGCCGCCGCCGAGCAGCTCCACGGCATCGAGCTCTCCTACGTCAACATCCTCGACGCGGACACCGCCTGGGTCGCCGCCTGCGACTTCACTCAGCCCGCCGTGGCGATCATTAAGCACGCGACGCCCTGCGGCCTCGCCGCGAACGACGACGTCGCTGAGGCCTGGCGGCGCGCCTTCGCCGGCGATCCGGTCTCGGCGTTCGGCGGCATCGTGGGCATCAACCGGCCTGTCGCGCGCTCGCTCGCCGAGGAGATCCGCAGCACGAAGCATCCGACCAGCGGCCAGCGGCTGCTCCTGCACATCATCGTCGCGCCGGAGTTCGACGACGAGGCCGTCGCGCTGCTCAGCAAGAGCAAAGACCTGCGTCTCCTGCGCGCCCCGCTCATCGATCGCGATGCGCAGCGTTTCGAGGTGCGCCAGGTGGTCGGCGGCATGCTGATGCAGACGCCCGATCACGTGCCCGACGACCAAGTCGACTTTCGCGTGGTGACGGAGCGCAAGCCGGACGGCGAGGAGCTCGCGAACCTGCGCTTCGCGTGGAAAGCCGTCAAGCACGTGAAGTCGAACGCGATTGTGCTGGCCAAGGACGGGGCGATGATCGGCGCCGGCGCGGGCCAGCCGAACCGCGTGAACAGCGTCCGTCTCGCGCTGGAGGCGGCGGGCGAGCGAGCGCCCGGCAGCGCCCTCGCCTCCGATGCGTTTTTCCCGTTCGCGGACAGCATCGAGGTGGCGGCGGAACACGGCATTCGCGCCGTTGTCCAGCCGGGCGGCTCGGTTCGCGATGACGAAGTCGTCGCGGCCTGCGATCGCCTCGGTGTGGCGATGGCGCTCACCGGCTACCGGCACTTTAGACATTAGGCTGCTGCCCCTCTCCCTCTCTGAGGGAGAGGGTGACTCGCCGGAGGCGAGTCGGGTGAGGGAGATTGCAAGGATGCAGACGGGGATGAGGGAGAGGTTGAACATGCAGGTGACATCCGACGTGTCCGTCATGCAGCTCGATGAGATCGTGGCCGAGCTGCCGGTCGAGGACAGACTCGTCTTTGAGCGCATCTTCCACGTCAGCGTCTCCTACGGCGATCTCGTCCCGCCGGATGCGATGCGTCCGTGGATCGAGAAGAACTTCGGCAGCGTGGATCTCGTCCGCCGCCAGAAGATCGTCAAGGTCACCAACACGGCCACACTCGAAGGCGTCCTGTTCAACTGGCTGCGCTCATCGCGCCCGATCTGGCGTAGTGAGCTCGATCTCGACGCGGAGCTGGAGCACGCCGGCCAGGAGCCCTTCGATGATGTGTACAACCTCACGCCGGAGGACATCTTCGGCCGCGTCGAGGGGCGCTGGTGCACGACCGCGAGCAACATCGCCAAGTTCGATGGCTTCCACGGTCTCGTCGTCTTCAAGGAGCGCCATCCGCTCCGCTTCACGCGCGAGCAGCTCCACGACTACCTGGACACCGGTGAGCGTTGGGCCGCGCTCGCCCACCGCGCCGACCCTTCCGCGAAGTACTACTTCTTCCTCTGGAACTGCCTCTGGCGCGCGGGCGCGTCGCTGCTGCACGGCCACGCGCAGCTGCTCCTGGGACGCGAGATGCACTACGCCGCGATCGAATCGCTCCGGCGCAACGCGCTCCTCTTCGAGGCGCAGTACCGCCGCAACTATTTCGACGCGCTCTACGCCGCGCACGAGGCCGTCGGCGCGGGATTCCGGCGCAACGGCGTCCGGGTGCTCGCCTACCTCGCGCCGATCAAGGAGCACGAGGTGATCCTGATGGCGGACGAGGTCACCGAGTCGCTCAAGGACCGCATCTACGATGTCCTCGCCTGCTACCGCGATGTGCTCGGCGTGCGCAGCTTCAACCTCGTGCTCTATCGCCCGCCGCTTGCGCCCACCGAGGAGAGCTGGGAAGGCTTCCCGGTGATGGTGCGCATCGTCGACCGCGGCGACCCGACCACGCGCACGAACGACTTCGGCGGCATGGAGCTCTACGCCGCGAGCGTGCTCGCCAGCGATCCGCTCAAGCTCGCCGGTCAGCTGCAAGAAGCGCTGCCCCAATAACAATGTAGGGGCGACCCTCGGGTCGCCCTGGCGCGCTCGCACATCGCTAACGTTTGAGCTACGGTTGAGCCGTGCCCCAGCTCGATATCATCATCCCCGTCTACAACGAAGCCCACGTGCTTGCCGCCAGCGTCGAGAAGCTGCGCTCGTTTCTCCACGAGACGAAGTTCCCGTATACCTGGAGCATCGTCGTCGCCGACAACGCGTCGACCGACGCGACGCTCCAGGTCGCGCACCAGCTTGAGGATAAGCACGGCGACGTCGCGGTCGTCTACCTGCCGCAGAAGGGGCGCGGACGCGCCCTCAAGAAGGCCTTGCTGGAGAGCGAGGCCGACGCGATGTCCTATATGGATGTCGATCTCTCTACCGACCTGAGCTGCTTCCTCCCGCTCGCTGATGCCGTCCTCAAGGACGGCTACGACATCGCGACCGGCTCGCGCATGACGCGCGGCTCTCAGATCACGCGCTCGCTCCGGCGGGAGACGACATCGCGCGGCTTCATCGCGCTCATCAAGCTCCTCTTCTTCTCGAAGCTCTCCGATACGCAGTGCGGCTTTAAGGCGATCACGCGCCAGGCCGCGCGCGAGCTGCTGCCGCTCGTCGAGAACGATGAGTGGTTCTTCGACACCGAGCTGCTCCTCCTCGCCGAGAAGGGCGGCTACCGCATCAAGGACATCCCGGTCATCTGGGTCGAGGATCCGGACTCGCGCGTGAACGTCCTCAAGACGGCGATGGAAGACCTGCAGGGCCTCGCGCGCATGCGCTTTCGTAAGATCCCCAGGCGGCCCACCTCCTAACGAACTGTCATTCCGAGCGCAGCGAGGAATCTGGCCGCTCATGGCGAGGCGAGTCGGTGTTGGCATAACGCAATCGACCGCCACGCACCCTCGTGCGGTGTATAATCGGCCCGACATTCTCGAGCTAGCAGGTCGTATGCCGATGCTCTTCCTCGAGCCGGTCAAGCGCATTCCCACGGCGCGTACGCTCGCCCGAGCGGCGCGCCGTGCGTGGGAAGAGATGCGCCCGCTGCCGCGCGCCCGCTACCTCACCGAGACGCCGAAGACCGGCAGCGATCATATCCTCGATCCGTTCTTCCCGCCCACGATATCGACGATTGCCGAAGGCGCGCTGTCGCGCGAAGCAGCCGACTATGTGCTGTGCTTGCTGCAGATGCTCTCGCCGACCGAGGAGACGATAGGTCAGCAGCTCTTCTTCCAGTGGGCGCATGGGAAGTTCGACAAGTTCTGGCGCCATGCGGACATCACTACGGTGCTCGTCTCGGCCTCGATGGCCGTGCGGCCCAAGACCTATCTCGAGATCGGAGTGCGACGCGGACGCAGCGCCGCCGTCGTCGGTGCGCTCTGCCCCAACTGCGCAATCTACGGCTGCGATCTCTGGCTGCCGGACTACGCGGGCGCGGAGAACCCCGGCCCCGACTTCGTGCGCGGTGAGCTGTGCGCCGTCGGTCACATCGGCGACGTCACGCTGCTGTCAGGCGATAGCAGAACGACCGTGCCGGCCTTCCTCCGCGAGCACCCGGACCTGTTCTTCGATCTCATCACGGTCGACGGCGACCACTCGATCAGCGGCGCAGCGCGTGACATGGCCAACGTGCTGCCCCGGCTGAAGGTCGGGGGCGTCGTGGTCTTCGATGACATCTGCAGCGCGCCGGCGCTCCTGCGCGTCTGGCGCTGGTTCGTCAAAGACGATGCCCGCTTCCGCGCCTGGGAGTTCACGGACACGGGCGCCGGCGTGGCCGCGGCAATTCGCGTTGCTCCGTAGGAAGAGCCCGGCGAGCCCAGGGCAAAGGACCTGGGTGCCCCCGCATTCGTATCTGGGCCGAATCTGCTTGACAGTAGGTGGGGCCGGTGCTAGGCTATCGATTGCAACTGGCTTCACAATCGAAGCCGGCGGCCTGCGGTTCGAGTTCCTGAGGAGCCTCCGATGCCCTTCGAACCCTCAAGCTTCCCACTCGCGAGCCCCGATATTACCGAGCTGGCCGCCGTCTTTATGACGCTCGTGTTCACGATCGTCGTCATGGTCGCCCTCGGCCGTTGGTGGAGCAGGTAGGGCGAGGGGGTAGCATGGCCGTAACCGAGCAACCACGAGGACCCGGAGTCGGCGGTTGGCTCTACGACAAGCTCTTCCATAACTACATCTGGCGCTCGATCTTCCGTTCCGGTTACCCGAACACGCCCCGGAACCAGATGCTCGTCGTCGCCACCAACGTCTTCCTTCACCTGCACCCGACGCGCCTCCACAAGACGCACGTCAAGATCACGCACACCTACTGCCTCGGCGGCATCACGTTCTTCTTCTTCCTCGCCCTCACCGTCACGGGCGTGATGCTCATGTTCTACTACGTGCCCTCATCCGACCGCGCGTTCACAGACATCAACTCGCTCGAGACGAGCGTGCGCTTCGGCATGCTGATGCGCAACATGCACCGCTGGACGGCGCACGGCATGGTCATCGCCGTGTTCCTGCATATGATGCGCGTCTTCTACACCGGTGCCTACAAGCCCCCACGCGAGTTCAACTGGGTGGTCGGTGTCGTGCTGCTCATCCTCACGCTCATGCTCAGCTACACCGGCTACCTGCTGCCCTGGGACCAGCTCGCGATCTGGGCCGTCACCGTGGGCATGAACATGGTCGGATCCGCGCCGCTCCTCGGGGAAACGTCGCGCCTTGTCCTCTTAGGTGGACTGGAGGTGAGCGATTCCGCGCTCCTCCGGTTCTATACGTTGCATGTGATCGGGTTACCCCTGTTAGCGGGCATCTTCATGGCCGTCCACTTCTGGCGCATCCGCCGCGACGGCGGCCTGGCTCGCCCGCTGTAAGCGAACGATGGCCGTACAAGCGCAGCCCGTCCCGACACCGGCGCCCCGCGAGCGAGCCGCGGCGCCGCCGTCCACCCGCCCGCGCCGCGAACGCGAGGAAGAGCTGCTGGTCTGGCCCGATCTCGTCTTCGTCGAGTTCATCTCCGCGGTCGTGGTCACGTTCTCTTTCGTCGTGCTGTCGGCGGTGCTCAACGCGCCGCTGCTCAACCGCGCGAACCTGAACGTTACGCCCAACCCATCGAAGGCCCCGTGGTACTTCATGAACCTGCAGGAGATGCTCCTGCACATGAACCCGGCGCTCGCGGGCGTAATCGTGCCGACGATCGCGCTGATCTTGCTCGCCGCGATCCCATACATCGACCGCTCGCAGGAAGGGCAGGGCGCTTGGTTTGCCACCCCGCACGCCGTCAAGATTACCTGCTTCTCCGTTGTCTTCGCCGCCGTGTTCTCGGCCGGCCTCGTGCTCTACGATCAGAGCCGGCACGTCGATGTAGTCACGAACATCGTCCAGCACCGCGACAAGGACTGGGAATGGCCCACGGTGCTCGCGCCGTTCCGCAACGTGCGGTCGATCCAGACCGGCTGGCAGTGGCACATCAAGGTGCCTGAGAGCGCCCAGCTCGGCGGCGGTGGGCCGCACGACGGCCAGCTCAACTGGCCGCAAGACTTTACGCACATTCCCATGCCGTTCAACGGCACAGGCGGACCGGAGTGGATGCGCTGGTCGAATCCGTCCTGGCTTCCCGGATGGGCGCAACAGCTCTATTGGTACGACCTCAACCTGAACTTCCCGGCGTTCCTCGTCGAGGATCTGATACCGGTACTCCTGATGGTCGGCCTGCCTGTGCTCATGATCCTCACCCTGAAACGCATCGGTTGGGTCTACGACATGCGCAGCGCGATCATCGCGCTCTTCACGGGCTTCATGACGGTCTTCTGGGTGCTCACGATCATCGGCGCCGGCTTCCGCGGCGCCGGACAGGACTTGGTGATGCCCTGGGACGTGCCCAAGCCGACAGGTTAGCTAGCGAGACGTTGTGACAGAGCAGGAACAAGAGCAACCCGCCGCCGAGGCGGCTGCGCTGGCTGAAAGCGAAAAGGCGCCGGCCGCCGTCAGCGAGGCGCGCCCGGCGCGGCCCGGCGCTGGGTCCGCGCCGCACGGTCCGTCGGCCGCCGTTGTCGTGGCGGAGCGCGTGCCCGGCACGCCCGTCGTCTCGCGCCGGCGCGTGCTCCAGACCAGCTTCTGGACCGGTATCGGCGCCGTCCTCGCCGGCATGGGCGCCTGCGGCCTCGACATCATCTACCCGTCGAAGGTAGCCGGCTTTGGTGGCAAAGTCAGCGTGCCGAAGAGTCAGATCCCTTCGCCCGGCCAGAAGGTGCAAATCGCGGCCGGGCGCTTCTGGCTGGTCAGCCTCACCGCAGAGCAGGGCGGCCCCGGTCTGCTCGCGCTGTGGTGGCGCTGCCCGCACCTCGGCTGCACGGTTCCCTGGCGCCCGAGCTTTAGCTGGCCCGACCCGGCGAGCGGGCAGATCAAGCTCGGCTGGTTCCGTTGTCCCTGCCACGGCTCCACTTACACCGACGCCGGCGTCCGCGTCTTCGGCCCGGCGCCGCGCTCCATGGACACGATGGCGATCTCCGTCGGTGGCAGCGGCGATCTCACCGTCGACACCGGAAAGCGCGTCAACGGCGGCCCGGACAACCCGGATCGCGCTATCCGCATCTAGCTGATCAGCAACAGAAGGGCGTGTAAGGAAGCGGGATGAACACCGGCAAGCAGATCAATGCCATGGTGGTCGTCCTCTTCCTCGCGTTGATCGCCGTCGGCGCGTACACCATCTGGGACCCCTTCCGCTCGGACGCGGCCAAGACCACCCAGGATGACAAGACCGCGGAGTTCGGCGCGGAGACCTTCACGCTCAATTGCCGGCTCTGCCACGGCGACCGTGGAGAAGGCGGTGCGCAGGGCGGGCGGCTCTCCGTCGCGCCGGCGCTCGACACGGATGAGTTCAAAGGCATCGATGACACCGGCAATTTCAGCCAGGCGAAGTTCGATATCAGCGTACGGCTCGTCACGAACACTATCACCTGCGGTCGCGCCGGCACCCTCATGCCTACCTGGGGCGCCTCGCAGGGGGGCACACTCAGCGACGAGCAGATCCGCCAGCTCGTGGTGCTGATCAGCGAAGGCCACTGGGACGTCGCGCAAGCGGAGGCGGATAGGACTGACGGAGGGCCGCTCACTACCAAGGGCGCCACGGTCGACATGGCCGCCGGTCTCACTGCAGCCGACACGACTCTCACGGTCAGCAATGCCGGCCCGTTCACGCTTGGGCAGTACATCCGAATCGACGGCGAACGCATGCGCGTGCTGCCGAAGCAGCTCGATGTCGTGCGTGGGGTCAACGGAACGAAGGCTGTCGATCATGCGCTCGGCACGGCGGTGATGAAGAACGGGCAGACCGTGCAGGCGTTGACGGAGAAGATGCCCCAGGACGCCAGCGCGGCGATCGTCGCTGACACATCGGTTTTCGCCGCCGGCGACACGCTGCAGATCGAAGACGAGACGGTGCAGGTCACAGGCATCTCTCGCGGCATCCCCACCACCGGCCACGTGCTGGCGAAGGTCATCGGCCGCACGCCGAAGACGATCTTGGCCGGCGGGCCGTCAGGCATCCAGACCGGGGCCCTGATCCGGATCGATAGCGAGCTGATGAACGTCACCTCCGTTGGCAACGACGGCGACACCGGCGCGAAGATGGATGCCAACAGCACCGTTACCGACACGAATGTTTCCGTGAGCAAGCCGACGTTCTTCCGGAAGGGCTACGAATTCACGGTCGGCGACGAGATGCTGCAGGTGGTAGGCCCTGTCGACACGGGCCAAACGATCGCCACCGCGATCGGCACGGCGCAGGACACGCTCTCGATCAGCGGCACCACGGGCATCGAGACCGGCATGATCATCCGCATGGATGACGAGCTGTTCCGCGTAACTGAGATTGTCCAGCCTGCGCGGATCGAGATCGAGCGCGGCTCGACGACTGCCCCGCACAGCGCAGGCGCAGCAGTCATTCAGCCTGCCAACGCCAAGGCTACGCCACCGACGGGAGCCACGCCGACCGGCCAAACGCTCCTGGCTGATCTCTCGACAGATGGGACGACGGCCGATGTCACGGGCACGGCGAAGCTCACCGTCGGCCAGCAGTACACCATCGATGGCGAGACCGTTGCCGTGAACGCGATCGATCCTGCGATGGTCAAGGTGCAACGAGCCGTAGGCGGCACCAAGAAGGCGGAGCACGCCCGGCGCGGCTCGATCTACAATGGCAACCTGCTCGAGGTGAAACGCGGCGTGAACGGCACCACGGCTTCCGCGCACGGCTCTGGTGACAAGATCATGATGACGGCGGTCGGCGTCAAGCGCCAGGCCGCCAACTCTGAGCTGGCGGAGCATTCCAAGAACGCTGAGATCTACCTCGGCAACGACCTGATCGTTGCCCGCGGCGTTCTCAACAGCAACAAGGTGGCAGAGTTGGAGCCGGCGAATCACGCAAACGGCACGCTGGTGCGCAACTTCGCTCCACCGTCCGACCCGGCGACCATCGCCCCCAACCCGGGTCCGACCTGCAGCGACCGCGCGGTGACCACTGGCGGCAACACTGGCCCAACGCCAACGCCCATCATCGGCGCGACGAAGGTGGCTGTCTCGCTGAACGATTCGCCCTTCCAGGTCGAGCCAGACCCAACGTCGGTATCTACAGGTCCCGTGGAGTTCGACGTGACGAATGACGGCAACGGGCCGCACAACTTCCGCGTCATCCAGACCGAGCTTGCGCCCGACGCGCTGCCGCTGACCGGCTCGCAGGTGGACGAAACGAAGGTGAAGGTGGTTGCAAGTTCTTCAGGCAACTTCATCGCCGCCGGCGCCGCCGACACGGTCGGCGCGCAGCTCGCGCCGGGCACCTATGTGCTCATCTGCAACGTGCCCACCCACTACACGTCCGGCATGCACGTCGCGTTCACGGTTTCGCCTCCTTGACGCCTTCCGAGCTTGTTGGCTAGACTTCAGTCCCAGACATAACCTTCGAGGAAGTGCAGCGTGGCGAACCAGGTAGGCAAGCGTTACCAGTGCACGAAGTGCAACACGGAGATGATCGTGACCAAGGCCGGTGACGGCGGGCTCTCTTGTTGCGGCCAGCCCATGCAGATCAAACAGTAGCCGGGAGGTACGGCGGTGGCCAATCAGCTAGGTAAGCGGTTCCAGTGTGAGAAGTGCGCCACGGAGGTGCTCTGTATCAAGCCCGGCGACGGCTCGGTCGAGTGCTGCGGCGTGCCGATGGAGCTCATGCAGCCCAAGGTGCTCCCCTCCGCTGACTGATCGCTTCCCTCTCTCATTTCGTTCGCGGCCGTCCCGCCTGGCGGGAACGGCCGCTCCTGATTCATGAGCGATCTGCTCTTCCACAACGCCCGCGCCCTCACGATGGACCCCTCTTGTCGCGAAGCGGAGGCCGTCGCCGTGCGCGACGGACGGATCGTCGCCGTCGGGACGTTCGATGAGGTCGCGGTGGCTTTCGGTTCGCGCGCCGAGCGCGTCGATTGCCAGGGCGGCGTGTTGGTGCCGGCGTTTATCGATGCGCATTGCCACCTTCTCGCCTACGCGGCCACCCTCCTCTGCGCCGATTGCACCGCCGCGCGCAGCATCGGCGAGATCCAGGCCGCGATACGGGCGCAGGCGGAGCGTACATCCGGCGACCAGTGGGTGCGCGCGTTCGGCTACGAAGAGACACGCCTCGCCGAAGGCCGCCACCCCGACCGCCACGATCTCGACGCCGCGGTGCCCGACGGGCCTGTGCGTCTCATCCACCGCAGCGGGCACGCCAGCGTGCTGAACAGCGCAGCGCTGCGCCTCGTGGGCATCGACGCCGCCTCCGAGGAGCCGCCCGGCGCCGCGATCGATCGCGATCCGGATACCGGAGAGCCCTCGGGCTTACTGCTCGCTATGGAGCAGGTCATCGAAGGAGCCGGGCCGCCGCTCGGTTACGCCGAGCTGGCGGACGGCACGCGGGAGGCGTGCCGGCGGCTCCTCGGGAACGGCATCACGTGCATCCAGGACGCCACCCACACCAACGGCCGTTCCGATTGGGAGCTGTTCGAGCAGCTCATCGAAGACGGCGCTGTCACGCTCGATGTCGTGATGATGGAAGGCATCGAGCACCTCGGCGAGCTTCCCGAGATCTCGGTGAGTGGCAGGCTTCGTCGCGGCGCAGTCAAGATCATGCTGCATGAGCTCGGCGACGAGATCGTGCCGGACGAAGCGGAGCTCGTGCGCCTCGTCGCCGAGGTGCACGGCGCGGGCCGGCAGGTCGCCATCCACGCGATCGGCGAGCAGGCGATCGCCGCCGCCGCCGATGCCATCGAAGCGGCCCTGCGCGATAAGCCGCGCGCCGATCACCGGCATCGCATCGAGCACTGCGGGCTGCTTCCCGAAGGTATGGCGGAGCGCCTCGCGCGGCTCGGCATCGTCGTCGTCAGCCAGCCATCGTTCGTCCATGAGCGCGGCGATCGCTATCTCGCGCTCATCCCGGACGAAGCGCAGCCGGCGTTGTACGCCTTCCGGTCGCTCCGCCAGGCGGGCGTGACACTGGCTGCCAGCTCCGATGCGCCTGTCACGCGCCCGGAGCCGCTCGCGTCCATCGCAACGGCGATCGATCGTCGGGCGCTCTCCGGCGACGCCGTCGCGCCCGATCAGGCGGTCGATATCCGCGAGGCTCTCTCGTGGTGGACCAGAGCCGCCGCCCATGCGGGCTTCCTCGAGCACGAGCGGGGCTCAATGACCCCAGGCCTTCGCGCCGATCTCCTGCTCCTCCCACCGGACGCCCTAGAGCAATCTCCTGAAGCACTGCGAAACGTAACGATTAGGCGAATGTGGGTCGGCGGCCACGAGCTTGATCCGCACACGTCATCGCCGGTAAGATAATTTTGTCACAACCGTGCGGGAGGGGAGGAGATCAGCCTGGCGGAAGTTATCGTAGGAGAACGAGAATCGCTGGAATCGGCGCTGCGGCGGTTTACCAAGCGCGTCCAGCAGTACGGCATTCTTTCTGAGGCGCGCCGCCGCCGTCACTACGAAAAGCCGAGCGTAAAGCGCAAGCGAAAGGCCGCAGCCAAGCGACGCAAGTCGCGGCTGGGAGCCGCTGGACGAAGCCGAACGGCCGGCCCGGGTGGCCGCACGAGCGGCCCGGGTGGCCGCACGAGCGGCCCAGGTAGCCGCTCAAGCGGCCCAAGTAGCCGCTCAAGCGGCCCAAGTCGCGGATAGGCACGAGGACCCGCCCCGCAAGGCGGGTCCTTCTTCTTGAGAGATGTCGCTGAAAGAGCAACTCAACGCGGACCTCCGCGACGCGATGCGCGATCGCGACGACAACCGTCGCGACACGCTCCGCCTCGTGCTCGCCGCCCTGCACAACGCCGAGATCGCCGCCGGTCATGAGCTGGACGATGGCGATGTCCTCGGCGTCCTTGCCAAAGAGGCGAAGCAGCGCCGCGAGAGCATCGAAGAGTTCACGAAGGCCAATCGCCATGACCTCGTCTCGAAGGAAGAGGCGGAGCTCGCCGTCATCTCCACCTACCTCCCGCAGCAGGCGACCCGCGACGAGATCATGGATGCCGCGCGACGCGTCGTCGCTGAGACCGGCGCCAGCGGCCCGCGGGACCTTGGGAAAGTCATGCCCGTGCTCATGCAGCAGTTCCGCGGCCGGGCCGAGGGCCGCGACGTGAGCGAAGTCGTCCGCGAGCTGCTCGGTTCCTGAGCCAAGGGCAAGGTCGCTTGCCCTCCTGCCTACTGCCTCACGGTGAACGACACGAACATGCCCTTTTGGTAATAACTGACGTTCTTCGTCACGAGATTGCAGATCAGCAAGTAGAGGCCGGGCTCCAGCGTGATGGTCTTCGACGCCTCGCCGCCGGCCGCCAACTTCTCAGTCCTGCCGACGACCGTTAAACCCGCTTGAGCCTCATCGACGCTACCGTCGATGTTCACGCTCAAGCCGCTGCCGAACTCTGGGGCTCGCTTGACGATCAAGAGTTCGTGTTCGTTGGCGCCGATATTCTTCGCCTTGAGCGTGACGGTTCCCGGCGCGGTCGGGAACACGTCTGGGGTAATGCTGTACTCGGCGAGCGCGACATTAACCGTATTCTCGCCGTTCGCCTGCGGTGTGCCACTCACCAAAGGTGGCGTCTGACCTATCGACTCCGTCGCCGTAGCGGCTGCCGCGGTGGTGGCTGTCGGTTCGGGGCTCTTCTTCTTGGTGCTCTTGCACGCTCCGCCTAAGACCGCGAACGCGAACAGTGCGGCCACGCTGATGCTTAAGATGAAGAGCCATCGCTTGCTCATGAGTGCTGGCCACCTCCTTCTATTGCCACCAATCCTATCACCGGCGTTTGCGGCGTGGTATGCTCCAGGAGTCGTGGCCCTCGTGCCCTCTCCGCCTAGTGCGGATCTCGTGCCCACCGTGGCCCTCTGTGAAGGAGGGCCTTTCTCTTGGGCAAGCCCTCACTATCCGGCAATAGTGTCACCGCGCTGCAGGTCGAGCACGTCCCGGTCGATCAGCTACGTCCCGACCCCGCCAACCGTCCGCCTCCACCCTGCTCTGGTATCATGGTGGCTGAACGCATGGTCGGGAGTGTGTCGCGGCCGCTGACTCCTCCCCAGGTGATCATCTTCTGGGGCGCGCTACTGCTGGCCCTCGTCGTTGCCCTCTTCCCCTTCTTCCCTCGATCGCTCGGTGTACAGCAGGGCGACATCATCTCGCGCGATATCCGTTCGCCGCGCGACAAGGCGTTTACGAGCAACGTCCTGACCGAGCAGGCGCAAGAGAACGCGGCCAAGGCCGTGCCGAACGTCCTCGTCTTCGATCCGAGCCTGCGCGCGAAGCGGCTCAGCGTTCTGAGCGCTGCGACCAAGAGCGTCGACTCCGTCCGCCAGAACGATGCGCTCAGTCAGGAAGCGAAACGCGCGCGCCTGCTGGGGATCACAGATCTCGGCCTCTCCCGCAGCAGCATCGATACTGTGCTGACGCTGCCTCCGGACCGGTGGCTGCTTGTTCAGCAGAACGCGGAGCAGATGCTCGGTGACAGCCTGAGCCGCTCGATCGCGCCCGACGCCGTGCAGGCAGAGCGCGATGGCCTCCTACAGCTCATCAGCCCTGATCTCTCCGCGGACGAAGCGAACCTCGTCGCCGATCTCGTGCGACCGCTTGTCGTCTCGACACTGATCGTGGACGACGACGCCACGGCGCAGGCGCAAGAGGTCGCCCGGCGGAACGTCCAGCCTGTCCAACAGACCGTGTCCAAGGGACAGCTCGTCACGCAGCACGGCGTCCCGGTCGACGCGACGACGCTCGAGCTCCTCAAGCAGCTCGGCCTGCTCACGCCCCGCGTCGATTGGCGTAACGTCGCCGCTGTCGCGATCGTTGCCGTCCTCGCCGCGACGCTCATCGCCGTCTATCTCTGGCGCTTTCCTTCGAACGCGATCAGCTCCGATCGAAACCTGCTCCTGCTCGTGCTCATGATCGCGCTCCCGGTGCTCATTGCGAAGGTCTACTTCTCGCTCGTGCTGCCCGATGAGAACCGGCGCTTTTTGGCGTACTTCTTGCCGCTCGCGACCGTCTCCATGCTGATCGCGACGCTGATCGAGGCGCGGCTGGCCGTGGTCATCGGCCTCTTGCAGGCGGCGCTCATGATGTTCGCCGTCGTCACGCTTCCGAACCTCTCGATCGCCGGCACGATCAGCCCCATCGATGTCGGACGCATATTTCTCGTCTACGGTCTCGGCGCGGTGGTCGGCGCCTTCGCGGTCGAGCGTGCCACGCGCACCAATCAGTACCTGATCGGCGGTGTGCTCGTTTCGGTCGTCGCGCTGGGCGCGCTCTTCGCGCTCTGGCTGCTGGAACCGGACCGCAAGGCGTTAGACGCGCTGTGGATGACGGCGGCCGGCTCGGTTACTGGGCTGAGCAGCGGGCTGCTCACGGCCGGTGCCTACTCGCTCGTCGGCGCCGTGATGGGCATCACGACGCGCGTGCAGCTCATGGAGCTGTCGCAGCTCAACGCGCCGCTTCTGCGCCGCCTGCAGGACGAAGCGCCGGGTACATTCCATCACAGCGTTATCGTCGGCAACCTCGCCGAGCGCGCCGCCGATCTCGTCGGCGCCGATGCGCTGCTCGTGCGCGTCGGCTGCTACTACCACGACATCGGCAAGGTCGTGCAGCCCGGCTTCTACATCGAGAACCAGATGGGCGGCGCAAATCCGCACGACTCCCTTGCGCCCGAGGACAGCGCGCGCATCATCGCGGAGCACGTCGTTGCGGGAGCGGAGCTTGCCTACAGGCAGCGCCTGCCGAAGGCCGTGCAGGCGTTCATCCCGGAGCACCATGGGACGCGGCTGATCCCGTACTTCTTCCGCAAGGCCAGCAAGGCCGATCCGCATGTCGACCCGGCGCGTTTCCGCTACCCGGGCCCGAAGCCGCAGAGCCGCGAGACCGCGATCGTCATGCTCGCCGACTCCACCGAGGCGATGGTGCGCGCCAGCGCCGACCGCTCGCCGGAGCGGATCGATGTGATCGTTGAAGAAGTGCTGACGGAGCGCCTCGCCGAAGGCGAGCTGGACGAATGCGACCTCACGCTGCGCGACCTCCGCACCGTCGCCGAGTCGTTCAAGCGCACGCTGCGCGGCGTCTACCATCCGCGCATCGAGTACCCGGAGCCGACGCCGCGTGAGCGCCGCGCGCTCATCGGCCGCTTCCGCCCCGGCCGCCGCCTCCCGGCCGCGCCGCCCGTCGAGGCGCTGCCGCAAACGCCCGCCTCCACCCGCCGCCCGACGTAGCTGCCACTTTGTCATTCCGAGCGCAGCGAGGAATCTGGCCCCTCGCGACCAACGCTTCCTCTCTGTCATTCCGAGCACATCACTACGCGCGACAGGCCGATACTTCTAGAGTGATGGAATCCAGCGTAAGCCAATGAAGCAGAGTAGTCTTGAGCCCTGGGAAGTACCGGCCTTCCTAACGATGGCTCTTGCTGGCTGTGTGATAACTCTGCTGCTTGGTCAGTGGGCCTCTGCAGCAACCATAGGCGTCACGGCTGCGATCCTCGCGCTCACCACGGGTGTTGGGCCGCTCAGGTCGATCTCCCTGTCCCATGCCAGTCGTCTTGGTCTGATCTGCGCTCTCTTTGCCGGACTGTCACTCTCCTTATGGATCCTGGGCCAAGGGATCTTTCCTATCGGGATCTATCTGCTGATACTGTGCGGACTGCTGATCCGACTCGGGTTTGTCGTAATGAAGAAGGGCTGGACTGCCCCGTAGTTCGCGACGTGACCTAACCCCTGACCCCTTTCCCTTGCCCCAGTTCGATGTTCCTGGTTCCATGTTCCTGCGCATGCGTTTCGCCGTCATCGTCTTCCCCGGCACCTGGAGCGACCACGACTGCCAGTACGTCCTCCGCGACGTCCTCGGCCAGGAGGCCGACCTCGTCTGGCACCGCGAGACCGATCTCTCGCGCTACGACTGCATCGTTCTGCCCGGCGGCTTCTCCTATGGCGACTACCTGCGCACCGGCGCCATCGCGCGCTTCTCGCCCGTGATGGAAGCCGTCGCGCGCCACGCGGCCGCGGGCCGGCCTGTCATCGGCATCTGCAACGGCTTCCAGATTTTGTGCGAAGCCGGCCTGCTGCCGGGCGTCCTCATGCGCAACCAGAGTCTCCAGTTCCGCTGCCAGGATGTGCACCTCCGCGTCGAGAACACGAGCTCGCCCTTCACGCGGCTGTGCTCGATGGGCCAGGTGCTGCGCGTGCCGATCTCGCACGGCGAGGGCCGCTACCACGCCGACGAAGCGACGCTCGACGGGCTCGAAGCGAGCGGCCGCGTCGCGTTCCGTTACTGCACTCCGGAGGGCGATGTGACGCCCGATGCGAACCCGAACGGCTCGCTGCGCAACATCGCCGGCATCGTGAACGAGCGCGGCAACGTCCTCGGCATGATGCCGCACCCGGAGCGCGCCGGCGAAGCGCTTATGGGCGGCACCGACGGCCTCGTCCTCTGGCGCAGCGTCATCGAAGCGGGCGTGGCGATGGCCGCGACATAATCCCACCTCTCTTGCGCCGGCACATCCTCACGTCGTAGACTCGCGTCATCGAAGCCGGATCCGCGCGGGCGGCAGTCGCAAGGAGGCGTCCGGTGACAACAGCAACAGCGGCGGCGTCAGGCTATCCTGTGATCTTCGACGTCGAGTACCCGGGTGAGCTTTCGCGCTGGAAGATCTTCGTCAAGTGGCTGTTGGCCATCCCGCACATCGTCGTTCTGTACCTGCTCATCCTCGCCGCAGCCGTGGCCCAGTTTATCGTCTTCTTCGCCATCCTCTTCACGAAGAAGTATCCGCCCGGTCTCTTCAACTTCGTGGTCGGCGTCAACCGCTGGGCGGCCAACGTCAGCGCGTACATCTTCCTCATGCGCGATGAGTATCCGCCGTTCTCGATGGATGCCGGCAAGTATCCGGTGACATACGACGTCGAGTTTCCGCAAGAACTTTCACGCTGGCTGATTTTCGTCAAGTGGCTGCTGGTGTTGCCAAACGCGATTGTGGTATTGCTCCTCCTGTTTGTGGCCGAGATCGTGACATGCATCGCCTGGTTCGCGATCCTGTTCACCAAGAAGTACCCCGAGTCGCTGTTCCGCTTCGTTGTAGGAGCATTGCGCTGGCAGCACCGGGCCAACGCGTACTCGAACCTGATGACAGATAGATACCCGCCGTTCAGCATGCAGGCCTAGGCAAGTAGAGGGCCTGGCCCTTTGTTAGGAGGTTTCCGGTGGCGGAACTCGCGACACCCGTAACTTGTCATCGTTGTAATGCCCCTGGCCAAACGACACTCTTCTGTCAGAACTGCGGACTGTTTCTGCCCGACGTGACTGGCAGCACAGAGCGCGTAACGTTCACGCGCCGCTTCTTCGGCACGAGCCTGCTTGAAGGCGTTCTGTTTCTCCTGACCTTGTTCATCGGCTGGCTGATTTGGTTCGCTCTGGTTGCATCCGACGCCCAGTCGCCGGCGAAAAAGATCGTCAATGTCTACGTCATTGACACCGATACAGGGAAGGCCGTACGTGGCGGTCGCATGTGGGTACGCGACGTCTTGCTCAAGATGCTCCTCATCGGATACATTATTCCGTTTGGCGGGCTGATCAACGGCATACTCGTGCTGGCCGATAAGAATCGCCAGGCGTTGCATGACAAGATGATGAGTACCGTCGTTGTCTACGCCCCTCTGGGCTTGCCAGAGGCGATGCGGAGCAGCTCGACCGGCGCGGCCCCAATCGCCCAACCTTACGCAGCGCAGGGCGCGGCGACAGGGACCGAGAGCATCGGCGACATTAGCGGACGGCTACGCGAGCTTGCGCGGCTCCGCGATGAGGGCATCCTCACCGCCGAAGAGTACGAACAAAAGCGCGGGGAGCTCGCTGGCCGCCTGTAGCGAACGCGAAACGCCGGCTTCTGCCCGTACTGAGAGACGCTAGTTCATGCCAAATGTAGGAGACATCGTTGGCTTCGCGCGTTCGTGTCACACAGGATTGCGACGGCCTGACGATTGCGCACGAGACCGGGCCGCGTATCGTTCGCTTTGGCGCTGGCTCGGAGCTGCCGTTGCTGCGAAGCGACGACAGGGACTTTTATAAAGTCGCCTACGAGGGGCAGCCGGTCTTTGTCGCTAAGGCCTGCAGTGCCATCATCGAAGGCCCTGAAGGGCTGCAGTCGGTGTTCGTGGCGCCGGCGGCGCCCCCGCCCAGCCCCTCGCAGGAGCCGATGATCCCACCGACAGCGCCGCCTTCTACGGCATCGGAGGCACGTGCAGGTCCTCAACGGCCTGCGCCAGTGCTGCCCTGGCGTCCGAAAGCGCCGCATCCTGTGCTCTTCGGCGTGGAGTACAAGGAACGTCAGTCGCGATGGAAGACGCTGTTGCGTATCTTTCTTGCCATTCCGCAGATCATCGTCGTCTACATCCTGCAGACGGTCTTTAGCCTGGTGACCTTCCTCGCCTGGTTCGCGATCCTGTTCACCGGAAAATATCCCCGAGGCCTGTTCGATTTCAATGTCGGTCTTCTCCGCTGGCAGCTGAACCTCGGCGCGTACCTTGCGCTCCTTCGGGACGAGTATCCCCCGTTCTCATCTGAACCAGGGCGGTATCCACTGCTGCTGGACATCCCATACCCGCAGAAGCAGTCGCGCGTTCGACTGTTCGTCCGGTTCATCACGATTGTCCCCAACTACATCGTCTTTAGCTTCATCCAGCTCGCCTGGCTGTTCGTGACGATGTTCGCCTGGATCTCAATTCTCATTACCGGGAGCTATCCTCGCGACACTTTCGATTTCGCGACAGGCGCGCTGCGCTGGTACGCGCGCCTGCAAGCGTATCTGAATCTGCTCACCGACTCCTACCCGCCTTACGGAATGGCGAGCACCACGTCGTCGGGTAATGAACTTGTGTCTGGCATCATAGGTGCGCCGCTCTTGGCATCTTATGTGGCGTTATTTGTGCTTGCGCTGGTGGGTGGCCTTTGGCAAGGCAACAACGCCATCGTTGTCCGCGTATCGTACGCAAGCCTGCTTCGCGAGGAGGCAAGGGCGCCCTACGCGTTAGCAGCAGTTAATAATTACGGAGTCCATGTCCAGCTCGATGGAGCTCGTGATCCTGAGACGTCATTTGCGTCTCTCAGAGCCCCTGAAGGGGAGCGCTTGATTAGCTTCCGGCTAACAATTGGAGAGTATTTTGGCCAGTCGTTCCGGATACGTGATAGTGACTTCTCAATAAGGGATGGACTTGGGCAGCGGCGCAAACCTGTGCTTGCATTGATGAATGGTGTTGCGCTGCCCGGGAACCTAAGCGGCAACAAGATCGCTGCGATCCAGCTGGTCTTTGAGTTGGATAGTGGCACCAATCCTGTCGAGCTGCGTTACCAGGCAGACCGAATCGAATATAGTCCGTTCGCAGGCGACCCCCAAGTCCGGCCCATCGCATTCCGGTTCACTGCGCCCTAACTAAAGTCCAGGACGCCGGCGATGCTGAGCGCGATGACGACGGTGTTGTAAGCGCCGTGGAGTAGGATCGCAGCGACGAAGGCGTTTCGGCTGGCCTTCGGGAACGGCGCCTTCCCGTTCGCCCAATCGAACAGCTGACGGTTGATGCCGAGGCCTGCGATGAAGCTACTCGTTGCGTGCAGCAGCACCGTCACGGTGAAGCGGTAGACCACGAACGCGCCGGAATGGTGACGGTGGTAGACGGTGACGTAGACCAGACTCTCCAGCAGGCCGAAGGTGAGCCCCGAAATCGCGGTGAGCGCGGCGATCTGGACCTGGTTGCGAACGACGTAGGCCCAGCGCGAGAGCAGGAGGTATATGCCGGATGGCTTTAGGACCTCCTCGATGATCGGCGCGCCGACGATCGGCAGCAGCACAAGCCCGCCCGCGCGCACCTCCTCGAAGAACGCGCCAACGAGGCCTAGCAGGCCGCCGAGAATCGCCAGCGCGAGCGCGAGCGCATAGTGGCGCAGCGCTGGTTGCGGCGCGGGCGCGACCGCTTCGATGCGTGAGACATCCATCGCTGCGCCAGCCTAGCGCATCGCGTTGTCACTTCGATACGCTGGCAGCGGCCCCATGACCGTCGACCAGCGCACGCTCGATCAGATCGCCCTCTCGTGGGACGAGTACCGCCTTGCTTGTCAGCGCCTCGACCGCGAGCCGAACGATGTCGAGCTGGGCATGATCGGCGCGCTCTGGAGCGAGCACTGCGGCTACAAGAACAGCAAGCCCCTGTTGCGTCTGTTCCCCACCAGCGGCCCGCGCCTGCTTACCAAGGCCGGCGAGGAGAACGCCGGCGTCGTCGATATCGGCGACGGGCTCTGCGTGGCGATGAAGATCGAGTCGCACAACCATCCCTCCGCGATCGAGCCGTACCAAGGCGCCGCGACGGGCGTCGGTGGCATCGTGCGCGACATCTTCGCGATGGGCGTGCGGCCGATCGCGATCCTGGACTCGCTCCGCTTCGGCCCGCTGGACGACGCGCGCAATCGCTATCTCTTCGGAGGGGTCGTCGGTGGCATCGGCGGCTACGGCAACTGCCTCGGCGTGCCGACGGTCGGCGGCGAGATCGCGTTCGAGGACTCGTACTCCGGCAACCCGCTCGTGAACGCGATGTGCGTCGGTCTCGGTCGCATCGATGACCTCCAGCGCGCGCGCGCGGACGGCGCCGGCAACGTGCTGCTGCTCGTTGGCGCGGACACCGGCCGCGACGGTATCCATGGCGCAACCTTCGCCAGCGTTGAGCTCGATGAGCGCTCCGAGGAGCGCCGTCCCGCCGTGCAGGTTGGCAATCCATTCCTCGAGAAGCTGTTGATGGAAGCGTGCTGCGAGCTCGCCGAGCAGCACAGCGGCTGGATCGTCGGCATGCAGGACTTGGGCGCGGCCGGCCTCACCAGCTCCGCCGTCGAGTGCGCCGCGAAGGCCGGCACCGGCATCGAGATAGATGTCGCGCGCGTCCCGCGCCGCGAGCGCGGCATGACCGCGTACGATGTCATGCTCTCCGAATCGCAGGAGCGCATGCTGATCATCGCCAAACGCGCGCACGTCGATGACGTGAGCAAGCTCTTCGCGCGCTGGGAGCTGCACTGCGAGCCGATCGGCTTCGTCACCGACGACGGCATGGCGACGGTTCGTGACAGTTCGGCGGGGCTCACTGCAAGCGGCTCCGACGTCGTCGCGCGCCTGCCCGTCACGATGCTCACAGAACCACCGCTCTACACTCGCGATGGCGTCAAGCCCCGCTGGCTGGACGATCTACAGTCGTACGACCTAGCGGCGCTGCCGGATCTAGGAAGGGGCGTTCAATTACACGCCCCTATGCGCGGCGACACCGTAAGGGCGACCTTCAGAGCCCGCCCTGAGCCTGCCGAAGGGTCGCCACAAGCGGCGCTTCTCGAGCTGCTCTCCTCACCCGAGATCGCCTCCAAACGCTACGTCTGGCGTCAGTACGACCACCAGGTGCTCACCAACACCGTCGTCGGCCCGGGGAGCGACGCCGCCGTGATGCGCGTGAAGGGCACGCGCCAAGCCATCGCGCTCGCCACCGACGGCGACGGCCGCGCCTGCTTCCTGGATCCGTATGCCGGCGGCGCGCTGGCCGTCGCCGAGGCGGCGCGCAACGTCGTCTGTGCCGGCGCGGAGCCCGTCGCGCTCACCGACTGCCTCAACTTCGGCAACCCGGAGAAGCCGGAGGTCTACTACCAGCTCGAGCAGGCCATCCGCGGCATGTCCGCCGCGTGCGAGGCGCTCGGCGTGCCGGTCATCTCCGGCAACGTCTCGCTGTACAACGAAACGAACGGCGAAGCGATCTACCCCACGCCGGTCATCGGCGCGCTCGGGCTCATCGATGATGTCGATCGCGTCGTGCCGATGGGCTTCCAGCGCGAAGGCGATGCCATCTTCCTCCTCGGCCTCAATACGCTTCGTGGCGACGCGAACGATCTCGCCGGCAGCGAGTACCTCAAGCTCTTCCACGACGGACTCGTCGCCGGCCGGCCGAAGATCGATCTCGATCTCGAAGTGCGCGTGCAGAAGCTCTGTCTCGCGGCGGCGCGCGCGGGCCTGCTCGCTTCTGCACACGACTGCTCGCGCGGAGGGCTCGCCGTCGCGCTCGCCGAGTGCTGCATCGACGGCGACCTCGGCCTCGACGCGCGCGATCTCGCCATCGACGGCCGCCTCGACGCCGCGCTCTTCGGCGAAGCGGCCTCGCGCATCGTCGTCTCAACGCGAGACGCCCCCGCGCTCGAATCGCTCGCTAAGGAGCACAACGTTCCTCTGGCGCGCCTCGGCCGCGTCGCCGGCGACCGGCTCGCGCTGAGCGCGCACATCGATGCCGCCGTCGCCGCCCTGCGCGAGGCGTACGAGACCGGCCTCCCTGCCGGGCTCGGCGTTACAGCAACGTCGTAGGCGCGGCGTCCGACCGCCGAGCGCGACTTTGTCACCCTGAGCGAAGCGAAGGGTCTGATCCCTCGAGATTGACGCCCGGTATTGTAGGGCCGAGATTCCTCGCTGTGCTGGGAATGACAAAAAGGAGCGTCGTCTTGACAGAACGATGCCCGTGACGTACATTCGTTCTGAAGGTTGAATGCTGATTGGTCTGTTCGATTGGTGATTCCGCGTGTTCGAAGATAACTGCCGTCAGATCTCGAACTCGCGGGGCTGTCCCGCTAAGATAGAGTCCCGATGGTGTCCGCCAAGGACACCATCGCTGCGAGGAGCGCTATGAAGGTCATCTTTCTCGAGAACGTGGAAGGCACGGCCCAGGTGGGCGAGGTGAAGGACGTCAAACCCGGCTTCGCGCGCAACTACCTGCTGCCGCGAAAGCTCGCCGCTCCCGCCATCGAGCCGTACGTCGGCTGGGCCAAGACGCGCGCGGCGCGCGAAGAGAAGCACCAGGGCGATCTCGATAAGACCGCGAGCGCCGTCGCTGAGCGCATCGAAGGCTCGCGTATCAGCATGCCGGCGCGCGTCGGCGAGCAGGGCAAGCTCTACGGCTCCGTCACCAGCGTCCACATCGCTGCCGAAGTCGCGAAGCTCCTGGGCGAAGACGAGTTCGACCACCGGAAGGTGCTCCTGGGCGAAGCGATCAAGGAGGTCGGTGTGAAGCCCGTGCGCTTGCGCCTCACGCGCAACGTCGAGGCGACGGTCGAGGTCGAAGTCTTCGCAGAGGGCGAAGAGCCCGGCATGGAAGCGCCGCCGGAGGCCGAGGCGTCAGTTGAGCTCGAAGACGGAGAGGCTGAGACCGAGGACGGCGAAGGCGAACAGGAAGCTGAAGACGAAGCTGACGCTGAAGGAGCGTAGGCCTGCCGAAGGGTACGAGATGCGATCCGAATGCTGGAGCAGGAAGGGTGGTTGCTCGCTCGAACGCGCGGTAGCCATCGTCAGTTCAGACATCGGGATAGGGCGGGCACTGTCACGGTGTCAGGAGCGCGAAACGACGACATTCCGGCAGGAACATGGAACAGCATTCTAAAGCAAGCGCGGCTAAAGTGAGGCGCACCAATCAGCAGTATGCGGTTGTATACGAAAAGGCACCGCGCAACTTCGCGGCGTATGTTCCTGATTTGCCAGGTTGCATTGCGACTGGCAAGACCCGCACCGAAGTCGAGCGGCGCATTCGAACGGCGATCAAGCTTCATGTGGAGGAGATGCGACGCCAGCAGGTGCCAGTTCCTAAGCCAGCTGCTTGGGCGGATGTCGTCGATATTCCCGCATAGCAATCATCAGCGGCCAGCCGCCGCTCGACGAGCCTGCTCACGATGAACCGCAAGGACCGCGACCTTGGTTATCTCTGAGCTTCCACTGACGCTCCCATCAGACGTCGACGCCGAAGAGGCCGTCGTCTCGTCCATCATGGTCGATGAGGACGCCGTCTACAAAGTCCACCTCATCGTTCACCCGGAAGACTTCCACTCCGACGCGACCCGCTGGACCTACGAGGCGTGTTTGGTCCTCATGGACCGCGGCGCGGCGATCAACCAGGTCACCGTCGCGCACGAGCTCTCGCGCGCCGGCCATCTCGATGAGATCGGCGGGCCGGGCTACCTCTCGCGCATCGTCGCGGAGCTGCCGACGCCGGTCGGCGTCGAGCACTACGCCTACATCGTCCAGCGCGACTCCATCTATCGAAACCTGATCGGCGCCACGCGCCAGATCGCCAACATGGCGCACGAGGGCGGCCCGAACGTCGAGCAAGTCCTCGGCCGCGCCCAAGACCTCATCTTCGCGTTGTATCGAGGCGACCGCTTCCGCGATTTCCACCACCTGCGCCAGCTGCTCGAACGCCACCTGGAAGAGCCCGGCGTGGAGGCGCGCGACGCGAGCGTGCTCAGCGGCATCCGCACCGGCTTCGTCGATCTCGATTCGCTGCTCGGCGGCTTCAAGCGCTCCGATCTCGTCATCGTTGCGGCGCGGCCCAGTATCGGCAAGACCTCGCTTGCTCTCAACATCGCGCGCAACGCGGCGCTCGGCCAGCAGGCTCGCGTCGCCATCTTCTCGCTCGAGATGGCGGGCATGCAGCTCGCCCAGCGCCTGCTTTCGAGCGAGTCGGGCATCGATTCGACGCGCCTCCGCCTCGGCGAGCAGAGCGAAAACGAGGAGCGGCGCGTGATGGACGCCATGGGCCACCTGGCCGAAGCGGAGATCTACATCGACGACACCGCCGTGCAGCGCGTGTCCGAGATCCGCGCGAAGGCGCACCGGCTCCACCGGGAGCGCCCGCTCGACCTGATCGTCGTCGATTACCTGCAGCTGGTCCAGGGCTCCGCCGGCCGCTACGACGGCCGCGTCTCCGAGGTGAGCGAGATCTCCCGCGCGCTCAAAGCGATGGCGCGCGAGCTCGATGTCGTCGTCGTCGCCTGCTCACAGCTCTCGCGCGCGCCGGAGCAGCGCGTGCCCCACGTCCCCATGCTGAGCGACCTGCGCGAGAGCGGCAGCATCGAGCAGGACGCCGACACCGTCATCTTCATCTACCGGGAAGACATCTATGTAAGCGATGAGCAGTGGCAAGCGATGCACCCTGACCGGCCGTTCCCCGAAGGCATCGCGCAGATCATCGTCGCTAAGCACCGCAACGGGCCTACGGGAACGGCGCACCTGCGTTTCCGCAAGCACCTCACCCGCTTCGAAGACCTCGCGACCATGGAGCCCGAGCCTTCGTACGACGCATATGCCTCGGCTTAACGAGCTACTGAACGGTTCGAGGCGCGACGGCGCTGAAGCGGTCCCCAAGTTTCTAGCTTCCAGCCCCCAGCCTCCAGTGTCCGACGATACGGTCTGCAAGACCTGCCACGGTATCCGCTTCGTCCGCCGCGATCTCCCGATCGATCATCCCGAGTTCGGGCAGGCGCTGCCCTGCCCCTGCGTCCAGAACGAAAACGCCCACGAACGCCAGGCGCGCCTGCAGCGCTACAGCAACCTCGGGCCGCTCACCCGGCTCACGTTCGAGAACCTGATCTCGCCCGGGCGAAGCGGCAATTCGCGGCATCAACAGATCTTTGTTCGCTGCCTGGAACATGCCAAGGAGTTCGCGAATGACCCGCAGGGCTGGATCGTCATCGGCGGTCCTTCGGGGTCCGGGAAGACGCATCTTGGCGCGGCCATCGCCAACCAGTGCATCCGGCGCGGCATTCCGGCTTTCTTCATCGTCGTTCCGAACCTACTCGATCACCTTCGCGCGGCCTATCGACCCAACGCCGATGTCGGGTACGATCAACTCTTCGAGCAAGTGAGCAACGCGCCGGTCCTGATCCTGGATGACCTGGGTGCCGAAAGCCACACGCCCTGGGCGGAAGAGAAGCTCTTTCAGATAGTCAATCATCGATTCAACGCTCGGCTGCCCACCGTGGTGACGACGAATCTCCCGCTCAACAAGCTCAACGATCGGCTGAGAACGAGGTTTGGCGATCCATCGACTTCCGTTCCCCACGCCGATCCCATCGCGAGTGTCTATATCCTCGAAGAGCATGGTCCCCTCGACGACTGGGAATTCAACATGCTCGATCTGGCGAGAACCAGAGAGATGACCTTCTTGACATTCGACCACGACGACAACCTCTCGTCCCGGGACCGCGAATGGCGAGAACGAGCATTCCAGGTGTCTCTGGAGTATGCGCGCGAACCAACGGGCTGGCTCGCTCTTCTGGGTGGGCGGGCCAAGGACCGGAGCCATCTGCTGGCCGCCATCGCTAATCAGCGCCGGGAGTTGGGTCCCTTGCTGGTGCGCGTGAATGACCTTCTGGACTACTTGCGCCACTCCATGCGAGCGGAAGGCGATGACGATTATTACAGCCGCAAGCAAGCCCTGCGTTCGTGCCCGTTCCTACTGCTGGACGAATTGGAGCTGGGAACCGGAAGCGACTATGCCAGGCGCGAGCTTCACGATCTGCTGAGCTGGCGACAGATGGCACGCCTTTCTACGGTTGTCGGCTCTCCGAATGAAATAAACGACTTCCTGGGCGATGCCGGGTGGGCGCGGCTTGGAAAGCTCCTGAGGGCGCCTGATTTCGTCAACGAAGTGGCGGTCGGGGAGACGCCTCAAGATGAGCGGCTTGAGACTAGCAAGGCGGCGCGATCCAAGAAGCGCCCGTAAGCCTTCTTGGCGCACGTGCCGTAGACGAACCTCAAACTTCGAGCCTCGAACCCCTGGAAGTTCCTTGCGCCCTCGCGCCGCCATGTCCTACACTCGCGGGCACAGGCTGTCCTGGTGGCAGGCGGCATCACGGCATCCACGGAGGGATCGGTGATGTTTGAGGATAAGACGCTCACGTGCAAGGACTGCAGCGAGTCCTTCGTCTTCACGGTGGGCGAACAGGGCTTCTATCTCGAGAAGGGGCTCCTCAACGAGCCCCAGCGCTGCGCGAACTGTCGCGAGCGCCGCCGCCGCGAGCGCACGACGTCGCCGCAGGTGACCGCCGTCGTCTGCGCCGAGTGCTCGCGCGAGACCACGGTACCATTCGTGCCGCGGCTGGGCCGTCCCGTCTACTGCAACGACTGTTACAGCCGCATGCGATCGTCTGTCGCTTAAGGCTGCGGCGTCTCCGACCGCTCGGCGACGTCGATGATGTGGCCGGGCACCCACGCGCCGTCGCCGTCCTCCCAGATCTCTTTCTTCCAGATCGGGACGGTCTGCTTGATGCGATCGACTGCGTACAGGCACGCTTCGAACGCCTCCGCGCGATGCGCTGACGACACGGCGACGAGCAGGCTCGCCTCGCCGATCGCCAACCGCCCCGTGCGGTGCTGCACGGCGATGCCCGTGATCGGCCAGCGTGTGCGCACGTCGTCCGCCACTTCGCGCAGCTTGCGCACTGCCATCTCCGGGTATGCGTCGTACTCCAGCGCCACCACGCGCCGGCCCTCGCTGTTGTTCCGAGCGACGCCGTGGAACACCAGCACCGCGCCGCTCTCGTCGCGCCGCACCGCAGCGGTCACCCGCTCCGGGTCGAGCGGGTCCTTCGTCACTTCGATGAGGTCGTCGTCGCCCCCCGATACCGGCGGGATCAGCGCCACATCATCGTCTTCCCGTAGCGCGTGGCCAGCATCGACGTAGTCTTCGTCGACCGCGCAGATGGCCGTGGGCAGGTGCGGAGCGAGGGCGGGGTACCGGCGCGAGAGCTCGTCGCGCAGCTCGGCGACCGTCGCGCCGGCGGGCAGATCGACCGTGACCGATCGCGCGGCAGCGATGTCATGCAGCCCGGCGAAGAGTCGAACGCGCACCTTCATATTCCGAAGCCTCAACTGCGAACCGCCGCAACGATCAGTATAGCCGAGCGCTCCGCGCCAGCTATCCTGTCTGAGGGAGGCGAGCTGGTGGTCGCATCGTTCGCTCGCGCAGCCGTCGAGCTGCTCTTTCCGTCGCGCTGCCTCGGCTGCGGTCGAGGCGGCACCTTCCTGTGCGATGACTGCGCCGCGCAGCTCACTCCGGCGCTCCCGCCGCGCTGTCCGCGCTGCTGGGAGCCGCGTTCGGTAGCCGGCGAATGCCTCGCCTGTCAGAATAGCCCTCCTGCGTTCGACGCGCTGCGCGCGGCGTTCGTGTACCAGGGCCTCGCCCGCGAGATGGTCCAGGCTCTCAAGTACCGCGGCGTGACCGCGCTCGCCGGCCGCATGGGCGGCCTGCTTGCTGAAGCTGTCCGGAACCAGGGCCTCGAGGCGGATGTCATCGTGCCGGTGCCGCTTTCCGGCATGCGGAAGCGCACGCGCGGCTACAACCAGGCCGAAGCTCTGGCAACCGCTCTCGGCCTAGAGCTGGGCCTGCCGGTCGCGCCGAAGGCGCTCGTTCGCCGCCGGCACACGCCTCCCCAGGCCCTTCGTGCCGATGCCGACGCTCGCCGCGCGAACGTGGCCGGCGCCTTCGTCGCTCGGCCCCGTATCATCGCTGGCCGCTCCGTGCTCCTTGTCGATGACGTAGCTACCACAGGCGCTACCCTCTCCGCCTGCGCGGCGGCCCTTCGGGAGGCCGGTTCGGGGCCCATCTGGGCCTTCACCTTCGCCCGCGAAGACTAAGCCCCGCCTTGCGAGGGGAACTCTCCTCGACATAACCTGAACTCGGTGGCCGGTGGTGGCTGTTATGAACCTCTCCCCGCCGGAGTTAGGAAGTCTGAACGACATCATGGATTCGTTCTCCTCCCGCGCCACCCCCCACCGTCGAGCTGTGCCCCCGGCTGTTAGTGGCTCTGGCCTGCCGCCTCGGCGCGGCCGCTGGATTGGGTTAGGCGTCGCGCTGCTCATCTTCGCGGCCGTCGCTGGCTCCGTCTTCTTCGATTCGCATCCTCCCAAGGCAAGCGCGGACAACGTCCAGATGGACATCAGCGCCAGCTCCGGCTTCAACAACTGCAGTCCGGACGTGAAGTGCAACTTCACCGCGGGCAGCAAGATCAACCTCCTGGTCAGCGCGCCCGAGGACGGCATCCCCGCCGCCGGCTACAGCGGCTTTCAGGCGGTGCTGCAGTACAGCGGCGCGATCAATCTCGGCTCGACCCCGCCTGTGAGCAAGTGGTCGGACTGCGCGAACCTGAGCGATAACCGCACGGTCGCCGGCCAGGACACCATCATCTGCAAGGATGACATCTTCAACCCATTCCTGGTGCATCACACCGGCGGCCTGGTGAACGTGTCATTCGTCTGCAAGACCGGCTCGGCCAGCATCACGCTCGTTGGCGGTGCGGGAAGCAATGTGAGCTTCTACTTCCAGTCGAATACCGCCGGCCAACCGACGCACATCTTCCTCAAGTCCAGCGAGACCCTGACGATCAACTGCAACACGCCGACCGATACGCCAACCCGAACCTCGACGGCGACGCGGACGAGCACGCGCACGCCCACGAATACCCCCACGCGGACGCCGACGCCGACGGCCTCACCGACGTACACCCCGACTGCGACGTCGACGGCGACGAACACTGCGACATCGACAAGCACGCCGACGAGCACCCTGACCTTCACCCTGACGAACACGGCGACCGCAACCGCGACAGCTACGAACACACCCGCGAGCACCAACACACCAACCGGCACGCGCACGTCGACGAGCACAGCGACAAAGACATCCACGAACACGCCGACGAATACCTCGACTCGCACGTCGACAAGCACGCACACGCCGACGAATACGCTGACGAACACTGCGACCGCAACCGCGACAGCTACGAACACACCCACGAGCACCAACACCCCCACCGGTACGCGCACGTCGACGAGCACACCGACAAGGACATCCACGCACACGCCGACGAATACGCCGACGAACACGCCGACCGACACCAATACGCCCACGAGGACGCGTACGCCGACGAACACGCCGACGGCCACCGGTACGCGCACGTCGACGAGCACGCGGACCAGCACGGCCACGAACACACCGACGAATACGCCGACCAACACCGCGACGCGCACATCGACAAGCACGAATACGCCGACGAACACGCCGACCGACACCAATACGCCCACGAGGACGCGTACGCCGACGAACACGCCGACGGCCACCCGGACCGACACGCCGACGATCACTCCGACCGGCACGCGGCCGACCGATACGCCGACCAACACCGCGACCCGGACGCGCACACCGACCAGGACGCCGACGCGCACGCCCGGCACGCCGACAGACACCGAAACACCGGCCGACACCTCGACGCCGACTCATACGCCGACGCCCGTAACGCCAAGTCCGACCTCGACGGCCGAGGTCGCGAGGCTAACGCCGACCGCGACGCAGCCGGCGCCGTCGGCCACCCCGACGCCTTCGGACACCCCGACGGACACCAACACGCCGACGCACACGCCGACCATGACGCCGACGCGCACGCCGTTCTCGCAGGTCTCCGCCGCCACGGTCACGCCGCGCCGCTCCGCCACCGCGATCAGCGTCTCCACGCTGCCGCGCTCGGGCGGTGGCTCCGGCTCGGATGGAAGGGCGGTGGTAGCGATTATCCTGGGCGGTCTCGGGTTGAGTACCCTCGCCGTCGTGTACGCGTTCCTCTGGAGAACACGCCGCCGCATCACCAGGTCACCTGAAGGTCCGCAGGGTCCTCTTCCGGGGCTCTAGCTTGCTCGTCCAACGGCGCCCCAGCGTTAAAGGGCGCGCCAGCGCCTAGAACAGCACCCCTCGCGGCTAGGTTCCCCCGGACGTCCGGGAGGGGCCATGCGTCCAGGAGCGGGCCATGAGCCTGCGCCCAGGCCCCGTGGAGCGCCTGCTCGTTAGATTCCCGACCGAAATCCCAAATCTGCGCGTTATGCCGTACACTCTTTGGCGTTAGAATAGAGAACGACTCGAAGGCTGGTGGCCTAACGAGCCCAGGCCTCATCTCTTGGCAAGAGCCACAAGGTGGCGCGGTTCTTACGGCTGGAGGAGCGTAGGTGTCATGCCGCAACAGATACAGGATTTTGGAACGGCTCATCGCAACTGGCCCGGTCTCGTTCTGGCCATCGTAGGCTCCGCCGTCTTGCTGGCGCTGCTGGCTGGAGTTCTTGGGCAGGCGCCTGCGTACGGCGCAGCGAGGACCGGCGTGAACCTCGATCAGTGCTCCAACGGCAGTCCCAAGTTCATCGACCTGCACTGCGACTGGCAGAACGGAAACCTGAACGGTTCCAACTCGGAGTACGCAGAGGGGGAGACGGTCCCCTACCGTTTGTTTGTCCCAGATGCAGCCCCTGGGAGCCACACGATCCACCTCAACTATGACTTCACGAAGGCCGGCGTAAAGGCGATCGACTTCCTGGACACATGGAACGTCACGCAGACCGGCGCGGATCCGTGCTCCGGCTCGGCAGCCGTGCCCAGCGATTTCGAGTCCTGTCCGCCCGGGGCCCCCAGCACATTCGCCTTCCCCGGCGACACGTTCAACCCAAGTGGGAAGGGGTCGCTGACCGTGGACGGTGCTATCGCCGCCGCCGGCGTCAGCCGCAACTTGACGATCTACAACGGGACCATTACGTCCATTGGGCCGGTCACACACCTCGGAGACGGCTCAGCCGACAGCTCGGCCGATATGCTGGTGACGTTCACCGCTAATGCTTGTGTCGGCACCGGGTGCACGTCGGATGTTCTGTTGGTCTGGGGCGGGCACCTGGGCGACAGCGCATACTGGGGCATCGGCAACGGGGTCTCCAGTATCTCAGGCTCGCCGTTCCACATGCGAACGCAGAACCTCGACGGCGGTGGGGCTTCCAACCAGGACCGAAGCATGTCGATTAGCGCCATCTCCACGCCGACGCCGACGTCTACTCAGACGACGACCAGTACCCCGACATCGACTCACACACCAACACCCACTTCGACGGCGACGAATACGCCCACCAACACGCCAACAGCGACGAACACGCCAACCAACACACCCACGTCTACCCACACGCCCACGAATACGCCGACGAACACGCCTACATCGACTCACACGCCGACGAATACGCCGACGAATACGAACACGCTGACCAATACACCAACGAATACGAACACGCCGACCAATACGCCCACGGACACCAACACGCCGACGAACACACCCACGGACACCAACACGCCGACGAACACACCCACGGACACCAACACGCCGACGA
>CAYQLM010000002.1:40554-97357 GCA_964418365.1 uncultured Dehalococcoidia bacterium
CCCACGGACACCAACACGCCGACGAACACACCCACGGACACCAACACGCCGACGAACACACCCACGGACACCAACACGCCGACCAACACACCCACGGGGACGCGTACGCCCACCGCCACTGTGCCAACCAACACGAGAACGAACACGCCGGCAAACACGCGCACCCCAACCCGCACATCAACGCCGCAAGTGGCGACTCAAGTGCCTACGAACACGCCGACGAACACGCCTACGGCGACGAGTACGCAGCTGCCAGCGACAGTCGTGCCGACGAATACCCCAACCAACACACCCACGAACACGCCGACGAGCACGCCTACAAGAACGCCGACGCCCATTTCGCAGGTGCTGCCCACCGTGCGGCCGCCGACGCCTCGCCCAACCCTAGCCCCTCCCGTGCTCCCGCGCTCTGGCTACGGTGGCACGTCCGGTGGCGCCGGCTCAACGTGGCTCGGACTTGGTCTGCTCGGCTTCGCCCTGGCGGCCCTCGGTTGCTGGCGCTGGCGGCTGTCCAAGTAGAAATCGCGCCATCGGAAGGGGCCATCGGAGACGATGGCCCCTTTTTCGCCTCCGCTCGCTGCCCTACAATCGAAGGGGGCCGGCTGCGCTGGTCATTTGAGGGAACGTTGGACATCACCGTCAGAGGCCAGCACTTCGAGGTCCCGGATAGCGTCGAAGAGCGAGCCCGCCAGAAGCTGGGCCGCCTGGACCATTATCTTCCCCTCCTCCACGACGCCATCGTCGAGGTGGATATCGCCCACCAGAAGGCCAAGGAGCCCGACCAGCGCTACCTCGTCCGCGTCACCGTCGATGGTGGCGGCGCACAGCTTCGCGCAGAGGAGCACGCCTCCACGCCTGAGGTGGCGGTCGACCAGGCCGCGCGTGTGCTGGCAGGCCAGGCCCGCCGCCACAAACAGCGCCTCTACGAACGCGGCCGAAACAAGGGCGCGGTTCCGGCGTTCGAAGGTGAGACAGAGAAGACTGCCCGCAAGGTATCGCGCGTGAAGCGGTTTGCCATGAAGCCGATGACGATGGACGAGGCGCTCCTCGAGATCGAGGCGCTCGGCCACGAGTTCTTCGTCTTCCAGCACGCAGCAGAAGGGCAAGTCGCCGTGCTCTACCGCCGACGCGCCGGTGACTACGGTCTCATCATGCCGGAGCTCCCATGATCATCACGGTGACGCTTAACCCGGCCGTCGATCAGACGCTGACGCTCGAACGACTCACGCTCGGCGACACCAACCGCGTGCGCGAGAGCCGCATCGACCCGGGCGGCAAGGGCATCAACGTTTCGCGCGTGCTGCGCGAGCTCGGGCGCGAGAGCATGGCCGCCGGTCTCGCGCCTGGCACGCTCGGCCGCTTCGTCGAGCATTCGCTGCTGGAGCAGGGCATCCTCTGCGACTTCGTCCATACGCGGGGCCAAACGCGCACGAACCTCACCGTTGTCGACGAGAGTACGCACGAGACAACGCTGCTCAGCTATCGCGGCCCGGAGATCGATCCCCGCCACATGCACACGCTGGAAACCCGCCTGCGCCGTTACCTCGGTCCGAACGACTGGCTCGTCCTCGCGGGCAGCATCCCGCCCCCCATCCCGCCCGAGGCTTATCCGCGACTCCTGGAGCTCGGGCACGAGAACGGCAGCCACACCGTCCTCGATGCCGACGCCGAGGCGCTCGCCGCTGGCCTCACGGGCCGTCCCGAGATCGTGAAGAGCAACCACCACGAAGCGGAACGCCTGCTGGGCCGCCCGCTTGATACCGATGACCGGCTGCTCGCCGCCGCCGAAGAGATGCGCGCCGCCGGCGCCGGCACCGCGATCATCACTGCGAGCGCTCGCGGCGCGGTCATGGTGAGCGAGGGCGCGGCCTGGCGCTACACGACGCCGCAGGTGGACGTCGTCAGCTCCGTCGGCGCAGGCGACGCGCTGCTGGCCGGCCTGCTCTACAAGCTGGACGACGGCGACAGCCTGGAGGACGGTCTGCGCTGGGGCGTCGCGGCGGGCGCCGCGTCATGCGTCCAGGCGGGAACACAGCTCTGTCGCAGCGCCGACGTGTTACGCTTGCTCTCGGAAGTCGGCGTCGAGCGCGTCAGCTCCTCCGAAGCGGCGCACCGCCGCTAGGCGCGTCTTGTCGCAGGCCCCCGTCCTCATCGTCTTCCTTGGTGGTATGCGCGGCAGCGCGATCGAGGACCTCCTCGGCCGCGCGCTCACGGAAGCAGCGCTCGACCTGCTGGAAGAAACGCTGCCCACCGGCGCGTTCGCGAGCGCCATTCTCGCCAGCGACAGCGATGCGCTCGTCGCGCGTCTTCCTGTCGGCGTCGTCCTCGATCGCGATGAGGACACCTTCCATTTCGGACGGCGGCTCGCAGCGCTCGTGCGCGATCGCGCGATCGAGCGGCCCGTGTACGTGGGCGCGGGCAGTGTGCCACTCCTTCGCGGCCAGGATCTCGCCGCCGTCGCGCGCCGTCTCGCCGAAGCGGACGGTCTCGTCATCGCGAACAACTACTTCTCCGCCGATCTCGTCGCGCTCACGCCGGGCAGCGCGCTCGATCGCATCGATCTCCCGGCGAGCGATAACTTTCTCCCACGCCTTTTGCATGATCAGGCCGGACTCGCCAGCGAGCCGCTGCCGCGCAGCAGCGCCACGCAGTTCAACATCGATTCGCCCGCTGACCTCGCGATGCTCAAGCTCGCGGGCGGCGGCGGCGCAAACCTCTCGCGCTTTCTCGATGCCTTCGAGGCCGACCTCGAGCCGTACCGCCGTCTCATGCGCGCGGTCGTCGATACGAAGGCCGAGGTACTGGTCGCCGGCCGCGTCGGCAGCCAGGCGTGGTCATACCTCGAGCGCGAGACGGCGTGCCGCATCCGCCTCTACTCGGAAGAGCGCGGCATGCAGGCGGCCAGTCGCGACACTACCGGCGCCGCGCGATCGCTCCTCGCCTTCCACCTGCGCGAGGTCGGCAGCGCGCGCTTCTTCGCCGAGCTGGCGGAGCTCGCCGACGTCGCCTGCATCGATACGCGGCCGTTGCTTGTGCACCTCGGCGTCCAGGCCTCGCGCGCCGATCGCTTCTGGTCGGACCTGGGCTGTCCCGACCGGATCGAGGACGCTGTCCTGCGCGAGTTCACGCAGGCCGCGCTCGATGCGCCGCTACCCGTGATACTCGGCGGGCACTCGCTCGTCTCCGGCGGCCTCATGCTCCTCACCGAGGCCGCCTGGCGCGAGGAAGACCAGCGCCTCGCCTCGGAAAGGTCGTAGGGGCGACCTTTAGGTCGCCACGCGCGTTGCGTGTGTAGGAGCGGCCTCGCGGGGCTGCGGCGGAGTGCTATAATCGCTCCGCCATGAGCACCGAGGGAAGCGCGGCGACGACGACCATCCTCTTCACCGACTTGGTGAACTCCACAGGGCTGCTGCAGCGCGCCGGCGACGAGCGCGCGCAGCGTATCGTACAAGGGCACCACAAGCTGCTGCAGGACGCCGTGGCGGCCAACGCCGGGCGGGCCGTGAAGTGGGAAGGCGATGGCCTCATGGCCGCCTTCTTCTCTTCGGCCGACGCCGTGCGCTGCGCGATCGCCATCCAACGGGCCGGCCGCCGTCCGATCGCTGGTGAACGCTTAGAAGTGCGGGTCGGGCTAAACGTCGGTGAGGCGCTTCATTGGGAGGAGGACGACTACTTCGGGACGCCGGTGGTAATCGCAGAACGGTTGTGCAAGCGGGGACAGTCGGGTCAGATTCTGTGTAGCGCGCTCGTGGCCGGCCTCCTGGCGGGTCGCCAAGCGTCCCGCTTCCGCGAGCTGGGCGAGCTGGAGCTGAAGGGAATCGCGCAGCCCGTGGCCGCCTGCGAGGTGCTCTACGAGCGCGACGAGCCTGCGGCGCTCCTTGCCCATACACCGTTCATCGGCCGCAAAGCGGAGGTCACTCGCCTGCGCGCGAAGCTGCAGGAAGCGCGCTCGGGCCGGGTTGGTCATGCTCGTCGGCGAGCCGGGGATCGGCAAGACGCGCACCGCGGACGAGTTCTGCGAACTTGCCCGTCAGGACGGCTGCGCTGTCGCCTGGGGACGCTGCTACGAGGGCGAGTGGGCGCCGCCATATGGCCCCTTCGCTGAGGTGATCGAGGAGTACGCGCGCTCCGCCGAGCCGGAGGCGCTGCGCGAGGACCTCGGGCTCGGCGCCGGGCCGGTCGCGCGGCTGGTGTCCTCTTTACGCGAGCGCCTGCCGGACATCCCGGAGCCGGTACCCCTCCAGCCCGACGAGGAGCGCTTCCGCCTGCTCGATGCCGTCTCGCAGTTCCTAATCGCCGCGTCGCAGCGCGCGCCCGTCGTCCTCGTGCTCGACGACCTGCACTGGGCGGACAAGGGAACGATCGCGATGCTGCGCCACGTGGCGCGCTTCGCCCCCCGCCACCGCATCCTGCTGCTCGGCGCCTACCGCGACGTAGAGCTCGACCGGCGGCACCCGCTGTCCGACGCGCTCGGCGTGCTCCACCGCGAGACGAACTACGAGCGCGTCGTCCTGAAGGGACTGGCCGCGCGGGAGGTGGGCGAGCTGCTCTCCCCTATGGCGGAGCACGACGTGCCGCAGGGGCTGGTCGACGCGATCAGCGCCGAGACGGACGGCAACCCCTTCTTCATCCGCGAAGTGCTGCTGCACCTGGTGGAGACCGGTGCGCTCTATCAGCGCGAGGGCCGCTGGAGAAGCGACGCCAGGATCGAGGAGCTGGGCATACCGGAGGGGGTGCGTCAGGTCGTCGGCCGGCGCCTCTCACATCTCTCCACGAACGCGAACCGCCTGCTCACTGCTGCGTCGGCGTTCAGCGGGGCGTTCCGCTTCGATGTCGCCGCGGGCGTCGCGGGCCTCGATGAGACGGCGGCGCTCGACGCGGTGGACGAGGCGCTGGCGGCGCAACTGCTACGGCCGGCGGGCGAGCCGGATGCGTGCGACTTCACCCACGCCCTCATCCGGCACACGCTGTACAGCGAGCTGAGCCCGCCCCGCCAGGTGCGTCTGCACCGCAAGATCGCCGACGTCATGGAAGTGCGCGTCGCAACCTACACACCCGACCGGCAGGCGGCTCACGCCGCGGAGCTCGCCTACCAGTACCATCGCAGCGCTGCCCTGCCCGGCGCCGAGCGAGGCGTCGACCATGCCATCATTGCAGCCAGCCAAGCCGAGGCTGCCTACGCCCACGATGAGACGGCCGCTTACCTGCGAATGGCGTTGGATTTGTTGCCAGGAGACGATCCGCGCCGGCCGCGCCTGCTAGCCAGGCTGGGAGTGGCACTGGCCTGGACGCTGGAGTTCGACGAAGCACTGAAGGCGGCGAGTAAGGCAGGGCTCGCTTCGCGCTGCGGGTGCCGGGTGCTCATCCCAGCCGGCTTCGGCTTACGGCCCTTCACCTACACCCCCCTAGCCAATTTCGCGGACAGAAAAATCAGGCCAGCGGGCGGTGTGCGCCGGCCCGAGATCTCCAAAAATATCGACCCCTCCCCCGCACGGAGAGGCGGTGACACTATTGCCGGATGGTGATGGCTCGCCCAAGAAAAAGGCCCTCCTTCAAGAGGGCCACGGTGGGCACGAGATCCGCGCTAGGCGGAGGGCACGAAGGCCACGAAGCGGCTTCCCTTAGTCTAGCACAGCCGCCACGTGCCAGACTCCAATCGAATTCTTCGCGCTTTCGCCAGTCGGCGGCTACTTGATGGAGTCGCGCCAGGCGAAGGCTTTCAGGGTAACAGGCACCGACTCTGCGATGTCCACGCAGGGTTCAGAGTCGAAGTCAAGATGCGGGCCCCAAGGAGCCATTGCCTCGAGGACGACGAGAGCGGAGTCGGCCTCGACGATGGCGATGCCTCTACCGCTGCCGGTCACGTAGTGGGCCTTGAACACGAAGCCCTTCGGCGGCGTCCAATTGGTGAAAAGGTTCAAGCTCCGCTTTTCGCTCTCCTCGGTAGCGTTGTCCTTGGCCTTGTAGGTAACTGCCAGTAACATGGGTCCTTCTTCCTTTCGATGCTATTCCTTGCCGAACGCCGGATAGTCTAGCAAGCGGTGCTGCGTATGAACAGGGTGTGACCCTAACACGGAGCCACGTGTTCGACATGTCAGCCTTTCGGCGGCGCCGGGTTCCTCGGCTTGCACCGTCCACACTTGATGTCCCAGTCGCGTCATCGCTTCGGCCAGCTTCCTGCGGCAGTGCCAACAGCGCGGCGCGCGCTCTGTGGCGGCGCCATCACGATGGCGAGATGGTGTGGCCGTAGGCGCTCGGACTGCCGCACTCCAGCAACTGGCGGCAGATAGCAGAAACCGCGAGCTGGGGGAGCCAAACTCGCGGTGCCGCTGCGTTGTCGCTGTGTGGTAAGAGGTTCGACTCCAGTATCGCGCGTAGCTGTTATGAGGCTATGCCACGGTTGTCAAACATCTGTTAACCCTGAGCAGACCAGGCGGCTCCCGGTCTAGGGAGGATTGGGAATCGACTTCGGCTTCATATGCTGCGCGATTTCACGAGCCACTAGCGGCCCCGATCCCAGTGGGGTTCAAATCGGACCAAACTGCATCACGAGCGCCGCGTGGTCGCGCTCGAAAGCCGCCGCCTCGGGGCCCCACTATGTGCCGATAGCGACGGCCCGGGCGCCTAATGCCACCCGCCACGCCCACTGTGCGTGCCCGCGATTCCAACGCACTGCCCACAGACCGTCCCGCGGCCGCGCTTCGCTTCCTGGGAATCGAGTTCTGGATCTCTGGACGGCGCAAGTCGTGACTGCCGCAGCGTCATATGCCGCGCGATTTCACGAGCACTAGGCGACCGAACATGCAGCCAACCCAATTTCGACCAAACTGCGCTGTTAGGCCTCCCGTGCAGCCGCCCCGGTGGCCCTCCCTCTGGCCATCGCTATGGCCTGATAGTGCGAAGCGCCCCCGAAGGGGCGCTCCACTTAGCCTCCAGAAACTGCGAACTATCCGATGATGATGCAGGACGACGCCGGCCGTCCGAACTGAACGTAGTGCACATCGACATTTGGCGACCCGCTTCTGAGGCCGTAGCCGAACGCCGCGAACATGTTCCCGGGATCAGCTTCCGTGGGAGCTGCCTTCCGGATCGTCACGTAATCGCCAAAGCGGTTTGTGCCAACGTTGCTGTTCGTCGTGATCCAGGCGATGAAGTCTCCCCAGAAGCCGACGACGTGGTTCTCGTAGTTGCCGCCGCCTCCGAATTCGAAGGACATGCCGACTTCGTTCGTGCAGGCGTTCGTAGAGAGAGACGGGTACGCGAATGCGTAGTCCGGGTTCCAGACCTGCACTTGCTGAATCTTGTCGAAGTCGTCATTGCGGTCGAAGACGGCGATCTCGATGTGGGCCTGCGGGAGGTTGGTGTCCGTGCCGGCCGACCAGGCAAACCAGAGCTGGTTGCCGACGCGGGTTCCTCCGATGATCGCGTTGCCCGGGAAGGCACCGCCCCCTGTGGCGCCGCTGAAGTTCTTGCCCAACCAGTCCTGCCCGTCGGGCGTGAGCGATGTGGGGGAATTGTTCGCCCAACTCGAAATGCCCCGGTCGCGCCAGAAGTAGGTATTGGAATCCTCGCGCAGCGAGAAGATGCGCACGTTCTTGTTGTTGTTGTGACCGGCCCAGAAGACCTCGTTCCTCGTGTCATGCATGATGTGGCTGCCCCACGGTGTGCCGTTCGCCGGATCCGTGAACTCCACCGTGACGGTGCCCCCGGCCTGGAGGCCGGCCAGGGAAATACGCGCGACCTGGAAGCCGGCGTTGCAGCCGGCCGCGCAGGGGAAGCCGGCATCCCAGCTCATGTACAGGAAGTTGTTGCCAAGGGACATTTCCGGGTAGTCGAACCCTGTGCCAACCGGCTGACCGAAGAGCTGGGCCGTGAGGTTCCAATACGTCCAGGCCGTACCGTTGCTGCTAATGATGCTGGCCGGACTGGCCATCGCAAGCCGGTAGCCGCGGTTCCCCTGGATCAACCAGAAGAAGCGATCGATGCTGGGGGCGTATTGGACGACTTGATCGCAGCAGAACCCGACCTTGTCGTTGGGGAAGATGGTGGTCGCATTGATCTGCGTGAAGTTCACGCCGTTGGTTGAAAAGGCCGCACTGGTCGTGTTCGCCGTGGCGAAGACCACGCCGCCGCCGCTGACGTCGCCGCTCGGCTCCGCGATCGTATTGAGTCCGGTCATTCCGACGCTGTTGTTGGCGTTGAAGACGATGGGCGCGGCGCCGGCAGCACCTCCCTCAGCGGAGGTGCCTCCTCCACCGCCGCCCGAGGTGTCGATGATGGTGGAGCCCGGCGGCGGGCCGCCTGGCTCGAAGGGAGCCGTCGGCACGAGGCCACGCGGCGGGTTAAGGCCCTCCTCACCCGTTGGCAGCGGCGGGAACGGAGCATCCGTGATGAAGTTGGACGGCACCTCTATCGAGCTCAATGTGTCCGAACCAGGCGCCGCCGGCGGGACACGCACTTTGACCTCCAGCCGGAAGCAGAAGAACGTGTCGCCGGCCAAGTACCTCCCTTCAATGGTGAGCAGATAGCTCCCCAACGGTTCGAACGACCCTGCGAATTGGGCTTGCAAGGCGCCCTGCGTCTCCGAGGGAATATCGCCCAGGCTAAAGGGCAATGATGCGGGGACGACTCGCGCTCCGGTACTCAGTGCGACCTGAGTGAGCGTTACGTCCTCAGCCGAGAGAGGTCCTGGATTGAGGATTGGGAGGGCAACCAAAAGTGTGGAGGGGTCCAAGAGATTGACGCCTGGGTACCCCGCGATCAGCATGCTACTTGACACGCAGCTCTTCGGGTTGACCGGGTCCTGGGCGGGGTGCGGTCGCTTGCACGTACTGCCGTGCCGGCCGAACACGGTCTGCAGATCCTTCGCGTCGATGTCGCCGTCGCCGAGTTTGGGCGAGCTCGGCTCGAGGTCGTAGCGGCTGTTGTAGAGGAGCTGACCTTCGTGTGAACCCCAGCGGAACGCAATCTGCTGCTGATCGATGACGTCAACGCGGCAGTCGGCGTGAATATCGCCTTCCAGATAGCGGATGGTGATCGAAGTGTCGCCGCAGGGATCGATGATCCCACCAGCATCGTTCAGCGGGATGGGGTGGCCCTGGAGGTCCGAAAGCTGGCAGTCCTGATTCAGGAGTTCGGTAAGGACACCGTTGTCCTGGCTCGCGATCAGTTTGGAATAGACGTCAGGTTGGGCGCGCACGCGCACTTTAGCGAGCGAGCCGGGCCCTCTTGGCGCGTCGGTCGGCTTACCTTTCGTAACGCAACGGAAGTTCACGGATCCCTCACTTCGAAGGGATTCACAGCTAACCTCGGGCCGGTTGAAGAGGTCGCCGGCTGACACGTCGACGCTGACAAGCTTGGTGTCGTAACGGACTTCGAACTCGAATGAACCGATGCTCTGTGGTTCGCCCTTAGCGGTACTGTCCACAGTGCCGCGCAGCTCGACGTCGAAGTTCACTTCTTCGACGCCGCTGGCCTTGTTGTGACAAGCTTCCGTGTCTTCCGTGCACAGCCAGAGGTTCGCCAGGCGCGGAGTCTTGACAACGTGGAGCTCGCCGACTTCGTCAGGTTCTCCGGCGGATGCACCCACTGAGGCCAGTCCACCAAGAATCAGCGTGAGAGCTAATAGAGTAAGTACGCGTCGTAACATGGTTCCGTCCCTCCTTGAACCTTTGGCTAGGAAGCCTCAATGAACTGCGTCAGCGACTAGATCGTGGCCCGTGTTGTCTCCATGCCTAGGCCAAGAAACGCGCCGCCGTCCGTCTGCGTCCGGACGCTCGTTCGAAGAGCGAGCCGCAACGGGAGAGTGCCACCGGACGCAGCTAGTCTATCACCGGGAGCTAGATTGTCAAGAGGTGAATGTCGACTGAGAAGTCACCTGAGCCTGCAATCTGCGTCCAGTGGCAGGGCGATTGGCCGGCTGTTGAGGGGGCCTTTCGCCAAGCGTCTTAGGGCAAGGATCGAATTCGCTCTCATGTGCTGCGCAATTTCACGAGTCGCTAGGCGACCTCGACTCCCGCGCCCTCAGAACCGACCAAACTGCGGCCGCGAGACGCCGACCGGTCCGCCGCGCGGGCGTCACTATGTGTTGATAGGAACGGCCGGGGCGCTCCCTAGTGCCGTCCGCCACGCCCGCGATGGTAGCCGGCGATCTTGACGCACAGCCCGCACACGGTCCCGCGGCCGCGCTTGAACTGCGCTGCCGGCATCTCTTCGAACGTCGCCCTGTCCTTCGGCCAGCGCGGGCATGCGGGCGCGAGGTGCCAGTCGTCGCGCGCGTCGCGGCGGCGGAGGACCATTGGCGGGTTCGGCATGAGGGCGACGCTACCAGCCACAATCGCGATCTACTAGTCACTGGCGGCACTGGCGTTGCGGGCCTTGCACCTGACGCATCGGATTACCCAGGGCCGGGCCACCGATTCGGCCAGCTTCTTGTTGCACTTCCAGCAGCGCGGCTCGTAGTCTACCCGCAGAGGTGATTCGGTTTGCGCCGTCATCGCGCCGCAGCCCCGGCCACGGAACCAAGTTCCAGCACCAGACCTACTACGGGATGTTCCACAGTCGACACGGATGGTGGGTCAAGGCACGGCGCGTGGACGCTCGCCGAGCTGGGGCTGCGCTACATTGGAGACCGGCGGGATATCACCTGGGCGTCGCTGCAAGCGTATGATCTCCAGCGCCGCGGCGTTGCCGATCCCGACCGGATTGGAATGTGGGTTGTTAGCCCCGAGGCCCACGAGGTGTGGCAGGTCGTTGAAGCTCTGCCCCCTGACCAGCGTGCAGGCTTGTGGGGCGAGCCGCCTTCGTCCAGAGACGACATCTTTACCCGCTTCGGGGCTGACCCGGTCGCACTAACGCTCCTCGCGGGTGAATACCGGCGCGGCATCCTGCTCTGGCAAGAGCAAGCGGAGCGAGCTGAACAACAAGGACAGATCGCCGGCGCCCTCGACGCCTGGGCTAACCTGGCCCGCTGCCACACCGCCCTGGGGGACTTCGCGGCAGCACGGGCGGCGTACCGGCAGGGAAGAGCGCTCGCTGCGCGGTTGCCACAAGGGTCAACTGCCCCGCTCCTGCTATGGTCTCCGAGGTACGATCGGAGGCTGGCCGTCGATGAGGGCTGGCGGGAGTTCCTGGAAGATACCCGGGCCTTCCTGGAGCGGCCGCTCGCTGAAGTCCGGGTTGGCCCCGTTCGCGCAGCCGCTGCCCTCGCAAGCGCGAGGTTGGGCCGGGCGGAGGAGGCGCTGCACTGGCTCGGCACTCTGATCGCCGGGTTTGAGCGGGGGAGGCCGTCCTGGACGGCCTACACGCAGGTCGCCTGTGACGCCGCAGCGACCCTCTGGCAACTGGAGCGAACCGACCATATCGAGGTCATCGAGCGCAACCTGCGGGAGAAGGTAATCGCTCCGGACTTCCGCTATCTGATGCGGGACGGACGCACCGCGCTGGCGCGCCTGTGCGCGCTACAGGGCCGCTACGACGAGGCGAGCCGCTGGTTCGCGGAGGCGCGCACGGTGCTCGAAGGAGACGGCGCGCGTCCGCTCCGCGCCATCGTCGACTACGACGAGGCGCTGATGTACGTCCGCCGCGCCGCGCCCGGCGACAAGGAGCGCGCCGCGCCGCTGCTCGATGCTGCGCTGCGCCAGTTTCGCGAGATCGGCATGACAGGCTGGGTCCGCAGGGCGGAAGAGTTGGCGCAGCACTCGTAGGGACAGATCTTTAGCTCTGTCCGGACACTCGCTCGTCTCCGGCGGCCTCATGCTCCTCACCGAGGCCGCCTGGCGCGAGGAAGACCAGCGCGCGTAATCGTGGTCTGGTATTCTCGGCGCTGGCATGGCTGGCGAGGCCAGCGGGGCCGCGGCGGAGTGCTATAATCGCTCCGCCATGAGCACCGAGGGAAGCGCTACGACGACGACCATCCTCTTCACCGACTTGGTGAACTCCACAGGGCTGCTGCAGCGCGCCGGCGACGAGCGCGCGCAGCGTATCGTACAAGGGCACCACAAGCTGCTGCAGGACGCCGTGGCGGCCAACGCCGGGCGGGCCGTGAAGTGGGAAGGCGATGGCCTCATGGCCGCCTTCTTCTCTTCGGCCGACGCCGTGCGCTGCGCGATCGCCATCCAACAGGGCGGCCGCCGTCCGATCGCTGGTGAACGCCTAGAAGTGCGGGTCGGCCTAAACGTCGGTGAGGCGCTTCATTGGGAGCAGGACGACTACTTCGGGACGCCCGTGGTAATCGCAGAACGGTTGTGCAAGCGGGGACAGTCGGGTCAGATTCTCTGTAGCGCGCTCGTGGCCGGCCTCCTGGCGGGTCGCCAAGCGTTCCGCTTCCGCGAGCTGGGCGAGCTGGAGCTCAAGGGCATCGAGGAGCCGGTCGACGCCTGCGAGGTCCTGTATGAGGAGGACCAGCCGAGAGCGTTCCTCACCCACACGCCGTTCGTCGGGCGGGCCGAGGAGGTCGCCAGGCTCCACCAGCGACTCGCAGAGGCGCGCGCTGGCCGGGGCGGGCTGGTCATGCTCGTCGGCGAGCCGGGCATCGGCAAGACGCGGACGGCGGAAGAGTTCTGCGAGGCAGCTCGACAAGACGGCGCCGCCGTCGCCTGGGGGCGCTGCTACGAAGGCGAGTGGGCGCCCCCCTACGGCCCGTTCGTTGAAGCGATCGAGGACCACGCGCACAGCGCCGGCCCCGACCAGTTGCGTGAGGACTTAGGGTATGGCGCCGGGCCCATCGCCCGTCTCGTGCCAGCCATCAGGGAGCGCCTGCCGGACATCCCGGAGCCCGTCGCGATTCAGAGAGACGAGGAGCGCTTCCGCCAGCTCGACGCCGCCTCGCCGTATGGCATCGCGGCGCCGCTTCAAACGGACGAGGAGCGCTTCCGCCTGCTCGACGCCGTCTCTCAGTTCTTCATCGCGGCGTCCCAGCGCGCGCCCGTCGTGCTGGTGCTGGACGACCTGCACTGGGCGGACAAGGGAACGGTGGCCATGCTCCGGCACGTTGCCCGCTTCGCTCCACGCCAGCGCATCCTGCTCCTGGGCGCGTACCGGGACGTGGAGCTCGACCGCCAGCACCCACTCGCCGAAGCCCTGGTCGGGCTGCATCGCGAGACGAACTACGAGCGCATCCTGCTCAAGGGGCTCGACGTGGGAGAGGTGAGCGAGCTGCTGAACACCATCGCGGAGCAGGACATGCCCCACGGGCTCGTCGCTGCCATCAGCCGAGAGACCGACGGGAACCCGTTCTTCATCCGCGAAGTGCTGCTGCACCTGGTGGAGACCGGTGCGCTCTATCAGCGCGAGGGCCGCTGGAGAAGCGACGCCAGGATCGAGGAGCTGGGCATACCGGAGGGGGTGCGTCAGGTCGTCGGCCGGCGCCTCTCACATCTCTCCACGAACGCGAACCGCCTGCTCACTGCTGCGTCGGCGTTCAGCGGGGCGTTCCGCTTCGATGTCGCCGCGGGCGTCGCGGGCCTCGATGAGACGGCGGCGCTCGACGCGGTGGACGAGGCGCTGGCGGCGCAACTGCTACGGCCGGCGGGCGAGCCGGATGCGTGCGACTTCACCCACGCCCTCATCCGGCACACGCTGTACAGCGAGCTGAGCCCGCCCCGCCAGGTGCGACTTCACCGCCAGATTGCAGAGACGATGGAGCAGGTGTACAGCGACCCTTCCACGGGCTCAGGACGAAGCCAGCTCATACAGCACGCGGCGGAGCTCGCCTACCAGTACCACCGCAGCTTCACCCTCCCAGGCGCGGAACGCGGCGTCGGCCACGCCATCGCCGCGGCCGACCGCGCGGAGGCGGCCTTCGCCCACGACGAGACGGTGACGTTCTTGCGCATGGCACTGGAGCTGCTGCCGGAGGAGGACGCTCGGCGTCCGCGCCTCCTCGGCCGCCAAGCACTGGCCCTCGCCTGGGCGCTCGAGTTCGACGAGGCGTTGGCGGCGGCGCGGCAGGCGGGCGACTTGATCGCAGAGGTGGAGGGTGCGGACGCCGCGGCCGACTACCTGGCCGAAGCGGTACGCACGATGCGGATGGCTGGATCCTTGCCCGGCGCCCGGGCGCTCGCCGGGCCGGGGCTGCGCTACGCCGGCGAGCGGCGCGACGCCACCTGGGCGTGGCTGCAAGCGTATGATCTCGGGCGCCGCCGCATCGACGATCCCGACCAGACAGGAATGTTCGTTGCTGGGCCCGAGGACCACGAGCTGTGGCGGGTCCTTGAAGAGCTACCCCCTGACCAGCGTGCAGGCTTAACCGGCCGGCCGCCTTCGTCCAGAGGCGACGTCTTGGCCCGCTTCGCGGATGATCCGTTCCAACTGACGTTCCACGCTGGCGAATACCGCCGCGGCCTCCCGCTCTGGCAAGAGCAAGCGAAGCGAACTGAACAACAAGGACGGATCGCCGGCGCCCTCGACGCCTGGGCCAACCTCGCCCGCTGCCACACCGCCCTGGGGGCCTTTGCGGCAGCACGGGAGGCGTACCGGCAGGGAAGGGCGCTCGCTGCGCGGTTGCCACAAGGGTCAGCTGTCCCGCTCCTGCTCGCGGCTCCGAGGAGCGAATGGCGGCTGGCCTCCGATGAGGGCTGGCAGGAGCTCCTGGCAGACACCCGGGCCTTCCTGGAGCGGCCGCCCGCTGAAGTCCCAACTGCGCTTGGCAGCTTTCGCGCAGCCGCTGCCCTCGCGAACGCCAGGTTGGGCCCGACGGAGGAGGCGCTGCACTGGCTCGGCACCCTGATCGCCGGGCTTGAGCGGGCGTCGGGCTGGTCGGGCAACTACGTAGCCATCGCCTGTGACGCCGCAGCGACCCTCTGGCAACTGGAGCGAACAGACCATATCGAGGTCATCGAGCGCAACCTGCGGGAAAAGGTGGTCGCCCCTGACTTTCGCCACCCGATGCGGGACGGGCGGCTGGCGTTGGCCCAGCTCTGCGCGCTCCAGGAGCGCTTCGACGAGGCGGTCGAGTGGTTCCAGAAAGCGCGCGACGTGCTGGACGAGCAGGGCGCGCGCCCGCTACGCGCGATCGTCGACTTCGACGAGGCGCTGATGTACGTCCGCCGCGCCGCGCCCGGCGACACGGAGCGCGCCGCGCCGCTGCTCGATGCGGCGGTGCGCCAGTTCCGTGAGATCGGCATGACCGGCTGGGTGCGCCGGGCGGAAACGCTCTCGCCTCCGTAGAGCGCTGGGAACCCTGCGACATGAACCCCGCAACTTCCTAGAGTGTCATCCTGAGGGGCGCGGGGTAGAGGTACTGGGGCGGGGAGCCCGAAGGATCTCGCGTACCGAAAGCAGATCTACTTCGTCCGCTCCTCTCCCGAACAATCTGCTATCCTGGCCTCCGTCGTGGCAGGACGCCCTTCCGCCGTAGCTCTCCCCCTACAATCATGACGGCGATCTCGCGCGCGCTCGTGGCGGTCTCCGAGAGCGTCCGCGTCTGGCCGCGCTGGCTCACCGTCTCGATCGTCATCGGCGTGTTCGTCCTCATCTTCGGCCTGCCTACGATCGTCATCCCGCTCGCCACCGATCAGGTGCTCTTCGCGATCGGCGCGCGCACGGTCATCGAAGGCCAACAGCTCTATCGCGATTTCTGGGACATCAAGCCGCCGCTGATCTACCTGCTCTACGCCGTGCCCCTCTCGATCGCCGGCGTGCACATGGAGGCGGTGCGCGTCTTCGATCTGCTGAACACCGCGCTCGCCATGGCGGCCACGTATCTCCTCGCCCGACGCTTCTTCGGCGAACGCGCCGGACTGCTCGCCGCGGTCTTCTACGGCTTCACGTACCTCGCCTGGTCGCCGAACGACGCGCTCGGCGAGACCGAGAGCTTCATGGCCGCGCCGCTCGCGTTCGCCTTCTGGCTCTACCTCCCCGACGATGCCCGCCGCGACGCGCCGCTGCGCGCCGTCGCCGCCGGCCTGCTGATCGGCATTGCGTTCGCGCTGAAGACGCCGGCGGTGCTCTTCCTGCTCGGCCTGCCCATCGCGGAGCTCGCGCTTCGCCCGCGCGTGCAGTGGCGCCGCGAAGGCATCGCTGGGCGGCTCGCGCTCGCGGCGCTCGGCTTCCTCGCGGTGCAGGCCGCGCTCGCTGCCTATCTCGCGACCGCGGGAGCACTGCACGACTTCATCGACATCCAGCGCCACTACACGCTGCACTACAACGCGTATCGATTCGCGCCCGGCGGCCACTCTCACGAGCGCTTCCTGCTCGACGCGACGGGCATCTGGCTCAAGGACGCCGCGTTCCTCACCGTTCCCGCCTTCGCGGGGCTGCTCGCTGCGTTCTTGCGCTCGCGACATGCGCGCGGCGTCGCGCTGCTCGGGCTGCTTGCGCTGCTCGGTGTCGTCAGCATCTGGTGGCAAGGGAAGATGTTCCAGTACCACTGGCTCGTCGTCATCCCGATGCTGGCCGCGCTCGCCGGCTTCGCGCTCGACGAAGCCATCGCCGTGTTCGCGCGTCTGCCAAGACAGCAGGCGTTTGGCGCGCTCGCGCTCCTTGCGATCGGTCTGCTCGCGCTCGCCGAACAGCCGCTCACCAACACGTACGACGAGTACCGGACCTTGATCCGCTACGCCGGCGGCTCGTTCACGCGGCGTCAGGTCGAGGCGAACTACTATCCGCTGTACGTCAGCAACCACCAGGTCGTCGATTACCTGCGCGCGCACAGCGCCGCCGGCGACCGCGTCTACGTCTGGGGCTTCTGGCCGCAAGTCGACTTCTGGTTCGGCCACTCCTTCGATCGCTTCGTCTTCAACTCCGGCCTCCGCGCGACGTGGTCGCCGCAGTCCTGGCGCGCTGAGCTCGTCCGCGACCTGCGCGCGTCCGCCTCAGGCGGACCGCGCTATATCGCGATCGGCCAGGGCGATATGCAGCCGTGGCTCGTCGGCACGTCGCAGACCTCGCAGCAGGCGCTCGATAACTTCCCGCAGCTCGCCGCGATCCTCGCTGCGGACTACCGCCCCGTGCTCGATGCCGGCGTCATGGTCCTCTACGAACGCCAGCCGGCGGCGGTATGGGCGTGGCCCTTGGCGACTACTCTCATGCCCACCCTCTGTCTCGTCCAGATACATGGGTGACACCTAAAATAGCGTCACCCCCACCCTCTGTCTCGATCACAGCGGAGCGACGGCGGGGCGCGCTCGAGCTGGGCGGCACAGCGTGGTACCTGCGGCGGCGGAAGCGCTAGCGCTCGGAAGTCGGGTCAACCCCCGGAAAGCCACCGGATCGCAGTCCCTCTGACGCGCGGCGTGGTGGCGTAGCAGCCACTTCTAGGCGGAATTGCCTAGAGGCTCGTTTCTTGTTTCTTGACACCCTTGACAACTATACGGCGAAGTGTATAATAGCCATGACTGGTGGTCTAAGTGCTGCCTCTTCCCCCGCTAGTTCAGCGCTGGGCCTTTGCCTTCTGGTTGGCCGGACAGCGGCTGCCCTTCCTTCTGCGGCAGGGACAGCTTTAGCGAGGATTTAGGGGGGGGACACATGACTGAGACACGTAAGCACAGTTGGCAATCGTTCAAGCTACGTTCCTGGCAGTTGGCGGCGCTGGGAGTGGCCGTCCTCATGGCGCTGATGGCGGGCATCGCGAGCGCTGACACGAACACCATCAACTTCGAGACGTACAGCCTCGGCACTGTTGACGGACAGGACGGTTGGGTCAGCACCGGGTCCGTTGGCGGTGGCTGTGCAATGTACGACGTAGAGGTCGACAGCAGCTTCGGCTATGGTACGTTTGGTACCAAGAGCCTGCGGATTTCCAATGCCGCAACGAGCGGCTGCTTTACCGACCAGACCTACTCCAAGTCCCTGGTAGACGAAGCCGGGGAGGCTGCAGCGGTAAACGGCGGCTTCTCGGGTGGGACCAGGCAGTCGCACTTCGAAGCTGCGTGGGACTTCGCCTCGACGGTGCCGGGAGCCGAGCAGCCGGGCCTGCAGGTCGTGGCCAGCCCGGACCGCGGCGACGGCGCGCGTATGAGCTATATCCGGATGACGGACAAGCCATCCGGTTTGGGAGTCGACTTCATTGACTACCAGTCGGGCGTCAATGTAGTGGGCTGTGGAGACAATTTCGTCGAGACCAACGCCGTGAGTGGCCTGGACAGGACCGTGCCCCACACGATCAAGGTGACCATGGACTTCAAGCCCGGTCCGGGTCCGGCCTACGCGGACGACGTTAAGGTCTACGTTGACGGCGTGCTCAAGATCAACAAGCGCACAAGTTGGGAGGACTACTTCCGTGAGTGCCAGGACGGCACGACGCGCACAGTCGACTCCCTCCTCTTCCGTGTCGCCGGCACGAACGCTCCCGCTACTGCGGGTAACGGCTTTGTGATCGACAACCTGACGCTAACGTCACGTGCGTCGCAGGCGGGCGACGCCAAGCCGACCAACACGCCCACGGCGACGCCCACGCCCCAGGGGCCCGTGGGCGGCATCTCCCTCGATCCGGGCGTGGGCGGCTCGTCCGGCAGCGACGCCTGGCTGCTCCTTACGGCGGGCCTCGCAGTCATCACCGCGAGCGCACTTGCCCTCGGTGGTGGTGCGTGGTACGTGCGGAGGCGGCGCGTGCAGTAGAGCCTCGCGTCCACGCGGACTAATCGAGATCTGACAACAGGGCTGCGCGCCTACAAGAGGGGGTAGGCGCAGCCCTCTGCCATCCGGATGGCTCAACGGAGGTTCTGGCGTTGGCGCACCCACACGCCAGCGCGAGTGTGCTATACTAGCCGACGCTGGTGGTCCGCCGCCCATCGCCTACGCCCCGCTAGTTCCGTCAGGGGAGGACGACACCTCATGCGATTGTTCGTTCGCGCCGCCGTGTTGTTGCTCGCGCTTGGAGTGCTCACCATCCTCTCGCCCGGCGCCTCGCGCGCTTCGACCACGACCGTACCCATGGGCGCGAACACTATCTACGGCCCGTTCTGGTACTGCGACTCCGCCCACAGCGGCGTCGTCTGCACGACGACGATCACCGTTGGCGATTCCGTGACCTGGCAGAACAACACCATCGCCGCCCACACTGTCACCGAGTGCGACGGCTACTGCGGCCCGCCGTACCCGCCGCTTCCCATCTGGGACTCCGGCCTCATCTCGGCCAGCGGGTCGTACACGCGGCAGTTCAACGTGGTCGGTACGTTCAACTACCAGTGCGATGTGCATCCCACCGAAATGAAGGGCCAGATCGTCGTGCTCGCTGTCGGCCCGACGGCGACGCCGTCGCCCACGTCGCACACACCGCTGCCGCCCACGCCGACGTTCACGCCGGGGCCGGTCGGTGGAGTGTCGATCGATCCGGCGCTGCCGGCTGGCGGCAACGCGAGCTTGCACCTTGTGATCGAGCTGCTCGCCGGCGCGACCGCCTTCGCAATGACCATCGCGGGCGCCGCCTGGGCGCGCCGGCGCTGGCCCAGCCGGTCGACGTAAGATGATCCGCAAGGCAGCGCTGCCGGCCCTCGCCGTCGTCGGGCTGACAGCCGCCGCGCTCGCCATCGTCCTCTTCGTCACCCGCGGCTCATCGACCGAGCCGCTCGCGTCGCACACGGCGGCCATCGTCGACCAGCTCGGCTTCACCGCGCCCGCCCCGGCGTTCGTCGCGGAGGCGACGCGGGCGCTGGAGCAGGCCGGCTACACGGTCGACTACTTCCCGAGCGAGCAGGTCACGGTCGACTTCTATCGCGAGCTGCCCGCGCGCGGCTACGGCCTGGTCATCGTGCGCGCGCACTCAGGCTTCGCGGCGAAAGATGCGTCAACACTGGCAGCCGAACTCGCGAGCCGGGAGGGCGATACGTTCCTCTTCTCTTCGGAGCCCTACAGCGAGGACAAGTACACGCAGGAGCAGATCGACCAGCGGCTCGGCGTGGCGGCCTATCTTGACCCCACCGGCGTTCCGGGCGACCCCGAGGCGCTCCTGGCGGCGTTCAACAGTGCGCCGAGGTACTTTGGCATCAAGCCCAGCTTCATCCAGTCCTCCACGCACGGCCGGTTCGAACGCGCCACCGTCATCCTCATGGGGTGCTACGGGCTCTCCTCCAATGCCTTGGCGAAGGCGTTCGTAAAGAAGGGGGCGCAGGCCGTCGTCGGCTGGGACGACCTGGTCTCAGCGGGTCACACGGACACCACGACCGAACGCCTGCTCACACACCTCCTCGCCGACAACCTCCCCGTCGATGCCGCCGTCGCGCAGACCGCGGCGGAGTCCGGCCCCGACCCGACGTATGGCGGCAAGCTCACGCTATACCGCTGATCTCGTTGCTTCCACGCCGACGCAAGCGTAGGGGAGCCTTTCAGGGCTCCCGCTGCCACCCGGGCTAGGCCAGACCTCCGATCGCCATCACCCCTCTCCATTTGGGAGAGGGGACGGGGTGAGGGCATTCCGGCCCCGACCCCACCTACGGCGGCAAGCTGCCTGTGTACCGCTGAAGGGCTGTCGTGCGCTCATGGAGGGAACAGGCTCGCAAGCAAGGCGGCCGCGAGCTCGTTCGAAGGCCGGTCCGTGGTATCCACGCTGAAGTCGAAGTCTACGCCTTCGTAGATCCATCGCATCTGCTGCTCAGCCCAACCCCGCAGCCTATCGCTCCGCGCGGCCTCGCGTTCGCGCAGACGCTCCAGCGAGCAGCGCACAGCGATCACCTTCGTGCCCGGAACGCCCCGCAAGATCGACAGACAGCGATCGCGCAGGTCGTGTTCGTCGGGCAGCGAGCCGTCGACGATGATGTCGATCCCGCCGCGACCGAACGCGGCGATCGCCGCGTGCATCGCGACGACGACTCGCGACCGGAACTCGGGGTCTTGCAAGGCGGGATGGTCTGGCCGTAGCGTCGGCGCAAAGCGATCGGCCTCGAGGTGCAGAAGCGGCCGCGGAGAGATCGCCTGCAGCGCCGCCGCGAAACTCGTCTTCCCGGACGAGGACGTGCCGCTTAGCACGATGAGCATCGCGCTAGCACGATACTGGCTTCGCCCCGCGCCCGCTATCGACTTCGCGGTGGCTCATCCCAGCGACGGCGGCGCGCTCAGCCCTCACCGCGACCCTTCGCCAAGCTCAGGGCAGGCTCTGCGATCACCCCTCTCCCGCTCGCGGGAGAGGGGCTGGGGGTGAGGGCTGATTGACATCGCGCCTACGTGGCGTACACTGACGGCATCGATTGGTGGCGTCCCCGCAGCCGCCACGGCGAGGCTCTCGTTGGCAAAGCAGCTTTCTGTGCTCATTCTCATCGCGCTGCTCGCGGCTGGCGTTGCAGAGGTGGAGCCGGCTCGTGCGAACAGCATGGCAGCCGTGTCCGCCGGCGGCGGCCATACGTGCGCCTTGACTACGGCTGGCGGCGTAATGTGCTGGGGCTTCAACGCCTACGGTCAATTAGGGAACGGCACAAGCGCCGGACCACAAATTTGTGTCAGCGGGCCCTATTCCTATCCCTGCAGCACAGTTCCGGTGAATGTCACGGGCTTGAGTGGCGGAGTGACTTCGGTGTCTGCAGGCTCTCAATCGTGCGCCGTTACTTCCGCGGGCGGGGTGAAGTGCTGGGGTGGGAATTCGAATACTCCAATGGACGTTACCGGGATCGGCGGTGCAGTCGCTATATCGGCTGGTGGGAACCACATCTGTGTTTTGACTAATGCCGGTGGAGTGAAGTGCTGGGGTTACAACGCGGACGGGGAAGCTGGAAACGGCACGATTACGAATACGGGTTGCTTATGTGTCCTAGCCCCTGGATGTATTGGGGTTGACCAGTGGCGTTGTGGCCATCTCAGCAGGAGGCGCCCACACATGCGCCGTCACCACGAGCGGAAGCGTCAAATGCTGGGGTTCGAATATCTTTGGACAGTTGGGAACCGGCACGTCGACGATAGGTGGGTGCAGCTGCATTCCTACGCCCGTCGATGTTGTTGGTCTGGCGAGCGGTATAGCGGATGTTTCCGCGGGACCGGCCCACTCGTGTGTGCTTACGAATACACAAGGCGTAAAGTGCTGGGGTTGGAACGCGTATGGCAATTTGGGTGACGGAAGTTTCAACGGTCGCTTGGCGCCGGTAGATGTGGTTGGGCGTAGCCGCAGTCTCAGCGGGCGGAGAGGTATCGGGAGTCCTACCGTCGCACACCTGCGCCGTAACGACTGGTGGTCAGGTGAAGTGTTGGGGCGATGGTGCGGAAGGGCAGCTTGGAAACGGCGCGGCCTCGTCGAGCAACGTGCCGGTGGACGTGCAAGGCTTGACCAGCGGCGTCAGATCAGTGTCAGCTGGAGGACACCACAGTTGCGCCGTGACTACGGACGACATGACGAAGTGCTGGGGTGCTAATCTCTATGGTCAGTTGGGAGATGCGACGAGCAGCGGCCCCGAGATCTGCGGCTCAGGCTTTCCCCCTTGCAGCACAATTCCTGTGGATGTACTCGTGGTTGCTAAGATCACGCCGACACCAACCGCCACCCCGATCGCGCCGACGGCGACGCCCACTGGTACGCCTCAACCGCCCGTCGGCGGCATCTCTATCGATGGCGCCGCCCTCTCGCCCGACCGCACCGGCTCCCATCGATCTGCCGCCTTCCCGTTCGCCGCGCTCGCGCTCCTGGGTGTAAGCAGCGCTGTCGGCGCGATCTGGTTCGCGAGAAGACGACTACTTCGCTCTCGTTGACAGCCATCCCGCCCCATCCGTTAAGCTGATGGCTGACGGCTGAGAGCTGATAGCCACCAAAGGAGCCCCATGCTGGACGTCGAGCGCGCCAAGGTAACCGGGCCGTCCCTCGAGGAGACCGACCCCGAGATCGCCCGCCTCATCCGCGAGGAGGAGCGCTACCAGTTCGAGACCGTCCGCCTCATCCCGTCCGAGAACTACGCCTCGCGCGCGGTGATGGAGGCCAGCGGCTCCGTCCTCACCAATAAGTACTCGGAGGGCTATCCCGGCAAGCGCTACTACGAGGGCCAGCGCTACATCGACCAGCTCGAGACGCTCGTCCAGGACCGCGCGAAAGCGCTCTTCGGCGTCGAGCACGCGAACGTCCAGCCCTACTCCGGCTCGCCCGCGAACATGGCCGTCTATTACGCGCTCCTGGAGCCCGGCGACACGATCATGGGCCTGGCGCTGCCGATGGGCGGCCACCTCACGCACGGCTGGAATGTCAACTTCTCGGGCCGCTTCTACAAGCCGGTCCAGTACGCCGTCGACAAGGACACCGAGCGCATCGATTACGACGTCGTGCGCGAGATGGCGAAGCGAGAGCGGCCGAAGATCATCGTCGCGGGCGGCACCGCCTACCCGCGCGAGTGGGACTTCGCCGCACTCGGCGACATCGCCCGCGAGACCGGCGCCTACTTCCTCGCCGACATCGCCCACGTCGCCGGCCTCATCATCGCGGGCGTCCACCAGGACCCCGCCCCCTACGCCGACGCGATCACGACGACGACGCACAAGACGCTGCGCGGCCCGCGCGGCGCGATGATCCTCTGCCGTCAGCAGCATGCCGATGCCATCGACCGCGCGGTCTTCCCCGCGCTCCAGGGCGGGCCGCACAACCACACGACGGCCGCCATCGGCGTCGCGCTCAAGGAAGCCGCGACCGAGGAGTTCCGCGAGTACGGCCGGCAGGTCGTCCGCAACGCGAAGGCGCTCGCCGGCGAGCTGCTGGAGCGCGGCTTCCGCCTCGTCTCCGGCGGCACCGACAACCACCTGATCCTCATCGATATGACAAACAAGGGCGTCTTCGGTAAGAAAGCCGCGCAGGCGCTCGACCGCGCGGGCATCGTGACGAACTACAACACCATCCCGTTCGACCCGCGCAAGCCCTTCAGCCCGAGCGGCGTGCGCATCGGCACGCCGTCGGTCACCTCGCGCGGCATGGGCGAGGACGAGATGCGCCGGATCGCCGGCTGGATGGACGAAGTCGTCGCCGCCCCGGCCGACGAGGACCTCGCCGCGCGCGTCCGCAACGAAGTGCGCGACCTTTGCCGCGCCTTCCCGCCCCCCGGCTTGCCGGTGCGCTAGGCATGTGATTGCCGTAGGGGCGCACGGCCGTGCGCCCTGTCGCCGCAGGCGACGCCGCTTTTGACTCCGACTCATAGCCCACGTCCGTCGCCGGCTTCGACGGCGTCGTTTGCATAAGAAGAGAGGCCCCCAATTGGGGGCCTCTCTTGATATTCCTGTGGTTCCGGCGGTTAGCAGTTCTGGTTGTACTGCTTCACCGCGGCCAGGATGTCCGCCACTGTCTGCTGGCCATCGGCCGGGCCCAGGTTCCACACGTTGCCACCGATGATCGCGGTGCGGTCGGTGTCAATCGAGTAGAGGGCGTGGCCCTGGCCCTTGCCGTACTTGCCGACGACGGCCAGGATGTCGGCCACGGTCTGCCCGTGCGGCGTGTTCACCTTCTCTGGGTTGAAGTAGTCCCAGCGGTTACTCGGGTCGCGGAGACCGCCACCCGAAGGACCACCAGGGGTGTCACCCAACTCGCGCTTGTCCGGGCAGCCGTCGCCGTCGCTGTCACGGCAGCCGGTGTAGCCGAGGCCAACGTTCGCAACGCAACCGCCGGCCTTGTCGCCCGGTGCCTGCCGTACCAACGCCAGCTTGACGTGGATCGGCGGGCCCTTCCCTGTCGCGTCCGGGTTCGTGCAGTTGGCGAGGCCCTGGACGACCCAGATGTTCGCCTTGCCGATGCCCGTGTGAAGGTCGATCTTGGCCAGGACCTTCACGTTGCCCAACTGGCCGAGACCATCCCCGGCCGGCGGACTGTCCTGGAAGCAACCAAACAGGCTGAAGGTATTCGCGGTGTTGTCGATAGTGCCTGTCAACACAGTATGTGCGCTGTCGACGTCCGCGAATTGGTACTGCGAGACATCACAGGGGAGTGTCGGACAGCCCGTTCCCTGGTTAGCGAGCGTCGCACAGCTGGCGGCTGCAAGGGCACAGCCCGGCGGGGCCGCGCCAGGTAGGCCGTCACCGCAGAACTTGGCCGCAGCCGGCCCGCAGCTGTTGACGCCGGTCATCGGGTTCCCGGACGCGGCCTGCGGGTTCACCGTGATCGTCGCGGAGTCGATGTAGCACAGGATACGTGCGGTTAGGTTCTTCCCACTCTGCTGGATGTCTGCCTTGCAGTCGTAGTAGAGGCCGGGCGCGCCGACGTCGGCCCGTACTGCCTCAGCGGTGATGTCGTAGCTCCCGCTCACGTCCACCGGGCTGCCCCCGGTCGGGTCGTACGGGTTCCAGGGGTCGTCGCCGCACTTGGCGGTCGAGCCCACCTTGTCGGCGAACAGCTCGTCCATGTCGGTGCAGCCGTCGCCGTCGAAGTCACGCGTCGTCAAGATCCGCGTGAGCGAGATCGGGAACAGTACTCCGCCTGGACCCGGAGCGATTCCGTTCTGCGCTTCGGTGCACATGGCGTTCGTCGCGCCGAAGAACAGCGCCGCTGTGCCGAAGGAGACGCTGCCTACCGGCCCGTCTTGAGCCTTCGCGTTCGCAACTGTGGTCACAGTCACCACGTTCGGGCCTAGCGATCCGCCGATGTCGGCGAAGCAGCCCACCGTAATGAGCGTGTCAGGTGCAACCGGTGACCAAGGTGTGGGGAATTTGGGATCAGTACAGGCCGGTCCCCCCGCCGGACAGTACAATCCGTTCAGTTTGGTCGGCTGCAGCGGGCTGTACGGCGGCGGGTCGACGTGGCCGTTGCAGCTGCCCTCATTTGCGACAACCGGCGTGGCGCCACCACCCGTGCTGTGCACTGCGGCGCAAGGCGGCTCGCCTGCGCCTACCCCCGCGGCGAACTCGGTGTAGCACTGCGCCGCGCTCTTTATCGTGAGCTTCGCCGCGTCCTCATCGGTGCGGACGATGCAATGGTAGAGCCCCGGGCCGGCGTCCACGTCGAAGAGGCCGGTGAGATTACCGCCGGGACACGGCTTAGGTGCCCATAGGGTCATCGTGTCGGAAGCCGGTGGATACTCGCTGGTATCTACTCCGGGGCATGGAGGTACCGCATCGAGTTCCACGGTTCCATCAGATACAGACGGCGTCGGTGGCGGCGGCGGTATCACTCCGCAATTGGTTGGTGTCGGTATGGGCGTAGGCACGGTAACACCGAAGCGCGGCGGGTTCGGCTGTGTGCCTCCCACCACTTTCCACCACTGCCCCTTCCACCACAAATTGTCTCCGATGAAAATCTTCTGGTCTGGTAGCTTGTTGACCCAAACGATCGCATATACCTTGTTCGGGCCGATGGAACAGTTGATAAACGCCTTTACCGTGGCCACCACTTTGAGGGGCGGCGCATCCATCGGATTCGGCGTCTTTGTGGGCACGATCGCTTGCGCCTTCGGCGCCGACGAACTCCCCAGGAGCATGAAGACAATGAGCACTACGCCCAGCAGCCCGGCCAATGCGCCGAGCCCCAGCAGGCGTGCTCTTGGACTCACGCCTTGCATACAGTTACCTCCTCTGTCATCCCTGATTGAGTCTTGAGTACGGTTGGTCTGATTTCTAGAGACTAGCCTGCCCCCTCCTTTCGCGAGCGATGCGCGCGCGTGAACGCCTGTATCGATTCCCACGCTTCTCGCCCGCGTGCCAGGTGGCACAGCGTACAGAGGAGGTACTTGCATGCCATGGGACTCGATACAGGCGTCCCGCAAGGACGCATCGGCAGCGTGATCGCGCCCGGGGCGCAATCAGCCGTACCAGGGGATGTCCGTGATCCTCGGGTGCTTCGTTGAACCGCCACGACGTGGCCGTTGCTGGGCCACCTTGCCACAGCATTCCTGCCCCCGCCCCTCGGAATGCACAGCCGATTGGGAATCGTATCCCACCGGGTTCTGTGCCACCGTCGCGTCTAGTATACACCCGCTCGTCAAGCCCCCAGATGTGCGGCGTGCGCTTCCTGAAGAGAAGCCCCCGATTGGGGGCCTCTCTTGATTCGTCCTGTGGTGCCGGCGGTTAGCAGTTGTGGTTGTACTGCTTGACCGCGGCCAGGATGTCCGCCACCGACTGCTGGCCATCGGGCGGACCCAGGTTCCACACGTTGCCACCGATAAGCGCGGTGCGGTCGGTGTCGATCTGGTAGGCAGCGTTGCCCTGGTTCTTGCCGTACTGGCCCACGACCTTGAGGATGTCCGCCACGGTCTGGGCGTGCGGCGTGTTGACCTTCTCCGGGTTGAAGAAGTCAAACGGGTTCATCGGGTCGCGCAGGCCGCCACCCGTGGGGCCACCCTGGGTGTCACCCAGCTCCCGCTTGTCCGGGCAGCCGTCGCCGTCGCCGTCACGGCAGCCGGTGTAGCCCAGGCCAACGTTAGCCACGCAGCCACCGGTCTTGTTGCCGGGCGCCTGCCGGACCGCCGCGACTTGAACGATGCCGCCGACGCCTGTCGGCGTGCCGGCTACGCAGTTGGCGCGCGTCTCGGCCACGTAGATATTGGCCTTGCCGATGCCGGTGTGAGCGTCGAACTTGGCCACGACGTAGACGTTGCCCAACTGACCCAAGCCGTCGCCTTCGGGCGGGTCGGCGCTGAAGCAGCCGGCCAGGTTAATGTTGTTACTGATGTTGTCCAACGTTCCGGTCAGCACCGTGTGCTTGTTGTCGACGTCCGCAAACTGGTACTGCGAAACGTCACAGGGGAGGGACGGACAGCCCGCTCCCTGACCTGCGAGAGTGGCGCAGGGCGGCGCGGTTTGGGCACAGCCCGGCGGCGCAGCTGCCGGTAAGCCGTCGCCGCAGAACTTGGCCGCAGCCGGCCCGCAGCTGTTGACGCCCGTCATTGAGTTGCCCGACGCCGCCTGCGGGTTCACCGTGATCCCTGCGGAATCGATGTAGCACAGGAGGCGAGCGGTCAGGTTCTTGCCGCTCTGCTGGATGTCAGTAATGCAGTTGTAGTAGAAGCCGGGCGCGCCCACATCGGCGCGAATGGCCTCAGCTGTGATGTCCCAGGTTCCGCTCACCTCCGAGCTGCCCTCAACCGCGTACGGGTTGAAGGGGTCCTGTGGACACTTGGTCGCTGAGCCCGGCTTGTTCTGCCAGAGCTTGTCCATGTCTGTGCAGGTGCCCACACCAGTGTAGACTCGCGTCGTGGCTCGCCGGGTCAGCGTCGATACCAGCGCGAGCGTCCCGTTGCCCGCCAACGTAACATCCCAGGTCCCGGCCTGGGCGTTCGTGCACTGGGAGTTGGTCGCAGCGATGTAGACCGTTGCGTTGTTCGTGTTCGAGTTGCCAATCGTCGGGTTGGTTGCCACGGCGTTTGTCGAGGTGGTCTTGACCACCACGTTGGGGCCGAGGGTCGTGCCGAAGTCCGCCAGACAGCCGATCTGCCAGGTGCCGTCCGTCGGAACGCTCGAACCGTCCGGTGCCGTACATGGGCCAGACTGACAGTAGAAGCCGTTGAGCTTGTACGGCGCGAGCGAGGTGTAAGGCGGCCCCGCGGAATAGCCCGCGCGGGCACCGCAGTCTCCTTCACCGGGCACGGTGTTCGTGACAGGGTTGGCCCCCTGCGGGCCGGGGCCGTGCCAGAGCCCGCACGGCGGCATCCCCGCCCCTATGGCGAGGGAAGCCGTAGACCCGCACGCGAGCGATGACTTCATCGCCTGCTGCCCGCCTGATATAGTCGAGTCCTCATCCGTCCGCACCATACACGCGTACGCCGTCGTCGCGGGCGACGGGTTATACGTGCAAGGGCCCGCTGGCGCGGAAGTCCCCGCACAGGCGTCGAACAGCCCGCTTAGGACGCCCGCGCCGTCGGGCTTAGACGTGTCTTTCTTGCCGCCCGGCTGCTGTACCACGAGCTTATTGAAGAACTGATCGAAAGGTCCGGGGGTTCCGTTTATGTAGGGGAAGGGCGCAAAATCCTTAGGCCAAGCGACGTTCGGAATCTGCCAGACCTTATTGGTGAAGCCCGAAACCCGGGCGGCGCCCAGCCCCATCCGCAGCTTGTTGAGGAAGGCCTGTCCTCTAGCGTCGAAGCCCGTATAGCATTCGATGAACTTAAGGTGTTCAATCTTCCCCTTCGCGCCGTTGATGAAGATTTTCTGTTTGTCGCGCTGGGTTTCGCTTTCATTCCCTATGACATCGTTGCCAATTTGGGCTTGGCCGGGAAAACCATGGCCCACGATAAAGATGTTCAGTTTTCTGCGAGGGTTATTCGCGTTGTACGCATTATTGATTTCATCGACCGCTCCTTGCACGGTCGTTATTTTCTTTATACGATCATCGATGTTCGGCTGCTTACGCAATATGCGCTCGGCACCAACAAGATACCCGTCGGTATTGTCATCCTTGATGAGCGTGATATCGACTCTCTTCTCGACAGGCTGCAGGTTGGAAATGATCATGAAGTCGGCCTTCGCCGTCGGTGGGTTATTTTTCGCGGGCACTGGAACATCGACGAACGGCGGGAACCCCTTATTTCCTGCGCCTGGGCAGCCAGCTTCGGGCACGTCGCCGGGAGTTTGCGCACTGGTAGTTCCCGGGTGGAAGGCGAGAACTGTGGCAAAGGCCAGCGCCGCGATGATCCCGCCCCCCAGGACGAGATCGAGCAGACCTGCTCTTGAACTCACGCGTCGCATGTGAATACCTCCTCTGTGCGTTTGGTCATGAATTCAACTAGGGTTGCGCGTGATTGGAGCCTTGCCTTTCCTTACCCTTCAGGGTGGCGGTGCCAGACCTGGCGCCCAGATGCCGTGTTGCGGGGAGCACGGGTAGAGCGAGCAGGTACGCTTCGCCTGCGGGGAGCCGATGGGTTCATCGGGTAAGATGCGTCCGCCAAGGCAAGTATCAGCCACGCCGTTGCTTTTCCTAGCCGGTTGCGGGGAGCCCACCAGTGGTGCCCGAAGCGGGCACGTTTAGCAGACCAAGTATGACCACCGTCGCATCTAATATACACCCGCCGTCAAGCCCTCCCTTGACGCCCGCCGCGTCCGTTCGCTAAGATGAAAGTCGGGCGGCGCCCCAGGGCGCTGCTTTTGCATTAGATGACGAAGTACATCTTTGTCACCGGCGGTGTCGTAAGTTCCGTAGGGAAAGGCATCACCACCGCCGCCATCGGGCGCATCCTCAAGTCCCGAGGCCTCTCCGTCGCCGTCCAGAAGCTCGACCCGTACCTCAATGTCGACCCCGGCACGATGTCGCCTTACCAGCACGGCGAAGTCTTCGTCACCGGCGACGGCTCCGAGACCGACCTCGACCTCGGCCACTACGAACGCTTCCTCGACCAGGACCTGACCCGCGGCAGCTCCGTCACCACGGGCCAGATCTACCAGGCCGTCCTCGCCAAGGAGCGCCGCGGCGACTTCCTCGGCGGCACCATCCAGCCCATCCCGCACGTCACGAACGAGATCAAGGGCCGCATCCGCGCCCTCGCCCGCGAGAGCGGCGCCGACGTCGTTATCATCGAGGTCGGCGGCACCGTAGGTGACATCGAGGGCCAGCCCTTCCTGGAAGCGATCCGCCAGATGCGCAAGGAGGACGGCCACCAGAACAGCGTCTCCGTCCACGTGACCCTGCTGCCCTACATCGGCGCGACGGGCGAGCTCAAGACCAAGCCCAGCCAGCACAGCGTGCGCGAGCTGCGCAGCATGGGTATCGCGCCCGATGTCATCGTCTGCCGGAGCGACCGTGCGGTCTCAGATGCCATAAAGTCGAAGATCGCCCTGTTCTGCGACGTCGAACGACGTGGCGTCGTCGCCCTGCTTACGATGCCGACGATCTACGAGGTGCCGCTCGTTCTCGAGGACGAAGGACTGGGAGATTATGTCCTGGAGCTCCTCCACCTCGAGGCCGCTGACCGCGATCTCGCCGACTGGCGCGAGCTGGTCGAGCGCCTCCAGAACCCCGCCGGCCGGCTCACCGTCGCCATCGTCGGCAAATACGTGGAGCTGCACGATGCCTACTACTCCGTTAAAGAGTCGCTTATCCACGCCGGTGTCTTCCACAACGTCGCCGTGGACATCCGCTGGATCCATTCCGAGCTGCTCGACAGCGGCGATGTCTCGCTCCTGGAAGGGGTCGACGCCATCGCCGTGCCCGGCGGCTTCGGCGAACGCGGTATCGAGGGCAAGATCCAGGCCGCCCGCTTCGCGCGCACCCACGGCATCCCGTATCTCGGCCTCTGCCTCGGTATGCAGGTCATGGTCGTCGAAGCGGCACGTGCCATGCTCGGCACCGATGACGTGAACTCCAGCGAGTTCGCTCCCGATACCGCCCATCCGGTCATCAGCCTCCTCTCAGAGCAGGAGGGCGTCACCGATAAGGGCGCGACGATGCGCCTCGGCTGCTACCCCTGCCGCCTCGTGCCCGGCACGAAGGCGCACGCGGCCTACGGCGTGGACGAGGTCGAGGAGCGCCACCGGCATCGCTACGAGTTCAACAACGCCTATCGAGAGTCCCTGGCTGACTTCGGGCTGATCGCCAGCGGCGTCTCTCCCGACGGCCAGCTCGTCGAGATCTGCGAGCTGCGCGACCACCCGTTCATGGTCGGCTCCCAGTTCCACCCGGAGTTCCGCTCCCGCCCGCTTCGACCCCACCCGCTCTTTCGCGAGCTCATCGCCGCCGCTGTACGTTGCACCGAGGCGGCCGTTCCCGTAGAGCTGTCGTCTGCGCCGCGAGCGGCCGACGTCACGGCTGTCGCCGGGGGCGGCGCCTGAGCCTGCTGTCGGCGGCCCGGCGTTCGCGCCGGAGCGCTACAATGACATTGTTCGGTACCGGCCGGGAGGCCGATACGTAGGGGAGGAAGCGTGCGCCTCTTTCTCGACACCGCCAACATCGACGAAGTCCGCGAAGGCGTCCGCATGGGCATCCTCGCGGGTGTGACGACGAACCCGACGCTCATGGCGAAGGAGAAGGGCTCCGGCGTCAGCTACCGCGACCGCGTCGTCGAAATCTGCGAGGCGGTGCAGGGCCCCGTCTCCGCCGAGTGCGTCTCGCGCGACCTGGCCGCTCTCCTCACTGAAGCGCGGGAAGTCGCTCAGTGGCACAAGCATGTCGTGGTGAAGATCCCAATCGATGACACGGGTCTCGAAGCGACGTCTATCCTCGCCCGCCAAGGCATCAAGATCAACATGACGCTCATCTTCTCCGCAAACCAGGCCCTGCTCGCCGCGACCGCGGGCGCCACGTACGTCAGCCCCTTCGTCGGCCGGCTCGATGACGCGGGCCAGGACGGCATGGAGGTCGTCCGCGAGTCGGTCGAGATCTTTGACCGCTACCACCTGCCGGCCCAGGTGCTGGCCGCCAGCCTGCGCCACCCGCGCCACGTCGTCGAAGCGGCGAAGGCCGGGGCGCCCATTGCCACGCTGCCTTACGCGCTGCTCAAGGCGATGGTCCGCCACCCGCTGACGGATGTAGGCATCGAGCGCTTCCTGGCCGATTCCCGAAGCTACCAGCGCGAATCCGCGGCCGAGCGGGCCAAGTCTTGACATTGGAGCGCCAGATACGGTATTGCATGTAGTAGACAGGTAGTTCATCATACCGTCGTAATTCCCGGCGCCCCATCTCCCGGCGCTTGCGGAACCCCTGAATGGAATCCCTTGGGACGACAGGCTGGTTGATCACCGTGTAGCCGCGCAGGCTCTTACCTAGGAGGACGAAGAAAAACCTTGACTATGGCCGAACTGGAAACCAAAACCCGAGAAGACCTGCTCGAGCTGGCGAAGGATCTTGGCGTGACCGGCGTCAGCGCCCTCAAGAAGCAGGACCTCATCGTCAAAGTCCTCACCAAGCAGGCGGAAAAGGACGGCAACCTCTTCGCTCAGGGCGTCCTCCAGACCGTCGAAGACGGCTACGGCTTCCTGCGCGGCGAGACCATGCTCCCCACGGTGAACGACGTGTACGTCTCCCAATCGCAGGTGCGCCGGTTCGCTCTGCGCACGGGCGATCTGGTCATGGGCCAGGTGCGGCCTCCGAAGGACGGCGAAAAGTACTACGGCCTGCTCCGGGTGGAGGCCGTCAACGGCACGGACCCGGAAGTTGCCGCGCGCAGGCCTCATTATGAGAACCTGACGGCGATCTTCCCGCAGGTGCTGGTCGATCTTGAGGCCGGCCGCCCGGGGATCGACGACCTCTCGCAGCGGGTCATCAACCTGATCGCGCCGATCGGCCGGGGCCAGCGAGCGCTTATCGTCTCGCCTCCAAAGGCGGGTAAGACATTCCTGCTCAAGGCCATCGCCCACGGGGTCATGGCCAACTACGATGACATCCATCTCATGGTCGTCCTCATCGGTGAGCGGCCCGAAGAAGTGACCGACATGAAGCGCACCGTCCAAGGAGACGTGGTCGCCTCGACGTTCGACGAGCCGGTGGAGGATCACACCCGGGTAGCTGAGATGGCGCTCGAGCGGGCCAAGCGGCTGGTCGAGGCCGGCCTGCACGTGGTGATCCTGCTCGATAGCATCACGCGCCTCACCCGCGCCTACAACCTGGCGATACCATCCAGCGGTAAAACACTCTCTGGTGGCATGGATCCCGTGGCCCTGTATCCGCCGAAGCGCTTCTTCGGCGCCGCCCGCAATACGGAAGAGGCCGGCAGCCTCACCATCATCGCCACCTGCCTCATCGACACCAATAGCCGGCTGGATGAGGTGATCTACGAGGAGTTCAAGGGTACCGGCAACATGGAGGTCCACCTGGACCGCCGCCTCGCCGACCGCCGCGTCTACCCGTCGATTGACATCGTCCGCAGCGGCACCCGCCGCGAAGAGCTGCTCATGGACGAGAAGACGCTCCAGCAGGTCTGGCTGGTGCGCCGCATGATGTCGATGATCGCCAGCAACTCGCCCAACCCGAACGAGGCGACCGAGCGGCTCCTCGAGCGCCTATCGCGCACGAAGACCAACGCCGAGTTCCTCACGACGCTGAAGGACGAGATCTAGCTCGGGGGCTGGGCCACGCAGCACGCCCATCATGCTGAGTGCTGGCTAGCTTTCGCCGCCAGGGAAACCTAAGCGGTAACTGCGAAAACAGCAGGCGCAAGTGGCTCGATCTTTGCCTTCTGAAGGGGCTTGTGTTGGCTTGGGTGCCATATCGAGGCACCATTAGCTTCCCCTCAACGACTAACGGTACGGCCACCGGCGGACGAATTGTCTCTCAGCCGTCCTCGACCTGAAGCACAGTTCAGTAGTCGCCAATTGATTGAAACACTCTAGGAGGGCCGTTCAACTGGAGTATAAGAACGCATATTCGCATATGCGGTTGATCGTTCTCGGGCACCTGGGGTATGGTCATATGGGTTTGGGAAGACCCGCACAACGTCGCAAGGAGCGGTTATACCTATCGAGAAGCGCACGCCATTTGAGACGGGTGCATCGCCAGAGCAGGCGGAGCGCCCGGCTCTTTTGTTTAGGCCGCGCCGCCGGGCGCTCCGGCATCGCCCGCTCCTTCACGGCGTCGTCTTCGGGTTGATCTCGCTCAGCGTCTTTCTCTCGTACCACTTCTCGCCGGGCCTTGCCTTCCACGACCAGCAGGCGAGTACGCTCGTTGGCCTCTCGCTGCCCAGCGTAGGCCCCGCGCCATCTGCACATGCGTCGGTGCTCACCTCCGGCGCTCTTCCGCAGACGGTACATAGCCAATCGCTTGCCGGCGCTACGTTCAACGTGCCCGAGGCCTCCGCCCAATTGCCGACCGCCACGTCGGCGCCCAAGCTGCCGTTCCAGCTCTACTCGGTGGCCGATGGCGATACGGCCGGCACAATCGCCTCCCGCTACGGCATCCAGCTCGAGTACCTGCTCGCGGCCAACGCCGACTTGCGCGACGGCGAGCTGCTCAACGTCGGCCAGATGCTCATCATCCCATCGTCGAACGGCATCCTCTATCACGTGGGGTACGGCGAGACCCTGAGCGACGTCGCCGCCGCGTTCGGCGTGACGGTGCAGGACATCATCGGCTGGGGCGGCAACGGCATCGCTTCGCCCGACCAGGTGGCGGACGGCCAGCTTGTCTTCGTCCCGAACGGTAGTCTGCCCATCGCGGCCGTCGCCGATCCGACAGGGGAGCCCCCCATATCGGTCAGCGCCCCGGTCGACGCGCCGCCGGTCGCCGCGGCCGACAACTCGCCGCCGGCTTCCGGGCCGAGCTCGAACCTCGGGCTGATCTGGCCCGTCACCGGGCCGATTTCGAGCTACATGGGCTCGTCGCACCCGCTGGGAATCGATATCGATCTCTTCTCCACGCCCTACAGCGACGTCCACGCCGCCACCTCGGGGACCGTCATCTTCGCGGGTGGTGACGCGTGCTGCTCATACGGGTACTACGTCAGGATCTTGAGCTCCGACGGCATCGAAACGCTGTACGCGCACTTCTCCTCGATCGCCGTCACCACGGGCCAGGTGGTGAGCCAGGGCGACGTGCTGGGAGTGTCCGGCTGCACGGGCAACTGCACCGGCAACCACCTCCACTTCGAAGTCATCGACAACGGCGTCCGCGTCGACCCGCTCTCCTACCTTCCGTAAGCCGATCCCTCTCGGGACCGCCGCGCCCGCACGACGGCGCCAGCGCGCAATAGCTGGCCGATGCGGCCGGCAGGGCATTCATGCCAACTGACTGATAGGCCGTTTGGGGGCTATTGACAGGTGTGGGGGGGGGGTGTAGGATCGGCTAGCTGGCGCGCGTTGGTGCCCAACGGCGCTCTGGCGACAGGGAGATCGTCTTCATGCGGGCTGCTATGAATGGTTCGGGGCGGGTCGGGTTTGTTCTTCGCGCGCTGGCTCTCGGAGTATACCTACTCGCGCCACGCTTGTGAGGGGGAAGGTCTTGGCAGTTTACAGGCTCGTATGGCGGTTGCTTCTGCTGAGCGTTGTATCCATTTCAGTTTCTTACTCAGCTTCTTACCAGTTTGGCGGTCTTCAATCGGCGAGCGCTGGCCACACGATTGGCGGCGGAAACTGCCTGAGTTCACCACCGACCTGCATTGACCAGTACCTCACCGTTGGCCTGTTGTCCAGGCAAGGCAGCTTTCGCATGAGGGATTTTCGCTTGGCAACGGATTGGAACACTGACGTTGAATACGAAGAGGCCCTCGACTCGGCAGAGTTCAATTGGGCGGTGGCCGTTGGTCCGCAGGCACCCAGTGAGCCAGTCGTCTGTTTATGCGATGATCTCTGGTCCCAAGCGTGGGTGGACAACCGATACTACAGCTGTCCATTCGACGGAGATCCCGCGGACGCATGCGATGCATCCGTCGGCTACACGTGTTTGATTGATACGCAGTTTCATACGACGTGCAATCCGGGAGGAACGGTGCGCTACGGCGGTGTGTATACATATCTGTCCAGCAATGACTTCGCCCAACTCGGCATCCTTGCGAAGAAAAGGGTTCTCGCTCACGAGATGGGTCACGCCTTTGGGCTCGGACATCATAACGATTCTGGATGTCTAATGCAGCAAAATACATCCCAATATGGCCCGCAGCCTTGTGATATAGGCACTGCGAATCCCAATGCCAGTCCGCTCGATTATCCCTGTGACGGTTCGTCTGCCAACTATGGTATTCGTTGCATTTACGATTGGTGGCGTGAACAACACGACGGCTCTGATTGCCTCAACCTAAGTCGAAATCATGGTACAGATAACGACGTCAAAGTCGTTGACATCCTGCTTGCCGTGAGAGCGTACAATTCGTACGCAGGAGAACCAAATTACAATCCGGACGCCGACTCAGACTCAGGGCGCGACGGGCGCGTTACTATTGCGGATATTCTGTCGGTGGTTCTACAGTATGGGAAGACCTGTAATCCGCTGACTTGAGTCCGATGTTGAAAGCACGATCGATCCGACTCATATTGTATGGCCTGCTTTCCGCGGGCGTCCTTGCTGTGGTGGCATTCGGAATTCTTACGGCGATCGGCCAAGAAGGTCCAGGGCCGGTATCAGACCAAGAGAAACAGCAACTGCAAGCTACGGCAGATTCCTATGACCTTCTGGCGCTTGCAGATTTTGCTCAATCACATGGCAATCCTTGCGATCTCGATGCTGCTGAGTCAAGCGTAGACTTGTTCAATCGCTACAGAGACTTGCCTTCTCTGGTCAATGATGTGGATGTTGTAATAGTCGGTGAAATGGGGCCATCTACCTCGGAGCTGCCTAAGCCAGGTACGCTTGCGAGTGATGTCTTGACAGCGGTACACGTCGGCGACGTTCTGAAGGGAACCGTGGTTGGCACCGACGTGCAAGTAGACACGGGAGCAAGAGTAATGCGGCAGGCTGGCGCCTCCGTGCGAGTTAGCCTCGCAGAAATCGATCCGTGTTCGACCGGTGAGGCGGTGTTGTTCCTGCAACGGACGGCGGAAGCGAGTGTCTATACATTGAACCTTCAAGGCTGGGCATCGATCAGCGCCGGGCGCATCAAAGAAACGCCAGCAGATGGCGTGCTGGATGCCTATTCTGATTCGGCTGATCTAGAGAGAACAGTCAGCCAACTAGCGAATAACGCGGAAGCTCAGGGTCTACCTCGAGGTCGTCTCGTCTGCGAGTCTCAGCGCGATTCTCCAGATCGCATCGATCCTCTTGTCTGTCCCGGCGATTCGTTCAATCCAGTACAGACATTCGGACTTGACGGCGGCGTTGCTCAAATATTGGTGGTGGTGACCGACCCCGGGCCGAGTTCTCTGGCGATTAGTCAGGAGACATTAGCGTCGGCAGACTCCCGATCAGATGCCATTCTTTTGTCGCTTAATCTAGTCGCTGAACTGGTTCCGAGCGACCAAACACCAGATGACACAATTAGGGTCACGCTTTCACTTGAGCATCGCTTGGGAGAGCGAGGGACTGTCCAATTGGATTACAGTCCAAGTACTGGTCTCATCCAAATTCCACAAAGCGGCGGCCAGTTCGAGGCACCCGCCTCGTTCCGGGAGGCGATGCAGGAATTCGTGGCGCGCCAGACAACCGCGGATTGAGTTCATTTTGCGAGACTCGGCAAGACATGAATAGGGGATCACAGGTAGTTCGAACCGCCAAAGCTCTGTCCTTGGGCGTCCTTGGCATGTTTCTATTCATTACCTTTCTTTTTGATCATGATCGAGCAGCGGCGATGACCTTCACAGTAGTAAGTTCTGGCAATGCCTACAGCTGCGCCCTCATCTCATCAGGCGGTGGCGTCCAGTGCTGGGGGTATAACGGGAGGGGGGAGCTCGGTATAGGCACGACGACGGCGCCCAACGATCAGAGCACCATTCCGCTTCCCGTCTGCGCCAGCGGCATCTGGAACGGAACAACATGCAATGGCGGTTCTGCCTTCACGGGTGTTTACGGTGTGTGGTCGGGACCGGCAGCGGATCACAACTGCGCGACGGTGATCTACTACATCCTCGAGTGTTGGGGCAGTAATTCCGACGGGCAGTTGGGATCGGCAGGCAGCGGCCTGAACCCGGCCCTTGTCCAGTGCGCTGGCAACAGCTCGTACTGCAGCAGCGGCATCCTCGCCGGCATCACGGCTGTGGCTGCTGGGTACAACCACACCTGCGCACTAGACCAGGGAGGCAGCGTCTGGTGCTGGGGCAATAATGGGGCGGGCGAACTAGGAGACGGCACGACCGCTGGACGGAGCACCGCGTGGCGGGTGTGCGCCAGCGGTTCCGGCCAGGACTGCCCGAACGGCACCCCGCTGAGCGGCGCGGCGGCCATCGCGGCCGGAGATTACTACTCGTGCGCCCTAACCAACTCCGGTGGCGTGAAATGCTGGGGCAATAACGGGTATGGCCAGCTTGGGGACGGGACGACGACGAATCGCCTGCTCCCGGTGGCCGTCTCTGGTTTGAGCGGCGGCGTAAGCGCGATCGCAGCGGGCGAGACTGACGTCTGCGCGGTGTTGTCCGGTAGCGCAAAGTGCTGGGGGTACAACGGTGATGGCGAACTCGGAGATGGTACGCAGACCACAAGAACGACACCGGTCTCTGTATGCGCAACCGGCGCCTGGGACAGCTCGACCTCAAGCTGCTCCGGGGGGAGTGCGCTCAGTGGCGTGAGTAAGCTATCGGCGGGGAGCGGCCATACATGTGCTGTCATGACCTCGTCACCCTACGTGAAGTGCTGGGGCTCTCAGGCATTCGGACAGCTTGGCAACAGCGTTCAGAGTTACACGAGTTTCGCTCTCAACCCTGTCAGTTGGACGGTCCCGAGCTGGGGACAGCCACAACCCACTGCCCTCTCCGCCGGCGGCCTGCACACCTGCGCCATCATCTCTTCCTACACGGAATGCTGGGGCTGGAACGCATTCGGCCAAGTTGGCGACGGTACGGTCACCGATACGACCACCTGGGTCACGCAGGACACGGACAAGGACGGCTGCACCGATGGCCGAGAGCTGGGGCCGATTCACCTCTTCGCAGGCCAGCGTGACCCGACCAACTTCTGGGACTTCTTCGACACGCCTGCCAGCAACAACGTGCGCGACCACAAGGTTACTCAGGATGACTACAACCGAGTGGCGGCGAGATACGGCACGAGCGGCGACCCGACGATCGATCCCCTGTCGCAGCCGCCACCAACGGGCTACCATCCTGCGTTCGACCGCACGTCCATCGGCCCGAACGCGTGGAACCTGGGACCGCCAAATGGACAAATTACCGTTGCCGACATGATCGCTGTCCAAAACCAGATGAACGACGACTGCACCGGCCCGCCCTAGGCGCGGCTTGTGCAGCCTCACTTAGGGCGACAGCTGCCGATAAGCCTACCCCCGGTACTCCAGCACCATCACCTTGGTCTCTTCCGGCAACGTGCTGCGTGTGACCGAAAGCTTGGGCTGGCGCTCCTCGTTCGCCGTCTTCGCGCCCATCTCCTTCAGGAAGCGGTCGAGCGGCTCCAGCTCGCCGTCCTTCGACGCCGGCGTCTTGTAGTGCATCGGGATCACCAGCTTCGGCTCGAGCAGGCTGACCGTCTCGACGGCCGCCGCGGCGTTGATCGTGCTGCCGCCGCCCACCGGCGTGAGCAAGATATCGACGCCCGACAGCTCCTCCGCTTGCTCGGAGGTCGGCACGTGGCCGAGGTCCCCCAGGTGGCAGATGCGCAGGTCGTCCATCTCGAACACGTACGCGGTGTTCTTGCCCAGCTTGCCGCCCTTCTCGCTGTCGTGGTACGTGGAGATGCCCACAATGAGTACGTCCGCGATCTCGAACTCCCCCGGGCCACGCACGACCTTCGGTGTTCCCGCCACGCCCGAGACGTTGCTGTGCGCCGGGTGGTCGTGGCTTACCGTGACGATGTCCGCCGCCGGCCGGCTGATGTTGTAGCCGGTGTCCTTGCTGCAAGGGTCCGTCACGACCGCGGCGTCGCGACCGCGCAGCCGAAAGCACGAGTGGCCAAGCCATGTGATCTCCATCGCTCCACCTCCTCGATCAGCTTAAGGCGCGACGAACGTAAGCGCTACGTGATGGCCCCCGAAGCCATATGCGTAACACATCGCTCCTCGGACCGGCAGCCGGCGCGCTTCGCCGGGCGTGTAGTCCAGGTCGCAGCCCTCGGCGGGCCGGTCGAGGTTGATCGTCGGCGGGATCGTGCCCGTCTCGATCGCCTTCAGGCAGACGATCGCGTCGATCACGCCCGCCGCGCCGAGCGGGTAGCCGAGCATCGACTTCGGCGCGCTCAGTACGAGCCCCTTGGCGCCGTCGCCAAACACTAGCTTCAGCGCATCCGTCTCCAGCCGGTCGATTGGCTTCATGCTGGAGCCGTACGCGCAGACGTAGTCGATCTCGCGCGCCACTCCCAGCGCCGCCTCGATAGCGCGTGCCGCTTCCCCCGCGCTGGGGAGCGCGACCGCCGGCTCAGTAATCGAGGCCTCGCCTACGAGCCGGGCGTAGATACGGGCGGCTCGCCGCCGCGCCAGCTCCTCGTTCTCCAGCACCAGCGCGGCCGCGCCTTCGGACATCACCATGCCGTCGGCCTCGGCGTCGAACGGTCGGCTCGCGCGCTCAGGCTCGTCGTTGCGCTTCGAGAGGATGCCCAGCGCGGCGAACGCCACGATGGTCGGCGGCGTGATGGCGGCGTCCGCCCCGCCTGCAATCGCCACGTCCACCTCGCCGCGCCGCACCATCCCGGCGGCGACGGCGATCGCGACGTTCCCGGACGCCCCGCCCGCGGCGAGGGTCAGTGCCGGCCCGCGTGCTCCCGTCGCGCCGGTCACCTGCGTCGAGGGCGTGTTGGCGAGCGTCCTGGGAGCGTAGCCCGCGGTGAGCGCCGCCGCGCCGCGCTCCTGGAACGTCCGCTGACCTTCCCAGGCCGAGCGGTCGCCCGGCCGCGCGCTGCCCATCACCACGCCGATCCGCCTGGCCTTTTCCGGCGTCATCTCGAGGCCGGAATCGCCCAACGCCTGCAGGGCCGCGTCCATCGCGAAGAGCGCCCCGCGCTCGATGTGCGCCGCTCGGTCAGGTGCCAGGTTCGCGTGCGGCGTGTAGCCCTGCACCTCGCCCGCGATGCGTACCGGGTACGGCGAAGCGTCGAACGCAGTGATCGCGCCGATGCCGCTCCGGCCCGCGCACAGCGCTTCCCAAAGCGAGGCGACGTCGCTTCCCAGCGGCGTCACTACGCCCATGCCGGTGATAGCGACGCCGTTTCCGTCAGGCATGCAGGCGCTCTCGGATTCGCTTGGCGAGCTCTGCCTGCTGCTCGATCGGCGCCGCATTGCGCCGGAAGCGCTCCTCGGCCTCGGCCCGCGAGAGCGCTGCCAGGTGCGGCGGCCCTTCACCGTACCCGCTTCCATATCGACGTGGCACAAGGTGCAGGTGCGCGTGCGGCACTTCTTGAAGGCTGACGACACCATTGTTCTGCCACAGCGTTAGCCCATCCGGATCGAACGCGGCCACCATCGCCTGCGCGATGCGTCTCGCGTGGGTGATCAATGAGGTCGCCTCCTCGTCCGTCAGATCGAGCAGCGTCGGCGCGTGGCGGCGCGGGATGACCAGCGCCTGGCCGACTTCAAACTGCCGCGGGTTCACGAACGAGACGGTGAGATCATCCTGATCGATGACTGCCCAATCATCTCGTTCGCCGGCGACGCGCTCGCAGAAGACACAGGGGCCTAGGGGAAGCTCGAAAGGCATGCCCGCCTAGTCGCCGCCACTGACGGCGTGCGCCGCGGCTGCCTGCGCCCGTACCGGCCCGACAGGCACCCACTCGAGCGCCATCGCGCCCCAGACCAGCCCGCCGCCGAACGCGACGAACACAACGCGGTCGCCGTCGTGCAGCCGGCCTTGCTCGTTCGCTTCCTGCAGCGCCATGGGGATCGATGCCGAGGAGGTGTTCCCGTAGCGGTCGACGTTCACCATCGCGCGCTCTAGTGGCAGACCGAGGGCTTTCGCGGTTGCGTGGATGATGCGCATGTTCGCTTGGTGCGGCACTAGCAGGTCGATGTCCTTGACCGACCAGCCGGCTTCGCTGGCAGCCTCGCGTGTCGCCTGCTCCATCGCCTGCACGGCGAACTTGAAGATGCGCGGGCCGTCCATCCGGATGAAGTGGCAGCCCGGATCGGCGTCCGTCGGCCGTGCGCCCGGGCCGTGCGCGTAGAGCGCCCGCGCGCCGCTGCCGTCGCTGTGCAGCACAAACGAAGCCGGCCCGCCGCGGTCCGAGGCTTCGAGCACGACCGCGCCGGCGCCATCACCGAAGAGCACGCACGTCCCGCGGTCCTTCCAGTCCACGATACGCGACAGCACGTCGCTGCCGACGACGAGAACGCGTCGGTACATGCCTCCTGAAATGAATTGCGAGGCTGTTGCGACGGCGGTGACGAAGCCGACGCAGGCCGCGTTGATGTCGAATGCGCCGGCGCGGCGCGCTCCGATCCCGTCCTGCACGTACGAGGCGACCGCCGGGAACATGCCGTCTGGCGAGGTCGTGGCGACGATGACGAGGTCCAGCTCCGACGGCTCGATCTCGGCTTGCGCCAGCGCCTGGCGCGCCGCCTCGATGCCCAGCGTGCTGGCGGTCTCGTGGTCGGCCGCGATGTGCCGTTCACGCACGCCCGTGCGCTCCTGGATCCAGGTGTCCGAGGTCTTGACCATGCGTTCGAGGTCGTGGTTGGTGAGTATGCGGTCGGGGAGATACTTGCCGATTCCGGCGATGCGGGCGCGAGTGGCCAAGGCGGTATCGCTCCTACGCGCGGCGTCATGCCGCGACGAGAGCGAGTATAACAAGAACGCGAACAGAGAACCTAGAAGGGCGCATCTTCGTCATTCTGAGCTGAAGGCTGCGGTGGGCAGCCGCAGGCGAAGAATCTGGCTGCTCTGTTATCGAGCATCGCGGCGACGGCAAAAACCGGGCGAATTTCGACCAACGCACAACGCTTCGCCATGAGCACTGAGATTCCTCCTCCTGAGGCGGACTGGTCGCTGGCGCTCGGAATGACAACGGAGCGCCTCGCCAAGCTCCTCCCTTGACACCCCTCGCGCCGCCCTGTTAGGCTGAAATCGAGCGGTTAGCACTCTAAGGACGAGAGTGCTAACGTAGATTCAGAATCGCGATATGTTGACTGATCGTCAGTCCCGCATCCTCGAGCTGGTCGTCCGCGAGTACGTGGAGGCGGCCTCGCCCGTCGGCTCCCAGCTCCTCTGCCGCAAGTACCACTTCAACGCCTCGTCGGCCACCATCCGCAACGAGATGGCCGACCTGGAGGACCTGGGGTATCTCACCCATCCCCACACCTCCTCCGGTCGCGTCCCGACCGAGCAGGGGTATCGCTACTACGTCAAGACGCTGATGCGCGAGGAGCAGCTCCCGTGGGAGGAGCAGCAGACCATCCGTCACCAGTTCCACCAGGTCGAGCGCGGGCAGGAGGCCTGGGTCCACCTGGCCGCCTCGGTGCTGGCGCAGGCGGCCGGCAACGCCGCCGTCGTGACCGCGCCTCGCACCGATGTCTGCCGCATGAAGCACCTGGAGCTGGTCAACCTGCACGAGCGCACGGCGCTTCTCGTGCTCGTCCTCGACCAGGGCCGTGTCGAGCAGCAGCTCCTGCTCATGGACGAGTCGAGCGACCAGGACGATCTGTCGCAGATGGCCGGCAAGCTGAACCGGCTCTTCGCCGGCTGCTCGCTCGTCGAGATCGCCGCGAAGGACGTCCAGCTCGGCGATGGGGAACGCGTGGTGATGGACACGGTCGCCTCGATCATGCGCGCCGTCGATGAGGGCTTCGACGAAGCATCGCTCGACGGCATCCGGGAGGTGCTCCGCCAGCCCGAGTTCGCCGCCAGCGATCGCGCGCTCGGCCTGCTCGAGCTGCTGGACGAGCGCAACGTCGTGCGCGTGCTGCCGCTGCGCAGCCTGGCGCGCGATGGTGTCACGGTGATCATCGGTGCGGACAACCCGCGCCTCGCCGAAGCGGGCGAGACCATTCGCGCCTGCAGCATGATCGTCGGCACGTATGGCTCGCCGGGCGTCGCCTCGGGCGCGCTCGCCGTGCTGGGCCCGATGCGCATGCGCTACTCGCGCGCGATCCCGACCGTCCGCTACATGGCGGACGTGCTCAGCGAGCTGCTGAGCGGATATTCCGAATAGACGAAAGGTACGTTGGCGTGACCAGAGAGAACGAAGAAGAGACTTCGGGCGCCGGATCGGCCCCCGCCGCGGACGAGCCGCAGGACATCGAAGGGCTGCGCGCGCGCCTCGCCGAGGAGCGCGAGAAGGCCCAGAGCTACTACTCGAGCTGGCAGCGCACCGCGGCCGACTTCCAGAACCACAAGCGCCGCGTCGACGAGGAGCGCTCCGAAGCCGCGCGCTTCGCGAACGCCGCGCTCGTCATCAACCTCCTGCCGCTTGTCGATGACCTGGAGCGCGCGTTGCACACCGTCGATACGCAGCTCGCCGGCCTGACGTGGATCGATGGCATCTGGCTCATCTATCGCAAGTTCCAGGCGATCCTCGAGAACTTCGGCGTGAAAGAGATCGAGGCCGCGGGACGCCCGTTCGATCCCAACGTGCATGAAGCGATCGGCGAAGCGCCCGGCGAAGAAGGCAAGGTCGTCTCCGTCGTGCAGAAGGGCTACATGCTCGGCGATCGCGTCGTCCGCCCCGCCATGGTCATCGTGGGGAAAGGCCAGACGAAGGAGCCAGGAACAGGGAACAAAGAACAAGAAGGAGAAGAAAGCGCGTAGGGGCGGGCCCGCGTGCCCGCCCTCGACGCCGCAGGCGTCGGCCGTGACCAATGAAAACCAAACGAAGGAAGATCAACCTCGTAGGGACAGAGCGGCACCTGTCCGCCTCAGGCGGAGCTCTGTCCTCGGCGGGCGAACGAACCAGGATCAACAAGGACGAGTGGGGTATCGAAGCCGTCTTGCTGGACTTCGATCACACGCTGGCGCATCTCGGCTCGTTCATCCGCTGGGAGGACGCTCGGCGCGCGCTGCTGGCCGTGTATGGCGCCGGCGGCGTGCCCGAATCGTTCCTACAGGCGCACGAGGGCGCGCTGAGTTTGTACCGCGACGTTGCGGCGTCCGCTGTGCTGCCGGAGCCAGAGCTGCGCGACGTGCAGCGTCGGGCCTCGCGCGTGCTGGAGGCGTTCGAGACGGAAGCCGTCGCGCGCACATTCGTGCTGCCTGCTGCGATCGAGCTTGTCCATCGGCTGCCGGAGCTCGGTCTGCGTGCCGGCATCGTCAGCTCGAACGCCGTCGATGTGGTCGCCGCGGTCCTCGAGCGCGACGGCATCGCGCCTGCGTTCGACGCCGTCCTCGGGCGGGGAGATGTGCTGCGGCTGAAGCCGTCGCCGGAGGGGCTGCTGCGCTGCTGCGACACGATGCGCGTCGCGCCCGAGCGCTGCGTCTACATCGGCGACAGCGTCAGCGACATCGAGGCGGCGCGGGCGGCGGGCATGGCCGGGTTCGGCGTGCGCGGAGGCATGGCCTCCGACGCGGAGCTGGCGGATGCGGCCGCGACGGCCGTGTTCGACGACGTCGGCGGGCTGCTGAGCGTGCTGGAAGGACAAGGCCGCGCCGTCGCAGGGCGCAAAGTAGGAGACTAGCGTGGCCTGTAGGGGCGGGCCCATGTGCCCGCCCTCGACGCCACAGGCGTCGGGCTAGATAACCGGAAACCGAAGGCCAGGCTACAGCCTGGCGGAGAGAGACAGTAATGATCAACACAGACGAATGGCAAGAACGCCTCGCCTCGAGCGCGAACGAGCTCGCGCGGGCGCGCGTGCTGCGCCGGGCGCTCGAGCAGCACTACGAGCGCGTCGTGGCGGAGCGCGCCTCGGCCGAGGGCGCCGCAGCTGCCGAGATGCTCGTCTCCGGCGAAGCGGCCGAGGACATGCGCGCGCTGGAGGAGCTTCTCGACGAAATGCGCCGCGAGCATGACGCTGCCCTCTTCCGCCGCAACATCATCACCACCCTCCGCCTGCGCAAAGACGCGCCGGAGGAGAAGGAGCAGAACACCGTTAGTCAGGCAGATCCCTGACGGGCGACAAGGAGGTCTCACGTGAATTACGAAATGGAGAATCAAAGGCTCGGTGATCAGTATCGCACCGCTGTCAAGCGATATGAGGAAAGCAGGGCGTTCTGGGCAGAAAATCCAATTGCGTACGCCGTTGGACCTGGATCTCGAACCCCGGTTACGACATGGGATGTGTTCGTGGAAGCCGACAAACGCGGAACGCCAGACGAAACCTGTCGAGAGGCGATGGCTGCGCTCGACGAGTGGCGAGCTTTTCGCGCGGCGCATGGAATGCCGTAGGGGCGACCTTTAGGTCGCCACTTGCGCTGCACAAACAACAAACGCTTGTGGCGACCTGAAGGTCGCCCCTACAACAGGAAAGACACCGCGGGTCAGGCTTTAGCCTGACAAACGACAGGCTGAAGCCTGTCCCTCGGTAAGAATACGGAGGAACACGAAATGCCACGTGCAATAGGAATCGATCTCGGTACTACCAATAGCTGCGTTGCGGTGATGGAGGGCGGCGAGCCCGTCGTCATCCCCAACTCCGAGGGCGGGCGCATCACGCCGTCCGTCGTCGCCGTCAGCAAGACCGGCGAGCGGCTCGTCGGCACCGTCGCCAAGCGGCAGGCCGTCACCAACTCCGAGAACACCGTCTACTCCATCAAGCGCCTCATGGGCCGCAAGTTCGAGGACGCGGAGGTGCAGCGCGATACCAAGCTGCTGCCCTACAAGATCAGCCGCGCCTCGAACGGCGACGCGCAGGTGACCATGGGCGGCAAGACCTACTCGCCGCCCGAGGTTTCGGCCATGATCCTCCAGAAGCTCAAGGCCGATGCGGAGGCCTACCTCGGCGAGTCCGTCACGGAGGCCGTGATCACCGTCCCGGCCTACTTCAACGACAGCCAGCGCCAGGCGACGAAGGACGCCGGCGCCATCGCCGGCCTGGAAGTGCTGCGCATCATCAACGAGCCGACCGCCGCGGCGCTCGCCTACGGCCTCGACAAGAAGGCCGAAGAGCTCATCGCCGTGTACGACCTCGGCGGCGGCACCTTCGACATCTCGATCCTCGAGCTCGGCGAAGGCACCTTCCAGGTGAAGTCGACGAGCGGCGACACGCACCTTGGCGGCGACGACTTCGACCAGCGCGTGATCGACTTCCTTGTCGACGAGTTCAAGCGCGACCAGGCGATCGATCTCAAGAACGACAAGATGGCGCTCCAGCGGCTGAAGGAGTCCGCCGAGAAGGCGAAGATCGAGCTCTCGACCGTGATGCAGACGGAGGTAAACCTGCCCTTCATCACCGCCCACGCTCGAGCAGCTCGTCGGCGATCTGATCGAGGGCACGCTCGCGCCGTGCAAGCAGGCGCTCGATGACGCCGGCGTCACCGCCGCGCAGGTCGATGAAGTCGTCCTCGTCGGCGGGCAGACGCGTATGCCCAAGGTGCAGGAGGTTGTGCGCGGATTCTTCGGCAAGGAACCGCACAAAGGCGTCAACCCGGACGAAGTCGTCGCGATCGGCGCGGCGATCCAGGCCGGCGTGCTCAAGGGCGAGGTGCGCGATGTGCTTCTGCTCGACGTCACGCCGCTCACGCTCGGCATCGAGACGCTCGGCGGCGTGGCGACACCGATCATTCAGCGCAACACGACGATCCCGACGAGCAAGAGCCAGACGTTCTCGACCGCCGCCGACAACCAGCCGAGCGTCGAGATCCATGTGCTGCAGGGCGAACGCGCCATGGGCGCCGACAACAAGTCGCTCGGCCGCTTCATGCTCGATGGCATCCCGCCTGCGCCCCGCGGCCTGCCGCAAGTGGAGGTGACGTTCGACATCGACGCGAACGGCATCCTCAACGTCAGCGCGCAGGACAAAGCCACCGGCCGGGAGCAGAAGATCACGATCACCGCGGGCTCCGGCCTCTCGAAGGACGAAGTGGAGAAGCTGCGCAAGGACGCCGATCTCCACGCGGCCGAGGACCAGAAGCGCCGTGAGGAGATCGAGCTGCGCAACCAGGCCGACTCGCTCGCCTACACGGCGGAGAAGACGCTGCGCGAGCAGGGCGACAAGGTCCCGGCTGACGTGAAGACCGAGGTCGAAGCGAAGGTGAAGGCCGTCCGCGATGCGCTCGCGGGCCAGGACGGCGCGGCCGTCCAGCGCGCGACGTCGGAGCTCAGCGAATCGATGCAGAAGATCGGCGCGGCGATCTACGGCCAGGGCGCTCCCGGCACGGAGGGCGCGCCGTCCGAGGTCGATGAGCAAAAGCCGGAAGAGGGCACCGTCGAAGGCGAGTTCCGCGAAGTAGGCTAGGGCCCCGCGACCGCGCAGGGATCGCCGCTCGTGAGATAAGACGCCTCGAACGCGAGGTACTGGCCGTCGGCGGACCAGCCCAGCTCGCTGAGTGTCAATGAGCCGTCGTTCGTAGCGTCCGGCAGCGACGTCAACCTCGCAGCTGCATTCGCGAGCAGCGCCGGCGGTGCGCCGACATCTACGTCGGCGATGTAGAGCGACGTGCTGCCGGACGCTACGTCGCCGCTAACGAACGTCAGGCGGCGGCTGTCCGGAGCAAAGCGCGGAGCACTGGTCTGATCTCCCATCGATATAGTCTTCCGTAGCTCGCCGCTGGGCGTCACCAGCTCAACGTAGTCGTCCACATCTCCTGTCCCGCCGCGCAGCAGTGCCAGCAGCTTGCCATCGGGCGACCAGGCACCGCCCGCGAGCTTGAACGTGGGGCCTAAGTCGAGCGGCGGTTCCGTGCCCGTCGCGTCAGCAACCAAGAAGTGGTTCGTGGTCATCGGCTTGACTAGCAGGAGCCTGCCGTTCGGCGACCAGGCGAGCGGCTCGCTCGCGCCGGTGATAGCGTGCCGCTCGAGCGGCAGGATCGAGGTGCGTTGGGTATAAGCGTCGTTCAGTACGTCGACGCCACTGGCGAGCCAGGCGCTGTACGGTGGCGCGCTGGGTGTTGCCATGTAGCCGAACGCGATTCGTTCGTCCACAGGCGACCAGAGGGGAACGGCATAGCTGTCGGGCAGCTGAAATCGCGTAGCACTTGCCCGCCCGAAGATGACTGGGCCGCTATCCGACTCGAAGGCATAACGCGCACCGTCATGCGACCAGGCTATGAATGATGCCCGAGGTATCACTTGGCCGACCTCTCCATCCGCGCCGACGATTTGCAAGTCATGCTCTTCAAGCAGTCCTCTGGGCGGGCCGCTGCCGTTGTATTCCGTGATGGCGAGATCATTTCCGTCCGGCGACCAAGAGATCGAATTTGCCGGATGCGTCAGGGCGGCGACGGCCGTGCCGTTGACGTCGGCGCCATCGCTGAGTTCAAGTTGGCGCTCGCTCCCGCACGACGGCGAATGCGCGAAGCCATTCCCTTCCGGCGTCCAGGCGAACGCGCCGATGTCAGCAACCCTGCGCAGGCCTGACCCGTCCGGGCGCATGACGTAGATGCCGGGTTGGTCGATCTTCGCACCGGCGTCGTCGGTCTCGACGGCGGGACCTACCCACGAGATCTCTGGCAGCCGGTAGCTACACGCCGCCGAGCTGTCGGGAACGCACGCCGGCTGCTCGCCGAAGAAGCGATCGCGGCCGCCCAGCGGCGCCAGGTCGAGGATCTGCTCGTCCGCGCTGCCTCCGATCTCCGCGACGCGCAGCGCGTCGCCCGCGAAGTACGCGAACGCCGCGCCGCCCGGCGCGAGCGCCGCGGCCACGCCTGTCGCTACCGTCTTGCGCCCGGTGTCCGGCGATCCAAGCGTGATCGGCCCTTCGGCCGTAATGGGCCCGACGAGCCACTCTTCTTGGTCCAGCGGAAGCGCCGGTATCGCCGCTAGACTGAACTCCTGCGACGCGGCGAAGAAGGTGATCGCTGATTCTTCCTCGCCCATCGTATTGAAGACGAGGATCTTTCCCGGTGCGACGACGGAGACGCGATCGTTATCCAACCAGACCGGCTGCTCCCAGACGCCGCCGCTCCGCGACAGTTCTCTTCGATCCGAGCCGCCAGCATTCATGATCCAGAGGTCCTGCACGCCGGACCCGCCGATCCGTCCCAGCACGTACGCGATATGCTTGCCGTCCGGCGACCACGCGATGCTCTGTGCTCCCGTCGAGAAGTTACTGGCGGCGTTGTCCGGTGGCGTCTGCAGATCGCGCACCGAGGCCAGTTCCCGCACGTCGCTGCCGTCGCTGTTCGCGATCCAGATGTTGTAGTCGCGCGTGTAGGCGATGCGCGAGCCGTCCGGCGCCAACGCGGGCGCTGCGTTCCACGTCGACGCTCGGTCGCCGGGGATCACCTGCCGCACCTCGCTTCCGTCGGGCCGCACGGTGTAGATGCTGCCGCCGGCGGAGAACGCGATCAGCGGCTGCGAGATCGACACGGCTTGATCCCTGCCTCGCATGAGCATCACCGACAGCAGGGCGACGCCTGCCAGCGCGGCCGCCAATACGCCTGCGCCGGCCGCCAGGCCGATTGCATTCAGCCCTCGGCCGCCCACTCGCGACGTCAGGGCCAGCGGGACGCTCGCGGCAAGCCACCACGAACGGCGCTCCTCGGGCTGCCAGGCTGCGGCTTCCGCGCGGCTGCTGACGCCGAGCTTGCTCAGGATCTCGGAGACGTGGAACTTCGCCGTGCGCTCCGTGATGCCCAGTCGCGAGGCGATCTGCTCGTTCGTTGCGCGTTCGCGCAGCAGCGCCAGCACGTCCCACTCGCGTGGCGTGAGGATATCGGGGTGGCGCGGCCGGCCTCGTCTCGCCATCGAGGCAACTCTACCGCCGTTCGGGTCGAATTACACTGATCTCGCGCCGGGCCTGGTAGAATGGACGCATGGACTGGCGTGACCGCATAGCTATCGACCCTAAGATCATGGGTGGAAAGCCTGTGATCAAGGGCACGCGCGTCCCGCTTCAAACGATCATCGCGTTCCTTGCCGGTGGAGAAGATGTCGCAACCGTCTGCGACGAGTTCGACATCACTGGGGAGGACGTGAGGGCCGCACTCGCGTATGCGGCCAGTGTGCTTGAAGACGAGCGCGTATATGCGCTTCCTGCTTGACGAGAACATTCCAAAGCGCCTGGCTGTGGCCCTCCGGTCGGAGGGCCACGATGTTGTGCGCGTCCAGGATCTTGCGCTCCACGGCGCGAGCGACGAAGTGATCTGGTCACGCGCTCACCAGACGGCGTCAATATTCATAACCGCCGATCGAGACTTCCCTCTGCCAGCACCCAAGCCGCCTGCAATGTTGCTCGTCCGGGGTTTCGATCGCGTCACAATACCGATGTTTGTTGATTTGGTCATAGGTGCGATCGAGACCCTAGGCGAAGATGTCTACGGGTTGCTCGTTGTCGTGAGCCCTGGTCGGGTTCGACGCAGGAACCTCTAATTGCTAGCCGTCGCCCGCAGGTCCACCACGCGCAGCTCCAGCCCGTCCGAGATGCGACGGTCCGCCGACAGGCTGTACACCAGATCGATGCGCGCGCCTGCCTCGATGCCGTCGCCGTCCTGGCGGAACGCGATCGCCGGCCAGGCGACAGCGCCGTCGCGCAGCTTCAGCCGCAGGTGCTTTCCGTCCGCGCCGACCTGCTGTCGCTCCACCACCAGGACGTTGCGGCTCAGGAACGCCGGCTCCGGGTTGCCGATGCCGTGCGGCGCCATCTGCGCCAGCCAGCGGATCTCGTCGCCGCGCAGCGACGCTAAGGGCAGCTCAGCGTCGATCGCGGTCGACGGCTGCAGGTCTTCGCCCGCGAGCTGCTCCGCTGCGAGCGCGAGCAGCCGCTCCTTGATCGCGGGAAGCTTGTCGTTCTCCGCCGTGAAGCCCGCCGCCGCTCGATGCCCACCGAAGCGCACGAAGAGCTCGCCGCACTCGCGCAGCGCCTGCGTGATGTCGAACGCCGGTATGCTGCGACAGCTCGCGCGGCTCTCCCCCTCGTACTGCTGGTAGACGACGGCCGGCCGGCAGCGCGACTCGACCAATCGAGATGCCACTAAGCCCACGATACCCGCCGGCAGATCGGCGTGGCCGATCATCAGCAGCGGTGCGTCGCCCTCGCACTCCGCCAGCTCGTCCGCGAGAGCGCACGCGGCCACCGTCGCTTCCTGCCGCTGCCTGTTCAGCGCATCCAGCTCCCGCGCCAGCTCCCGCGCTCGATCCTCATCGGTCGCCGTCAGCAGATCGAACGCGAGGCGCGCGTGCGCCAGCCGCCCGGCCGCGTTCAGCCGCGGCCCCAGCGCGAAGCCGATCGTCTCGCAGTCGACGCGCGCCGGCTCAGCGCCCGCGATCTCGATCAGCGCGCGTAGCCCCGGGCGCTCCGTGCGCGCGATCGCCCGCAGGCCGTCGCGCACTAGGCGGCGGTTCTCGCCCGTGAGCGGCGCCATGTCGCACACCGTCCCCAGCGCGACCAGCTCAAGTATGCGAGCGACGTCCGCCGGCCGGCCCAGCGCATCGTGCAGCGCGCGCAGCACATAGCCCGAGACGCCGCACGCCGCCGGCTCGTCGGCGATCGCATCGTCGCGCTTCGGGTTCACAATCAGCGCGCCCAGCGGCAGCCGCTCCGGTACCTTGTGGTGATCGAGCACGATGACGTCCATATCGAGCCGCCGCGCGTGCGAGATCTCCTCGACACTGCTCGTGCCGCAGTCGGCGCTCACCAGCAACGTCGCGCCGAGCGCGCGCAGCGAATCGATCGCGTCTGTGTTGAGCCCGTAGCCCTCGTCGACGCGATGCGGCAGGTAGGGGATCGGCCGCGCGCCGAGCGACGCCAGGCCCTCGGTCAGCAGCACCGCCGACGTGATGCCGTCGACATCGAAGTCGCCGAAGACGGCGACCGTTTCGCCGCTGCGGCACGCGCGCGCCAGCCGATCAACGGCGGGCCCGAGATCGGGCAGCGCAGGGGTCGAGGGCGGCGTCTCGCCGTCGAAGAATGCGCGGGCGTCGGCGTCCGTGCGCACGCCGCGATGCGCCAGCAGCGTCCCGATGAGCGCCGGCCACGCGCCGACAGGCACCGTCTCCGGCGCCTCGCGCACCACCCAGCGCTTGTGTGCTGAGATCCGGGTGTCGACAGTCATTCTGCGCGCTCCTTCGCCGCAAAGCTTCCCCTCTCCCTCGTCGAGGCAGAGGGGTTAGGGAGATTAGCTATCACGCGGCTAGACTAGCACACATGTACGACCACGTAAAGCCCGGTCCAGCTTCGAGCCTCGAACTTCTAGCTATGGCCACCCGGGGCCGCGATTATCCTAAGGGTGAGCCGCCGGCGCCATAGACGTGCGCGATGCCGTGGACAACAAGTACGGTGTCCATGATATCGAGGACGGGCGCATCCAGGTTCCCGAAGCGCGCCTGTCGCTGTAGTGTCTCCTGCGGGGCGTCCTGGACGAACTTGATGACGCCGTCAAACGCCGACTGGAATGCCTTCATCAGTTCGTCATTGCTCAGTGTGTCCTTGGCGGCGACCTGCTGGGCGTTAAAGGCGTCAATGTCGAAGCCGTCCGTGGCGTTCGTGCCGGGCGGCTGGTTCGCCAGCCCGCCGATGAAGGCGGGCGTGATCTCGGCGGCCGAGGTGAGGTGGCCATAGGCCTGCTTTCTGGTCCAGGTGCCGCCTTCGTCGAGGACCTTCTTCTGCCAGTCGTCCGGCGCGAAGCCGGACATGACGCGCATGCCGTGGCGTCGCACAGCCTGCAGCCCGCTCACCAGCTCATCTCGTGTCGTCATGGCCTCTCCTCCTTTTTGGCTTGTGCTCCCTCACCCACCCTCGCAGCGCTCAGGTTTCCCTCTCCATCGGCGAGGGAGAGGGGCTAGGGGTGAGGGAGGTCGTCTTTGGCAGATGTAGTCTACTCTTCGACGCGCCGGAAGGCCACCGTCGCGTTGTGCCCGCCCAGCCCGACCGAGCTCGAGAGGGCTGCCCGCACGTTGGCCTGCCGCGCCACATTCGGCACGTAGTCCAGGTCGCAGTCTGGGTCCGGCACCTCGTAGTTGATCGTCGGATGGATCACGCCTTCGTGGATCGTCTTCACCGCGACGAGCGCCTCCAGCGCGCCCGCGCCTCCCATCAGGTGGCCCACCATCGACTTCGTGGAGCTAATCGCGATGCGCTTCGAGCGATCGCCGAAGACCTGCTTGATCGCCAGCGTCTCCACCTTGTCGTTCAGCGGCGTGCCGGTGCCGTGCGGGTTGATGTAGTCGATCTCGTCTAGCGCGATACCCGCCTTGCGCAGCGCCATCCGCATCGCGTTGATCGGCCCGCGGCCCGTCTCGTGCAACGCCTCCATATCGTACGCATCGTTGCTCGAACCGTAGCCGACGACCTCCGCGTAGCAGCGCGCGCCACGCTCCTTCGCGTGCGACAGGCTCTCCAGCACGAGCGCCGCCGCGCCTTCGCCGACGACGAAGCCGTTGCGCCGCGCGTCGAACGGCTTGCAGGCTTTCGCTGGGTCCGGGTCGCTCGCGAGCCCGCGCAGCGCCTGGAAGCCCGCGAGGTGTACCGGCAGGATCGGCTCGTCCGTGCCGCCGCAGATGATCGCGCGCGCGTCGCCGCGGCGGATCGTCTCCATCGCCTCGCCCACCGCCGTCGTGCCCGTCGCGCAGGCGGAGGCCGGGCAGAAGTTCGGCCCCTGCGCGCCCAGCGCGATCGCGATGTGGCCCGACGACGCGTCGGGCAGCATGTGGGAGATGAGGAACGGGCTGATCCGGCGTACGCCGCGCTCGCGCAGCAGGCCGTGCTGCTCCAGGATGAGCGCGTACCCGCCGCCCGCCGACCCGAAGATCACGCCGACATCGCTCGCGTTCGACTCATCGATCGCCAGCCCGGCGTCCGCAACGGCCTGCTGCGCCGTCACGACGGCGTACTGCGCCGGGAGCGTCATCCGGCGCAGGTCCTTGCTCGGGATCAGCTCTTCTGGGTGGAAGTCATGCACTTCGCCGACGGCGTTCGCCTCGAACCACGGCGCCTCGAACTTCGTCAGCGGCCCGATGCCCGACCGGCCGTCCACCATCGCCGACCAGGCCGTCGCAACGTCGTTTCCTACCGGGCAGACGATACCCAGGCCGGTAACAACCACGCGTTGTTCGTCGGGCAGTTCGAAAAAAGGCAGGTAGGTAGGCGCCCCAGCCATCGATGCCTGGTGCTAGATGAATGTCTCGATCGCCGCGGCCGCCGGCAGTTGCAGCGAATCGATCACGCGGAGCACATCCTCGGCAGGCGTTTCGTCCGTCCCGATGACCTGCGCGTCGCCGGCGATCCGCCGCACCATCTTCGAGAGCGAGTGCCCCGGCCCGACCTCGACGAACACGCCCGCGCCTTGGTTCGCCATCGCGAGGACGCAGCGTGCCCACTGCACGGCGGAGACGAGCTGGTCGGAGAGCTCCTGGCGTACTTCTTCGGCGCGCGTGAGTAGCTTTGCCGAGACGTTGGATACCACGGGCGTGCTCGGATCGCGAAACGGCGTTGCGGAGATGAAGCGCGAGAGCTCCCGTCCGGCGTCTCCCATGATCGGCGTGTGGCCGGGCACGCTGATGGGCAGGCGCAGCACGCGCCCCCCTCGTTCGCGCGCGAGCGCCATCGCCTTCTGCAGCGGGCCAACGTCGCCCGAGATGACTGTTCCGCCCGGGCCGTTGAAGACCGCCGCCAGCACATTCCCTTCCGGCGACGCGTCGCGGCACACGTGATCGATGTCGTCTTCGGCCATTCCCAGGATCGTCGCCATACCGCCCGGACGCGTCCTCACCCGTTCGGCCATGATCCGCCCGCGCTCGAGCACGAGCCTCAGCCCGTCGCTGAAATCGATCGCCCCGGCCGCGACCGCCGCCGTGAACTGGCCCAGGCTGTGCCCCGCCACGAACGACGGCCGGAGCTGGCGTCCCTTCTCGGCGAGCCGTTCCCGCAGGTCGGCGAGGTAGGCGATGCTGGTCGTCAGGATTGCAGGCTGCGTGTTGACCGTATCTTCCAGCTCCTCTTCCGTGCCCTCAAAGCAGAGGCCGGAGAGGCTGAAGCCGAGCTCGTTGTCAGCCTTGTCGAAAACGCGGCGCGCTGCCTGCGAAATCTCGGCGAGGCGCTTGCCCATACCGGAATGCTGCGATCCCTGGCCGGGGAACAGCAAGGCGAGGCCGCGCCCAGACGGGCGCCCGTCCGGGCGCTTCGGCTGGCCGTTCGTTTCCGTTCGCGAGTGCTTTGCGCGCATGGCGGGGCGCTCCTGTCCGCTGGCTGCGGCTCCTAGCTCTGGCTCAAATCATATCACGAAGGGTTCAGAGCGTCATTCGGGAGGTGGTGCGCAGATTCGGGGAGTGCAGAGGGCAGAGCCCTCTGCCGGGGGTCTGGGGGTGTCCCCCAGATTCAACTAGCTTTCTGGGCGGGTGGGTGGGCAAGAAGGACCTCTATTCGGGCGCTATCTCTTCCCACTCGTAGTCGTCGACGAAGACCGCCTCGGCGCCCTTGAGCTGGGGCACCTTCTCCGCCAGTATCCGCTCGATCCCCAGGCGCATTGTCAGCATGCTCATCGGACAGCCGTTGCAGGAGCCCACCATCTGCAGCCGCGCGACGCC
>CAYQLM010000003.1:0-64364 GCA_964418365.1 uncultured Dehalococcoidia bacterium
GCGCCTCGGTCGGAATGGCGTCCGGCGCGATGCAGTTCACGCGGATGCGCTGCGGGGCCAGCTCCAGCGCCAGCGTGCGCGTCAGATTCACGATCGCGGCTTTGTAGGCGGCGTACGGCGCGTAGCCGGGCGCGCAGCGCAACGCCTCGCTGGAAGCGACGTTGATGATGCTGCCGCCGCGCCCCTGCTCCACCATCGCCTTCGCCGCAGCTGACGTGCAGAGGTACACGCTCTTCAGGTTGAGCGCGTACGAGTCGTCCCAGTCCGCCTCGCTCTGCTCGAGAAACGGCAGCTGGGGCGGCCGGCCCTGGCCGAGATAGATGCCGCCGACGTTGTTTACGAGCACGTCGACGCCGCCGAACGCGCGCACCGCCTCGTCGACCATCGAACGCACCTGCGCGCCGTCGCGCACGTCGCAGCCGATCGCTAGTGCTTCCGCGCCGCCGCCGCGCAGCTCGCGCTCGGCCTCGCGCGCGGCGTCTTCCTTCCGGTCGGCGATGACGACCCGCGCGCCGAACGCGGCCAGCCCCTGCGCGAAGCCCTTCCCGAGCCCACGCGCGCCGCCGGTGACGATCGCGACCTTGCCCGCGAGCGAGACGCGTGAGGCGTCCATTACATCGGCACGTCTTTGATGTGCGTGGCGATCCACCACGTATTGCCGCAGGGGTCCTTCACGGCGGCCCGCCGGTCGCCGTAGAACTGATCGGCCGGCTCCTCCGTCGATGCGCCGCCCGCCGCGACGGCGCGCTTGTACATCGCGTCGACGTCCTCGAAGTAGAGGTAGAGCGCGGACGTGGTCGCGCCGGGGTTCCCTTCGCCGGGCTGGCCCATCATCACGACCGAGTCGCCGATGCGCACCTCGGCGTGCGCGATGGCCCCGTCGGGGCCGGGCATGCGCCCGATCTCCTCGGCGCCGAGACCGTTCTTCAGGAACTCGATGAGCTTGGCGGCATCGTTCACGAGCAGATACGGCGTGACGGTGTGATAGCCATCGGGGATTGGCTTGACCATGGTGACCCTCCTTCGCTCGATGCGGTAGCGAGCGCTATTCTACTACAGCCGCGCCAGTGAACGCGGACAGCTCGAGCCACTGGGATGCCGACGATGGACACCGCCCTTTGAGCCAACCCGCGCGCCCGGCCCTGCGCCGCTCGATCGCCACGTGGCGCCCGGCCCGAACCCAGGTCCAGGCCGTCGCGCTGCTGGCGGCGGCCGGCTTCGCCTACAACGGCGCGCGCATCCTCAACGACAGCCCCCAGCGTACTACGCCGGTCCTGGACAACTTCGATGCCTCGCTGCCCTGGCTGGGCCTCGCGCTGCTGGCGCTCGTCGTGGCGGCGCTCAGCTACCGGCCCGTGCGCCTGCATTGGCGCGCAGGCGCGCTGGCCGAGCTCTGGCGCGCCCACTGGGTTGAGATCCTCCTCTTCGCCGGCATCTTCGCCTTCGGCGTGTTCATGCGCGTCTACCGCTTCCAGAGCTCGCTGCCGCCGTCGGACGGCCTCTGCTGCGAGGAGTCGATCAACGGCGGCGTCGCCTATCGCGCGCTGCAGGGGATGCGGCCGCTCAACTTCCTGATCACGCGCTGGGGCAGCGCGGCGGGCTTCGCCGTCTTCGGCGAGAACACACTCGGCCTACGCTTCTTCTTCGTCGTGATGGGCATCGTCACACTCATCGCGTTCTACTTCCTGCTCCGCGAGCTCGTCAGCGTGCCCGTCGCGCTGTTCGGCATGGCGCTCTACGCCGCAGCGTGGTGGCCTTCGTTGCGCGCGCGTCAGGCTTCCGAAGGCACGATCTACGCCGTGCTGTTCGCGCTCGTCCTCGTACGCGGATTGAAGACGAAGAACCCCCTCTGGCTGCTCGCCGCCGGCGTGCTGGCAGGGCTGCTGTCATACGAATACGAGCCGTTCAAAGCTGTGCCGATCGTCGGCGCGCTTTTTCTCGGCGCAGCGGCCGCGCGCGAGGTGCTCCTGCGCGCGCCGATCTCACCCTCTGCCGCCTTGACGCGCGCTCGAGCGCTGACACGCGTCGCATGGCAGCCGCTCATCATCGCGCTGATGGCGACGGCGGTCGTGCTGGTCCCGATGATCGTCGGCACACACCGCGGCCTCGATCTCTACCTGACCTCCGTGCACCGGCAGGAGGGCGGCCGCGCGGGCGATACAGTCGCGAGCCAGTGGCGGACGCAGCTCAAGTGGGAGGCGCAGATCTTCCTTCCGATCGGCCCGAACGAGTATCCCACCTCGCCACCGCGCGACATCCCCGGCAAGGACCTGCTCGATCCGTTGACGGGCTGGCTGGCGCTGGCGGGACTGGTAGGCGGCGTCGTGTTTGCGTTCCGCAGCCTCCGCGCGCTGTTTGCGGGCTGGGTTATCGTCAGCATCGGCGCGGGGGCGTTGCTGCTGACGGACTTCGGGCCGTGGAAGTTCATCACGCTCGTGCCGGTGCTCATCGCGCTCATTGCGTTCCTGCTGGATGACGCGCGCCGCCTCGTTACGGACCGTTTCGCGCAACGCGGCGCGATGGCGTTCGGCGCGCTGCTCGTCGCCGGCGCAGCGTTCATCTTCTGGTGGAACGCTGACACGCTCTTCCGGCAGGTGGCGCCGTCGAGCGTTGTCGCCCAGAGCTACGGCGGCGAACGGGCGATGATCTACTCCGTCTGCCACGATCTGCAGGGACGCCCGAACGACAACTACACTGTCGCGTACAGCGGCGACGGCGGGCTCAATGGCTTCGCGCAGCGCCGTGACAGCTTCGACGCGGAGCTGCGTGCCTGGGGCGACTTCATCTGGATCTGCCACGACGTGAAGGGTGCCGCGGTGCCGGCTGTGGAAGAGCTGTGGCCACTGCGGGATCTACCGCCCGGGCCGCTGACGATCGTGGTCGCAGATCCGCTTGGGAAGATCGACGACGCTCTTGCGCAACTGCGTCAGGTATACCCGTCGCTCGGCGACCCCAGCCGGCGCGGCGGCGGGACGAAGCAGGGGTACGAGTACGTCGAGTACAACTTCGCCAGCGCGAGGGAGTTGGGCACGCCAGGGCTCTCGGCACAGTACATCGCGGAGAACGACACCCAGGCGCCGGGCCGCGTTGATCCCGTCAACGATCTGAACTGGGACCAGGTCGGGCTCCCGCTTCCGCCGCCGTTCTTGGTGCGCTGGCGAGGGCTTATCTACTACTCGGGCAGGTCTAGTTCGGCGAGCCTCCATGCGCTGACGGACGAGGCTGTGGTCATCAGCATCGACAACCAAATCTTCTATGACACGCGACCAGGGCAACAACGGGACGTGGTGAACGATCTCGTCGCCGGATGGCATCAGGTCGACATCGCGCTCGAAAAGCAACACGCGGGCGGCAGCCTTCGCCTGGTGTGGACATCGCCCGATGACCGAGACCGCCCGGTCTTGGCACAAGATCTCTTCCCGATTTCATCGATCGCCGGTTGGGTACACCAGCGCTCGCTCGGGCTGCCGAGCGATCCGAAACAGCAGATCACGCAGCGCTTTGATTTCGAGCCGCACTTCGTCTCAACCGCGCCGCTGACGGCAGCTGCGCGGACGACGTCGTCGGAACCGATCCTCACGGAGGAGCGCTGGCGCGCCGTATGGCACGTCGATCAAGCGGGCGATTACACGCTGCGCGCAGACTTCCCGGCGGGGACGGTGACGCTGCTGGTCGACGGCGCGCAGGTGGCGTCGGAACAGACACCGCTTTCCGGCCCTGGCCAACTGCAAGCAACGGTCTCACTCACGGCGGGGCCCCACACGGTCGAGCTGGTGCAGAAGCTCGACACTGACGTACCAGTCGCGGGGCTCACGCTCTCTGCCATCCCGCCCGGTCAGTCACAGCCCATGCAGATGAACGTGACGCCGTACTAGGCAGGCGCAAGCACGTACGCCCGCTCCATGAACAGGCCCCGCAGCAGCGCGTGGCTCCCAACGGCGCGCAGTCCACTCTCCGCAAACTCCTGCTCGAGCTCGCTGGCGGAGACGTAGTAGCGCGGCACCGGCTTCCGCAGCAGCAGACCGTAGAAGAGCCACCAGATCGCCATCCGATGCGGTTGGTAGACGGCCACGACACGTCCGCGCGCGACACGGGCCAGCTCGCGCAGCACGGCGATGCGCGCCTCGCGCGGCAGGTGCGACAGCAGCCTGAAGCAGACCGCGGCATCGACGCTCTTGTCCGCGAAGGGCAACCGCTCTCCTTCGCCGCGCACGAGCGCCGCTTGGGCCGAGAGCGCGCGCGCCCGGCCGAGCATCGGCAGCGAGATGTCCGCCCCAACAACGCGGTAACCGGCCTCCGCGAGCCAGCGCGCCATCCGTCCCGTGCCGGTCGGCAGGTCGAGCATAAGCGCAGCGGCCGGCAGCCCGGCGATCGAACGCATCAGGAGCCGCCGCTCGAGTTGGTTGACGAAGCGGCCGCGAAGACCGCGAAAGCGCGCGTCATCGTACGTCGCAGCGATCTCCTCGCGCTGGTAGTGCCGCTTCGCACCGTAGGTCTCGGTCACGACAAGGCACCTTGCGTCTCGCCGAGGAGATCGCGCAGCACGTCGGGCGTCAGTGTTCCCTTGGGGAGCGTCAGCCGCTCGCAGCGCGCACCGGCTAGCCCGCGTGCGAGCACGTCGCGCCAGCGCGAGGCGCCGGACTCATCGCTTCGCAGCGCGTCAGACACACCGTAGACGTCGTCGTGGCGCGCCGCGGCGCGCGCGAGCGCTTCAATCACGTCCTCTGCCCGCGCCGGTTCGCTGCGCCGTCCCGATCCGTTGCCGCGTTCGAGCCAGACAATCCGTGACAGCGCACCGCCGTTCGTACCGCCCTCGAGACCGAGCTCATCCGGCGCAACGTGCACCAGCGGGTCGAGCCGTCTAGCGGTCACTAGCGCCGCGGTCGCCGCTGCCCGCAGCGCGAGGCCCCGCCGTGCAGACAAACGTCGCGCGAGCTGAGGGGCTGCGGCGAGCGCCGCGCTCCGTAGAGCGATGACGCGAAGCACGGGCGTCACAACGCCCGCCGCCGAGACGCCGATGTACTCGTCGCCCGAGAGACGCGCGCCGGATCCGAGCGCCGCCAGCAGCAGCGCCGTCTTGCCCGAGCCGGTCTCGCCGGCCAGCACGGTGGCTTTGCCGCCGGACGCGAACGCCGCGCCCGTGATGAGCGCGATGTCCCGCTGGAGGAGCAAGCGCCGGAGCGCCGGCAGCAGCGCGATGTGCAGCGCGAGATACTCGCGCAGGAGCGGGCTGCGCCAGGAGAGCGCGAGCCGGCCATCGGGTCGCGCCGTCACGCCACAGCGCCACGGGACGCCCCTGTAACGTCCTTGCGCAATATCGCCGGTCACATCCTTAGCGCCCAGTTCCAAGAAAAGCGTCGGCACTGCGTGCGGCGCAACCTCGCTGCCGAGGCAGCGGGCGAGCAGCGCCGGCCGCTTCGAGGCGCGCAGCGTGACGGTGATGTCGGGCGGAACGTCGAACGACCAGTCGCTCATTGCGCGCCGGCGCTGCGCGTCCAGAGCGCGCGCAGGCACCACGAACGGTTGCGCGCGGCCTGCTCGCGCACCTGACGCCGCTTCGCCGCGTACTTGGGCAGCTGGACGAGCATCGTCGCGAGCGCGAGCAGCGTCGCGGGCGCCAGCGCGAGGCCGTAGAGGAGCTGCCGCTTCCGTTTCAGGCCGAACTCGAGGGCATTGAACGGCGCACCGATCGTCATCAGCGGTACCATCAGCGCGAACTCCCAGCCGGACATCACCTTGTAGAACGCCAGGTAGCGATTGCGGATGATACGCACCGTTTTCGTCGCCGTCCCCCACGAAAGGCCGGCCTGCAATCGGTGCTTGTGGTAGACGACGGCGCGCGGCACGGCCACGGACCGATAGCCCAGCGCGCGAACGCGCAGCCCGAGATCGAGGTCCTCAGCGTAGGCGAAGAAGTCCCTGTCGAACACGTACCCCAGCTCTTCACCTACACTGCGTCGGAGCACGATGCAGACGCCGTGCAGGAACAGCGTGTCGTACAGCCGATCCGAGGTCGGCAACCGCTTGTACCCGATATAGCCGAGGCGGTTCACCTCCGATGTGTACGCGACTGTCGACGCCGCGCGCGTCTCGATGCCGCGGTACTCCGGGTACCAGGGCTGGATGATGTTCGCGTGGCCCGCCGCGATCTGCGGTGACGATCGCATTGCATCGATTAGCTCGCGCAGGCACGATCGATGGACGACCGTGTCCTCGTTCAAGAAGACGGCTAAGCTGCCCGTCGTGTTGCGGAAGCCAATGTTGTTGCCCTCCGCGTAGCCTTCGTTGCGCTCGAGCGTCAGCACGCGTGCGCGAGGATACTGCTCGCGCACCAGGTCACCGCAGCGGTCGCGCGATCCGTTGTCGATGTAGAGCACTTCGTACTGGTCCGCCGGTAGGTCCTGGTCGAGCACGGACGAGAGGCAGCCATCGACGAACTCGCGGCCCCAGTAGCCGAGGATGATCACGCTCGCGAGCGGCGCTCCCGGCATCTATCGCTCGTCCATCAGCAACGCCGTCAGAAAGCCGCCCAACGCCATGTTCGCGCCGATAATGATGGTGGTCTGCGCCGTCGCCGCGAGGCCTTCGGTGCGGCCGGAGTGGTGCTTCGCCAGCCACTCGAAGAAGATCACCCCGTCCAGGCCGACGCCGATCAGGATCAGCAGCGCCGCCAGCGCGAGCATGCGCTCCAGCGTGACGAGGCGGTTGAACAGAATGGTGAGGCCGTCTTCCGGGATGATCTTGCGCTTCGCCGCATACAGGTGCGTCGAGATGCCGATCATCATCGCGTTCGCGCCGATGATCAGCAGAATTCCGCCCGCGAACACGGGCTGCCACCTCAGCGTGCCGATGTGCACGCCGCTCTGCGAAGCGAGCGTGACGCCGAGCGCCAACGCGCCTAGCAGTACGAGCACGAGCCCCGGTACGAGAAAGAGATAGAGGGGCGTATTGAGCAGCAGGAAGCGCAGGTGCCGCCAGCCGTCTCGGAAGGTGTTCAGCTTGCTCTCGCCCTGGCGCGCCGAGTACGGCACCGGCACCTCGGCGATGCGCAGCCCGCGCCTCGAAGCCTTGAGGATCATCTCGGACGCCAGCTCCATCCCGTTCGAGCGCAGCTCCATCTTCTCGTACGCCGCGCGGGTGAATGCGCGCAGACCGCACTGGCTATCGCCGACGCGCGCGCCCGCGAACAGCCCGAGGAGCATCGTGATCGCCGGCGTGCCGATGACGCGATGGCTCCACGTCATCGAGCCCGGTGCCAGGTTTTGCAATCGATTGCCCACGGTCATGTCATATCCGTTGCGCAGCGGCTCGATAAGCTGGTCGAGGTGAAGCAGGTCGTACGTGTCGTCCGCATCCGCCATGACGATGATCTCGCCGCGCGCCTCCGCGAAGCCGCGCCGGTTCGCCGCCCCGTAGCCCTCTACCCGCTCGTCGACGACGGTTGCGCCAGCGCGCTCCGCTTCTTCGCGCGACCGGTCCGTCGAACCGTTGTCGACGACGATCACCTCGCCCCGCAGGCCGGCATCGCGGAACCAGCGACGCGCCTTCGAAACGCACGCCGCGACCGTCGCGGCTTCGTTCAGGCACGGCAGCACGACGGAGACGTCGCATTGCGTCTCACGCGCTGTTCGCCGTTCGTCTGCTGCCGCCGTCGTCATCGATCGCTCATGATAGGATCACTGGCCAATGCTGTAGACCTCGTACGGCCCGATCTCCGTGACGAGTTTCGCCGACGGTAGCTGGCTCAGCGCCGCGTCTGCGTTGCTCGAGTATGTAGCGATGGCGTACCGCACGTGCGATTCGCTCAGCGCGCTCGCGAGCGCATCGCCGCTGAGCTGTCCTTGGTACAGCGCCATCACGGGCGGGCGCTCCCACTGCCCGATGATAGCCTGTGAAAAGACAGGCTGTACCTGCCACAAGACGCCCGGCAGATGCAGGCTCACGTCGTCGGGCGCGAGCACGACCGGGCCCTCCGGCGCGTGCGTGCGCAGGTAGTCGATCATCTGCCGCTCGTCCGGCTTGATGCGCCACTCGCGCGAGAGCAGCCGGTCCTTCCCTCCGAGGAAGATCGAGTGCTCCGTGCCCTTCACGATCGTGTCCGTGCTCGCCCACGTGTAGTACGTGCCGTGATCCGCCGGAAAGTACAGCTCCTGCACGAGCAGCGCGCCTGAGAGGAGCACGGCAGCCGCGGCTGCGGGCGCCAGAACGCGCAAAACTGACAGACTGCTTCGCCAACGGCGCGATGATCGCAGCAGGCGGTGGACGGCGTACGCCCAGACGATCGCGGCCGGCGCCATGTACGGCAGACGCGCGGTCAGCTCGGCGGACGCCAGCTTCGCAGCGACGGTGGAGAGCGGTGGGACGAAGAACCAGGGCAGCCAGCCGAGCATCGCGGCGAGCACGGCCTGATGGGCCGGCAGCCGCCGCGCCCGCCACCAGATCAGCGGCGCGAGCACGAGCGAGCCGATCATCAGCGGGTGCAAGATGAGGTGGAAGTTGCCCATGATCATCTTGCCGAGAAGGTGGACGATCTTGAACTCCTCGCGCCAGGTGAGCGTCGTGTCGAACAAGGCCGGCCACGAGGTGTTGAAGGCGTGCCAGACGATGAACTGGCCGAACGTGAACGCGGCGAGCGGCAGCCCGAGCGCTGCCGACCACAGCAGCGGCCGCCAGGAGCGCTTCGTCGCCGACCGGAACAGCGCGAGGGCAAGCAGCGTAACGCCGAGGAACAGCAGCGGCTGCGGGTGCACGACGAAGAGCGCGAGGCAGACGAGAGCGAAGCAGGCCAGCGTGCTCGGCCGCGCGCGCCGGAAGAACTGCGCGACGAGGAGCAGTCCGATCGGGAACAGGATGTACGTCCCGACCATCTTGTCCTCGCTCATGCGAAACAGGAAGGTTGCGCCGAGCCCTTCGTCGTGCGACATGTCGATCAGCGCGTAGCCGAGCTGGATCAGCACCGCCAGCAGCGCCACCGAGCGGCCGCGGAACAGACCCTTCGCGAGCGCATACGTCGCCATCAGCGCGAACACGATCAAGATCGGCGTGAGATCGTTCATCACGACGTTCTCAGCGCTGATGCCCGCCGTGCGCGCAATGGCGGCCTGGAAGACGACCCAGGCGTTGATCTCCATCCTGGGGTAGGCCGCCTCGCCGACGCCGACCGGGTGGAGCGGATTGATGTGGCCGCTGTGCAAGTAGCTGTTGACGTAGGTCATGTAGCGCCAATCGTCGAAGTTGCGCGCGAGGCGATCGCCGCCCCAGTACGGCGACGTCAGGACGCCGCCCGCCGCGACGGCGAACAGCAGCAGCAATATCAACGTCGATGCGTTCCAGCCGCGAACGGTGCGCGTCAACCAGACGCCGGCCGCCGGCGGCGCAACGAACGCCGAGCCCGCGGCGACCACCGCCGCCACCGCGACGTGAATTCGGATGCAGGCTTCGAGACTCGTGCCGAGCCAGAGCGCGAGCAGCCCCGACGGCGCGGCGATCGCGAGACCGAGCGGGAACGCGATCGCCAGCCGTTCGACGATGTCCGCGCGCGAACGCGGCAGCAGCGCATCGTGCAGGAGCAGCCCCGGCACGATGATCATGCTCAGGAAGACAAGGATGGCTGCAGGGTAGCCGGGGAGTCCGGAGAAGACGCGCGCCTCGAGCGCCAGCAGCTCCAGGGCCAGCACCACCGCCCCGCCGAGCGCTCCGCGCGCGAGCCGGAGCATCAGGGCGCTGTCCAGCGCGGCTCCGGCCGTCAGCTCGCCGGGGCGGGCGCGCGCTTGCTTTCGAAGGCTCTCCAGCATCTCGGTTCGGCTCCCCCAGAGATCTAACGCGAGGGGGCCGCTCAGATGAACGGTAGCGGCCGGAAGCCCCGCCCGGCAACGGGTGCTACTGGTTCGCCGCGGGCGCCACGTCCGCTGACCTGCCTTCAGCGACAGCCAGGACTGCCTGCGCCAGCCGCTCCGGGTCGTGGCGGAGGTATGTCCCTGCGCTGGCGAGCGGCAGGCTGACGACGTGCGGGACCAGCCGGCGGCACTCCTCCAGGTCCGCCTCGACGACGAAGGAACCCTCGGACTCATAGCGCTGCTGCACGCGTGGCGGCACCGGCGCCGAGTTGATCAGTACCGTATCGAGCGCGTCCTCCGCGCCCAGATACTCCCGCACGACGCGCACGAAGTCCGACGCCGCGAAGCCGTCCGATTCGCCGCGCTTGGTCGCCAAGTTGCACACGAAGACTTTGCGCCCCTTCGACGTGCGCACGGCCTCCGGCACGCCATCGACAGCCAGGTTCGCGACGATGCTCGTGTACAGATCGCCCGGGCCGAAGACGACGACGTCCGCCTCGCGGATCGCCTGCGCGGCAGCGGGGTTCACGTACGCATGCGGATCGAGGTACACGTAATCGATCGGCACATCCACCTTCTCGCGCCGCACATCGAGCCGGTCCTCGCCCACGATCACCGTGCCGTCGGTGAGGCGCGCGCAGAGGTCTGTCTTCGAGAGCGTCACCGGCAGCACTCGCCCGCGGATGCCGAGGATGTTGCCCGCCTCCTCGATTGCGCGGTCGATGCTGCCCGTGATCTCGACAAGTGCGGTGATGAACAAGTTGCCGAAGCTGTGGCCGTTCAGGCCGGAGCCTTTGGCGAAGCGGTAGCCGAAGAGCTGTCGCAGCAGCAGCGTCGCGTGCTCTTCAGGCGCGAGAGCCGCTAGGCACTGGCGGATGTCGCCCGGAGGCAGATGACCGAACTCGTCGCGCAGGCGGCCGGAGCTGCCACCGCGATCGGTCATCGCGACCACCGCGGTGATGTCGACCTCGTGCCGCTTGAGGCCGGTGAGGATAATGTGCGAGCCTGTCCCGCCGCCGATGACGACGATCTTCGGCTTCGTCGTGCGCAGATCGCGAGGGCCGGACGGCATGTGAGGCCCTGCCTACACGCCGAAGACGCGCTCTGCGTCCGGGCGGAGGCGGCCTGTAGGATCGAGGATGACGCGCGCGTGGCGAGCGACGAGGTCGAGATCGATCGCCTTGTGGGGACAGAGCAGGATCGCCGCGTCCACGCTGCTGAGTAGCCGTGCGTCGAGCGGCTGCGATTGCAGTGTCTCCCCATCGATTGTCAGAGACGGCACGTGCGGGTCGTGGTAGAGCACGCGCGCGCCGGAACCCAGCAGCTCCGCTGCGACCGCGAACGCGACGGAGCCGCGCGTGTCATCGATGTTGGGCTTGTACGCAACGCCGAGCAGCAGCACGGCGGGCGAGGTCTTGTCGCCCAAGAGCGACAGCGCGCGCTGCGCTACGCGGCGCGGGAGCGCATCGTTCAGCTCTATCGCCGCGGCCGTGACCGGGAGCTCCGCGCCGGCGCGCTCCGCGGCCCACGCAAGGTAATGCGGCGCCATCGGGATGCAGCGCCCCCCGACGCCCGGGCCGGGCCGGTGTGCCATGAACGCGAACGGCTTCGTGCTCGCCGCGTCGATCACCTCTTGCACATCGAGGCCCATCGCGCCGCACATCACGGCCAGCTCGTTCGCCAGGCTGATGTTGACGAACCGGAACGTGTTCTCGAAGACCTTCGCCAGCTCGGCGATCTCCGGACTGGAAACCGCGTGCACCTGCGGCGCGACGAAGCGGTACAGCTCGGACGCGACGGCGGCGCACTGCGGCGTGATGCCACCGACGAGCTTCGGGATCGATTCCACCGGGTGGGCTGTGCTGCCCGGGTCGATGCGCTCCGGCGAGAAGGCAAGGAAGAAGTCGCGTCCCGCACACAAGCCCGACGCCTCGAGCGCCGGCAGAACGACATCGCGTGTGGTGCCGGGCGGGACGGTGCTTTCGAGCACGACGAGCATGCCCGGGTGCAGGTTCCGGCCGATGTCGCGCGCGGCGTCCGCGACGGCGCTCACGTCGGGAGTGCCGTCCGGCTGGTAGCTCGTCGGAGCGGCGATGATGACGCAGTCGGCCTCACTGAGGCTTTCGAAGCGATCACTGAGCTTCCAAAACTGGTCAATGTCCGCCGGCCGCGTGCCGTTCGAGAGCGCTGCCACACACTCAGAGCTGACATCGATGCCCAGGACCCGAAAGCCGGCGCGCATGAAGACGGCGGCCTGCGCCAGGCCGACGACGCCAAGTCCCACCACCGCGACCGTCGCCTCGCGGCTTCGGATGCGGAACGAAACACTATCCGCTGAGACGGTAAGCGTCCCCACGTGTACCCTCAGCAACCTAACGAGTCGGGTCCCCGCCGTCTTACAAAAGACACACCCCGCCGCGGACGGCGGGGTTCAGTTCGCGATTCGGGGTCAACGTTGACCCGGAGCAGCCCGTTCTAACATAAGTAGCAGGGCCTGTCAAGCTTCTGTTATAATAGCCTCCCCGCCATCGTTATGGAGTCGGTGGGCACTCCATAGCGAATTTCACTATTCGCGAATCTGGGTCAGGAGGGCCTGGCTGTGTTGTATCTTGAGCGCCCTGGCCTGGACGCGCCAGAGCGGCCCGTTTTCAAGGCGGAGAACGGATCATGAAGCTTGTCGTCATCATCCCGGCGCTCAACGAAGAACGGTCGCTGTCCGGCGTCCTCGATCGCATCCCCACGCACATCCCGAGCATCGATGAGATCGAGACTGTCGTCGTCGACGACGGCTCGATAGACGGTACGCCGCGCGTGGCGCTCGACCACGGCGCGGACGTCATCTCCCACAACACGAACCTCGGCCTCGGACGCGCGTTCGCGAACGGCATCGATGCCGCGCTGCGCCGCGGCGCCGATGTCATCGTCAACCTCGACGCGGACGGCCAGCACCCGCCCGAGGAGATCGCCAAGCTGATCGAGCCGATCCTTTCGGGCCGCGCCGACTTCGTGACGGCGACCCGCTTCTCTGACCCGGAGCTGCTCCCGGAGATGCCGGGGCTGAAGCGCTGGGGCAACCTGATGATGGCCAGACTGACCGGCTGGGCCTGCGGCCGCCCCTTCACCGATGTCGCTTGCGGCTTCCGCGCCTACTCGCGGAGCTGCGCGCTCAAGATCAACATCTTCGGTGCGTACACCTACACACAGGAGACCCTCGTCGACCTGCATCGCAAGTCGCTCACGATGGAAGAGGTGCCGATCGCGATCCGCGGCGTACGCGAGCACGGCCGATCGCGCATCGCCCACAGCGTGCTGCGCTACGGCCTGCGCACGTTCACCATCCTGGCGCGCGCCGTGCGTGACAGGCTACCGCTGACCTTCTTCGGCTCGATCGGCATCCTGCTCACACTGCTCGGCGCAGCGACAGAGATGGTCGTCCTGATCAACTTCATCATCTTCGGGCAAACCAGGCCGTATACCTCGTTCACCATCCTGGGCGCAATCTTCCTCATCTTGGGCGCGTTCTCCTTCCTCACGGCACTCCTCGCCGACATGCTCGGCCGTGTCCGTGAGACGCAGGAGCAGATTCTCTTCATCGAAAAGCGCCGCTACTACGACGACCTCACGCGCGAGCACCTCGCGTTCTCGAGCAACGGCACCCAGGCCGCACCCACCATTACCCCGACGGAGAAGGAGCGGGTTCCGGCAGGACGTCAATGACCGCCGGTTCCCAGCGTCCTGAAGGCGGCGGCAACGGGGCTGTCCGCGTCACCCTCATCAGCACACTGCCACCGCACAAAGGCGTCGCCGATTACACGGCGCATCTCGTCGCCGGCCTCGCGAACACGCCCGGCGTCTCGCTCGAGGTGATCGACTTCGCGAGCCTGTACCCGCGCCGCCTGTACCCCGGCGGCGAGCTACAGGATTCGACAGCGCGGCGACCGCAGTTCCCCAACGTCCGCGTCCGGACCATGCTGCGCTGGTGGAACCCGTTCTCGTGGCTCTGGGCGGGGCTCACGCTCAAGGGGCAGGTCGTTCACGCGCAGTGGTGGAGCTTCATCCTCGCGCCGCAGTACATCGCCGTGCTGTCGCTGGCGCGGCTGCGCCGCCGGCGCGTCGTCATCACCGTCCACAACGTCGAGCCGCACGAGGCCGGCCGCTGGCAGCGCGTCCTCAACCGCCTCGTGCTGCGCCTGGCCGACACGTACGTCGTCCACGACGCGCGCAGCCGCGATCGGCTGACCGAGTTCGTCGCGGCGGCCAAACCCATCGAGGTGATCCCGCACGGCATCCTGGCCTCGTCCGGCGATCGACTTTCGCTCGCCGGCGCCCGGCGCATGTTGCGCATGGCCGCGGACGACAAGATCGTGCTCTGTTTCGGCAATATCCGGCCCTACAAAGGCGTCGACGTCTTGCTGCGCGCCTTCGCCCGCGTGCGCGAGGGCGTTCCGGAGGCGCGCCTCGTGATCGCCGGTAAGCCATGGGAGGACTGGTCCCCCTACGAGCGCCTGATCGATGAGCTCGATCTCGTTGACGCGGTCGACACGCATCTGGGGTTCGTGCCTGCGACGCAGGTCGGGGCGCTCTTTGCTGCAGCAGACGTTGTGGCGCTGCCCTACCTTCGCTTCGACGCCCAGAGTGGCGTCGGCGCGCGCGCGCTCTACCACGAGAAGGCGCTCATCGTGACCGATGCCGGTGGTCTGCCGGAGCTCGTCGCCGACGAACGCGCCATCGTCCCGCCCGGCAACGTCGAGCAGCTCGCGGACGCGCTCGTCGCGGTCCTGACGGACGACGCGCTCCGCGCCAAGCTCGAGGCCGGCTCCGTTGCGCGCGCCCGCGACCTGAGCTGGGATGCCATCGCTGCGCAGACGGCGCGCCTCTACGCGTCGCTGGCCGATAGGAGCGTCCGTGACGCGCCGTTGCCGCTGGCCGAGGAGCGGCCGCGACAAGAGGAGCACGTGTAGGAGCACGCTACCGTGAAGATCCTCATCGTTTCGCCGCTGGATATCTTCCCGCCGAATACCGGCGGCATGAGCCGCACATACAACATGGCGAAATACCTCGCGCGACGGCATCACGTCGCGCTGGCATGTCCCCGGCTCGCGTCTCCGGAGGCGAAGGACCTGCCGATCGACGTGCACGAGCTCGGCGCGCCGGGCCGCAGGCAGTTCATCGACCCGCGCTACGCCGCGCGCCTCCGCTCGGTCGTCCGCGAGACGTCGCCCGACGCGATCATCAGCAGCTTCATGTGGCCCATGCTGCCGGTCGCGCTCGCGCGCCTGCCGAAGGCGACGCCGCTCTACCTCGACACGCACAATGTGGAGAGCGATCGCTTCCGGCGCGCTGGATCGCGTTGGTGGCGCGTGATGGCGCTATACGAGCGGTTCGCGCTGCGCCTGGCCAAGCGGGTCTTCGTCGTGTCCGAAGACGACCGCGAGAGGCTGCGCGCGCTGGGCATGCCGGCGAGCAAGGCCGTGCTGGTGCCGAACGGCTACGACGACGAGCGCTTCCGGCCCGATCCGTCAGCAGCAGCAGCGATGCGCCAAGCGCTCGGGGTGCCCGAGGGCGAGCTGCTCTTCCTTTACTTCGGTCACCTCCAGTACGCGCCCAACATCGAAGGGCTGGAGGTGCTTCATCGCGAGCTGCTGCCGCGCCTCGACGCGCACGGCGCGCGTTATCGCGTCGTCGTCGCGGGCCGGGGCGCGCAGGAGCTGTCGGCGCGCATCCAGCATCCGCGTCTGCTGTACGCCGGCCTGGTCGATCGCATCGAGGACGTGGTCAACGCCTCCGACGCGGTGGTCGCGCCGTTGCTGCGCGGCGGCGGCACGCGCATCAAGATCATCGAGAGCATCGCCTGCGGCCGCCCTGTCGTGAGCACGACCGCCGGCGCCGAGGGCATCGACCGCGAGGCCTGCGGTGACCTGCTGCGCGTCTTCGATGGGTGGGACGCCTTCGCGTGCGCCATGGTCGCGGTGGCGACGGCACCGTCGCCGAGCGCGCCGCCGGCCGCCTTTCGCGAAGAGTACGCGTGGAGCGCCATCGTGGAGCGGATGGAATTCGGGGTCGGCCCCGCGTTCGCTTCGGCGGACTCGAGGAGATAGCGATGCTCTCCGCACGCGTTCGAGACCAGATCCGCGTGACCAGCCGCCGCCTCACCGGCGGGCTCAGCGCCGGCGCCCTGGCTCGGGCGCTCGCCGAGAGGCGCCTCCAAGCGGCGTTCCTGCTTAGCTTCGTGCTGTATCTCTTGATCAAGGTCATCGATCTGGTGCTGGGACTCCCCGGCGGTCCGCTCTGGGAGCTGACGCTGGTCCCTGCGTTCGGCTGCGGGTTGGCAATCAGCGTACGTGCGAGTCAGCGATCAGACCCGAGAGAGGGCGCGTTGGGAACCCGCCAGGACTCCCTCGAGCTGCCCGGGTGGGCCGCACGGCTCGCGCTGGTGCTGCTGCTGGTCTTCACCGCGGTCTTCGTCGAGTTGAACACGCGACCAGTCAGTTCCAGCCCGGACGAATCGGCCGCGCTGGCCGCTGGCGAGCAGCTCATCCACGGCGGCTCGCTGCGTAGCCAGAGTCCGCTGAACGCGAGATATAACACGAACATCATCGGGAACGCGCATGCCATCTACAAGAGCCCGAACGAGGCCTACTACAAGGTGCTGCCAGGCACCGCCCTGCTCATCGCCCCGTTCGCGCTCCTATCACACGACACCACCTTCCGCCTCGCGACCGGCCTCGTCGCAGTCGCGACCATCGGCGCCATCTGCTGGCTCGGAACGGCGCTCTTACGATCGCGCCTGGGCGGCCTTCTGGCCGGCGCGCTGTTTGTCACATCGCCGGTATTCGCCCACTGGAGCGCGACGCTCCAGAACAATGTCTTCGTGCTGGCGTTCGAGCTCGGCGCGCTGGCGCTCGTGCTTTGGGCCGGACGGGAGCGGCCATTGCTGCTCAGCGGCGCGGGCGCGCTGATCGGGCTCGCGGCCTTCGTAAGAATCACGGAGCTCGTCTACATCTTGCCGATGGTCGCCCTCGTGGTTTGGCGGTATCGTTCGGTGAGGCACGCCGTCGCGTTTTCTCTGCCAGCGGCGGCCGCCATCGCCGCGATCTTCATCACGAACGCGGCCTATTACGGCGATCCGATTTTCACTCCTTACGCAGGCGCGGGCTACATTTTCCCTCATTCGTTTCGCCTGCCCGCTATCGACATTCAGCAGCGATACGTCAGCTTCGCGAGCGGCTCATCGCAGTCCTCCACATCGTTCGCTGTCTCAAGCACAGCGCGCCATCTCATCTATCATGTTCACTTTCTGGCTTCGTCGATCTTTGCGTTTCCCTTCCTGGCTGTAGCCCTGGCCGGGATTGTCTGGCGGCTCGTCGAGCGCCGGCGGAATAGCCTGCTTCTTGCCGCCGCGGTTGCCGCCGCAGCCGCGATTGTGCTGCTCATCTACGGACGGCAAGCGAATAACTACGTCGATTACGGCCAAGCTGTCGTACGCAACTCCTTCATTCGCTACTCGTTGCCGGTGTACAGTCTGCTTGCGATCGCCGCGGCGGGCTTCCTGCTGGAGGCGGCACAGCAAGTTTGGGAGAGGACTGCCAAGCTGTTCTTCGTCGTTGGCCTGGCAGCCGCCGCCATGACTGTCGGCGTCGGGCAGTCGTATGACTGGACACACTACGGTTTGAACCGTCTCAACGAGTATCGCGAGCAGGACGGGGCCGCATGGGCCGGCATCGCTCACTACTTGGACACGCGACCCGCGACGCCACTTCTCATCGGCGGCGCCAGCTCCGAAAAGCTGGTCAACGACAAGTACCACGCCTACTTCATCGATTATCACTCGCTGCCGGCCTTCGGCTACGCGCTGATCCCCGCCGTAGCGCAAAAGGCCGCACCGGAACGTGAGGTGTACGTTATCCTCTCGGACGGCAGTCCGTCTGACCGGCAGTTCCAGAACGCGATCTACCTCCAATACCGGCCTCAAGCAGTGCTCCACACAGGCGTGTACCGAGTTGAGCGCCTATCGCTGGCTCCAGCGATGTACACGCTCACATACGTAGACGTCTGGAACACCTACGCAGCGATCGATCGCTGGGCGGTGACCCCGGACGGCATGCTGCAGGCCGCCTTGCGCAACGCCTACATCCAGCTCCCTCCGGTGGACGCTGATGGCGACGGCCGTGTCGATCAGGACTTGACGGTCCTGCTCGAGGTGCAGGACACCGGCCCGGCCAAGGGCGCGATCTACGGGATCGATTCGCGCACAAACGAGCCGGTCGCACTCTGGCAAGCGCTGCTGCACCAGACGCCCGACTGGCTCACTGTGACGGTGACCCTACACCAAGGCGACTACCTGACCGACCAGCTCACTCCCGCCCCGGGCCTCACCTTCAGAGCGATAGGAATCGCCGCGGCGGGCTCGCAGTAATGTCGGTCTACGTGCTCGTTGGCGGGTTACGGCGGTGGCTGGCCGGCGCCGTGCCCTTCGCCCCCGCGATTTCATCGCGCACGCTGCGCGCTGGATTCTTCGCCAGCCTGATCGCGTACGCCGCGCTCAAGATCGCCGGCGTTTTCGTCCACCTGCCGCCCGCCGTCGACCTCGCGATTGCTCCGGCCGGTCTCTGCGCGCTCGGGCTCACGTTGAACGGCCGCGTGAGCGAAGCCGTCGACGATGCGGCGCAAGCGCTCCGTCCGGCGCTGCTCGCTTGCGCGGTGCTCGTCGCGTTCACCGCGACGTACATCGCGCTGAACACCGTGCCGATGACCTCCGCCCAGGACGAAAGCGCGATCATCAACGGCGCGCACGAGCTGGCGACGAGCGGCTCCCTGCGCGTGACTGACTCGCTGAACGACAAGTACCGGACGAACATCGTCGGTGCGCTGGACGTGACCTACCGCACGCCCACCGACATGTACCATCGGGTGTTTCCGGGCACTGCTCTCTCCTACGCGCCGTTCGCGCAGCTCCCTGGCGACTCGGGGTACTACGCCTACACCGCGCTCTTCGCCACGGCGGCGATCGTCGCGCTGTATCTGCTCGCCTGGAAGCTGCTCCGGTCGTGGTGGGCCGCAGCGCTCGCCGCGCTCGTGTTCGCCGTCTCGCCGGCGTTCGGCCACTGGGCGAGCACGGTCTACAACAACGTTCCCGTGCTCAGCCTCGAGCTGGGCGCGCTCGCGCTCGTGCTCTGGTCGACCCCGGCGAGGGGCTGGCAGCTCGCCCTCGCCGGCATCCTCATGACGCTGGCGGTCTTCATGCGTGTCACGGAGTTCATCTTCGTGCCACCGATGCTTTTCCTCGTCTGGTGGCGTTGCCGCTCCTTGGCACGGTGCCTTCCGTTCGCGGCCACGGCGTTCGCCTCTATTCCGCTCGTGCTCGTGACGAACGCGATCTTCTTTCACAGCCCCGTCTTCTTCCCGCACGTCGGTTCCGGCTACCTGTCGCTCGAACCGAGCACTGGTCCGACCAACAGCCAAGGCCTCGTCGAGCGGTACTTCCTCTACGTCATCGGCGTGAGCGGCTCCTCGTCCAATTTCCACCCGACGCAGAAGGTGCACAACCTCTTCTTCCATATCCGCTACCTCGGCTCATCGACGTTCGCCTTCCCGTTCCTTGCGCTCGCGTTCGCCGGCCTCGTGTGGTGGGTGGCATCCCGGCGCCGGAACGCCCGGTTGCTTGCGCTGCTCGTGAGCGCGACCGTGCTGGCGATCCTGTTCCTGTACGGGCATCAGCACAACAACTACTATGGCTACGGCCTGCCGATCGCACGTTCATCGTTCGTGCGCTACTCGCTGCCGATCTACGCGCTACTTGCCATCGCCGCCGGAGCGTTCTTCTGGGAGACGTCCCGCCTCTGGCGACCGAACGCCGCTGCGACGCGCTCTGCCGTTCTGGCGATGGTCGCCGTCGTCGGGATGGTTGGCGTCGCGCAATCGTACGATTGGCACGTGTACGGCTTCAATCGCCTGAACTACGCGCGCGAGCACGACCGGCAGGCCTGGCAGAAGATGGACAGCTACCTACAAGGCGACCAGCCGGTGATGCTCATCGTCGGTCCCAACTCAATGAAGCTCATCAACAGCGCCGACTATCCGGACACGATCAACTACGGCATCCTCGAGCAGACCAGTTGGGACCAGTCGCTGTTTCCCGTAGTAACGCAGTCGCTCGAAGACCGGCACGTCTACCTGATCATCTCCGCCATACAGCCGGAATCGGCTGCCGCCTTCGCTGCCTTCGACAAGCGTTTCTCCCTGAACGAGGTGATCCACAAGGGCAGTTGGGCCCTCTACAACATCGAGCAGCCGATCTATGAGGCGTCGCCATGAGCGTCCAGCACGTGACGCAGCGCTACGGGGCAACGGGCTGATGTCAATGCTCGATAGTGCTCTCGCCGCGAGACGCACGTTCGTCTCGTCGTATGAGTACGCGGTTTATCGCACGGTCGGCATCCTCAACGTCGTTCGCTGGCTGGAATGGCCCGCGATCGAACGATGGACGGCGATCCAGCCCCAGGAACGTCTCCTCGATGCCGCGTGCGGCCGCGGTTCGCTAACGTTTCGTCTGGCCAAGCGCACCCGGGCGGCATATGGCTTCGACATTTCGGCTCAAGCGATACGCCGGGCGCGCCGGGTCGCGGAGCGAGCCGGAAGCAGCACGCGGTTCGCCACTGCCAGCGCTGAGCATCTGCCGTTCAAGACGGAGTCGTTCGACAAGATCGTTTCCAGCTCCTCACTTGAGCACTTCCGTGACGGCGAGCTGGCGATAGCCGAAATGGCGCGAGTCCTGAGGACCGGCGGAACACTGGTCCTCACGACGGACAACCTCCAATCGCTCGCCGATGAGCTTCGCGAGCAGCACCGCAAGGCCTCGTCGGTGTCGCACTACTACACAGAGGATGAGCTGCTGGCGAGCCTTCGCCAATTCTTGGATGTCCGCCGGACGCGGTACCTGATCAACTCGCCGGTTTCGAAGTTCTTCTATCGGATTGGCGTTCGCCTCGATTGGGGAGGGACGCTGGCGAAGATGCTGGTCTGGCTTCCTTTGTGTTTTATCGCCTATCCTAGCTCTCTGGTGGCGGATGCCCTGTTCGGGTCACCCTGGGACGGGTATACCTTCATGGTCGAGGCTTTGAAGACGCAGCCGGTAGTTCGCTCATGAGCACTGCTATGCGCGTCCTGCAGGTCATCGACGGGCTTCCTCCCGAACAGTGGGGCGGCGCCGAGCAGTTCTGCCTTGCCCTCACTGCGTGGTTGACGGCCCACGAAGCGCATGTGGACATCGCTGCGCCGGCGCGAGCACAGCGCAACGGCACAACTGGAGGTTTGTCGCTCCACAGGGTGCATTCGAAGTATCTCAGGAAGGCCTACTTCGATCTCTTCTCGCCCGGGAACGCGCGCCGGCTCTCGGCGATCATCGGGCGCGTAGAACCCGATGTCGTTCACTTCCACAACCTGCTGGGAATCTCATCTCAGCTTGTCGACGTCGCGGCTCAGGTGCGTCCGGCGGTTGTAACCCTGCACGGATACGGCTTCGTAGAGCTGTTCAACCCAATCGTCGATCGCGACGGGCTGCGCTTTCCCAGACAGCGCGCCGCGCTCCTGCCCTGGCAGTGGTTCTCGCGAAGCGTGCATCGCAGGCACCTGGCGAACGCTACGCTCGTCTCGCCCAGCCGGTATCTCGCGCGCTACCACGAATCTCAGGGCTTCGGCACGGTGCGCGTCATACCAAACGGTGTCTCGCTTCCGGAAGAAGCCACCGCTGGCGAGGCGCGCATGCTCTTCGTCGGCCGCCTCAGCCCTGAAAAGGGGTTGCAGCGCGTCCTCGGTCCGATGGAACGTGTAGCGAATGAACACGGCTGGCAGGTCGACGTCGTAGGCGACGGTCCGCTGCTCTCCAGGCTGCAGCCCGCGTTCCCATCTGTTCGCTTTCACGGCCGGACGGACCCGGCCCCGCACTACCGGCGCGCGGGCATCGTCGTCATGCCATCGCTCTGGCCGGAGAACTTCGGATACGTCGCTCTCGAAGCGATGAGCTACGGCGCGCCCGTGCTCGCCACGAACGTGGGCGGCATACCTGAGATTGTGGAGGATGGCGTCACCGGCCGGCTCTTCGATCCGAACGATGTTGGACAGTTCACTGCCCGGCTTCGCGAACTCGTCCTAGACCCGGGCGCCCGCGCGCGCCTCGGCCGGACCGCGCGAGAACGGATCGCGCGAGAGTTCTCGTGGGACACGATAGGCCCGCGTTATCTTGCGCTCTACGAAGAGCTGACGGCTAGACGCGCGTCACCGAGCGTAGCCAGCCAATGAGCGAGCACTCGATCCTCATCGTCAGGAACCGCATCCCCTACCCCGTGGAGATCGGCAGCGATGCGGTAGGTCTTGCGTTGCTGCGCGTCCTCCAGAGCGCCTTCGCCGTGACGCTTGTCGCCGTCGACGACGAGGAGCGCACCGCTAAAGGCGTGGAGCACCTCCGCGCGCTGGGCATCGAGGTCATGCTGGCGCCGCGCGATCGCGGTGTGGCGACGCACGCGAGCGTCGCGGGCGCGGTCGTGCGCAATACTCGGCTCCTCTTCGGAGGAACGGCGCGCAACCTTCAATCACAAACGTCGCGATCGCTCGAGCCGCTGCTCGATGAGCTGACCAGACTGCGCCGGTTCGCGCTCGCTCAGCTTGACTACTGGACGACGGCACGCTATCGACGCTTCGTGCACAGCCCGGCGGCGCTGCTCAATTACGACGCCTGGTTCCGGACCGTGGACGCGTTCGCCCGCTACGAGCGTTCGCCGCTCGCCAGGCTCCTCTGGCAGCTAGAGGCGCGCGCTGTCCGCCGGTACGAGAGGGCCGCGCAGGGCCTGTTCGAATGGCGCCTCTTCTTAAGCGAGGAGGACCGCCGCGAGCTCATTCCCGCGAACGATGCGCCTCGCAGCGCGGTGCTGCCCGTGCCGTTTCCGTTCGAGCCGGCAGATGCGCTGTCCCTCGACGCGCATCGAACAGCACCGGTCGTCCTCTTTGTGGGCGCGATGAACGTCGAGTTCAACGTCGACGCCGTCTGCTACTTCGTCGAGCGGATCTGGCCGGACGTGCGGGGGGCCGTCCCGGAGGCCGCGTTTGTCATCGCAGGGCGCCTCCCGTCCAAGCGCGTCCAGCGCCTGGCGCGCGAGCCGGGCGTCCGCGTCGATGGCGAACCCGACCTCGACCGCCTCCTGCGCGAGAGCCAAGTGGCCGTTTCGCCCGCGCGCATGGGGACGGGCATCAAGGTGAAGGTGGCCCAGATGATGGCGGCCGGGCTGCCGGTGGTCGGGACACCGCAAGGGTTGTCCGGCCTGAGCCACGCGGACTGCCTCCTGCGCGCGACCGACGCCCTCGCGTTCGCGGAGCATGTCGTGCGGTTGCTGCGGGACCAGCCGCATCGCGAGCAGATCGGCCGCGCGTGCCACGCCTTCTACCGGGAGCAGCTCTGGATGGAGGCTGCCCGGCCGAAGGTGATCGCGCTATACCGCCACATGATCGAGCAGCTCGAGCAAGCAATGCCCGCGCGTACGGCGGCGCCTCCCGCGGTTCGGGGCGCGGTGTAACCTGAGACACAGCATGCTACGCATAAGGACGCTCACCAGGCACGCGAAGGAACACCGGCTGCTCGCCGGCATTGGCGCGAACCTGATTGCGGAGCTCGCGCGCGCCGCGATGTTGCCGCTGATCGCCATCGCCGCTGCGCGCTACCTCGGGTCGGAGGGGTACGGCATCTTCGCGACGGGACAAGCGCTCCAAGCCTTCGCGGCGATATTCGGCGGCTTTGGGCTCTTGTACGCCATTCTGCAGCTCGGCGCGCGGGGAGAAGAGGAGCTGCCGGTGCTGTTGAGCAACAGCATCGTCGGCGCATTAGGTACAACGCTCGTCGCGTACGCCGCGCTCGCGGGTTGGGTCTATCTGTTCGACTACAGCCACACGGTGCGCGTCGTCGTCCTGGTGATGGGGACGGCGCTCTTCCCCATGGCGCTCAACGTGCAGTTCGGGGCGGCGCTTCAGGTGCGCGGCCGCTACACCGCGATCGCGATCGGCGGCGTTGTCGCCGCCGTCGCGAACGTGGCCTACGCGCTCACCGTCGTGCTGGCCGATCTGGGGATCACGATGCTGGCGCTGTCGCCGTTCATCGCCAGCACGGCGATGTCGGTCTTCACCGCCTGGCTACTCCGGAACGACTTCTCTCTCCGCATCAGCCCCGCCCGGATCCAGTCGTTGTTCCGCACCGGCTTTCTCTTCGGCGTCAGTGACTTCCTCTATTTCATCTACCTCAGCATCGATCTCGTGATGCTATCGCTGCTGGTGGGAGCCCGTCAGGTGGGTTTGTACAACATTCCGGTGCGCATGCTGGTCGTTGCATACCTCTTACCGATCGTGGTCTTCAACCGCGTGCTCTACCCACGCTATTTCGAGTGGAGCCAGGTCGATCGAGAGCGGCTGCGGCGCACCTACGTCCTGACGTCGAAGGGCGTTTTGTTCATCGGCATGCTGGCGGCGACGGCCCTCGTGCTCCTGGCCGATCCGTTCGTGCCCAAGGTCTTCGGCGGTTCGTTCCAGGAGTCCGCGCTGCTGCTGCGCATCCTGGCGCTGGCGTTGCCGCTGCGCTATCTCTCCGGCTCGGCGTCCGCCGTGCTTGCCACGAACGATAAGATCGGCACGCGGGTGCGCGTTCAGGCGGCGACGGCGGCGCTCAACCTGGCGCTCTGCTTCATTCTGATCCCAACGCTGAAGGCGCGCGGCGCGTCGATTGAGACCGTGATCACCGAGGCGTTCCTGCTCGTCGCGCAGGTCGCCATCGTGCGCTGGCAGGTGCTCGACACGGATCTTGTGAAAGAGGCGCGGCTGTGGCTCTTCGCGCTTCCGTATGCCGCACTCAGCGTTGCCACGTTGGGCCCGGAACACCCGCTGGTCTTCACTGCAGCCGCCATCGTTGCCGTCGGCAGCCTCGCGATCATCGCGTGGCCGCTTAAGTATTTCGATGGACTGAGCTTGCCGCAGATCACGCGGCCAGCGGAAGCTGAGCACGCGCGTCTCGCCTAGCCGAGCCGTAGTTTCTCAAGGACGCCGCGCGCCGTCCGGCGCATCAGCCTCACGTCCGTCAGTCCGGCTACGCTCTCGACGAACTTCGGGCTGCCCCGCGTGAGCTAACCGCTCGGCGCTTCGCGCAGCCAGCGGGGCAGATCTCGCTGTCCGTAGCGCCCGCGCAGCGCGTCGGCGGCGCCCGTCAGGCTGGCGACCGAGATGCGCCACTTCCCGCGCAGCAGCCAGCGCCGGCCGAGGACCAGCCCCAGTGTCATTCTCGGAGCGCGCCGCAACATCGTGAGCAGCCCGCCACGGCCTGACCAGCGCGCAAACAAGAGCCAGTTGCGCACGAAGTAGTACTGCCCTTGCGCGCTCGTCGTCAGCACTGACGCGCCGACGACATGCCAGATGTGTGGCCGGCACGCGTGGCCTACCTGCCAGCCGGCCCTCCGCGCGCGCGCGCAGAACTCGACGTCTTCCCAGTAGTGGAAGAAGCGTTCGTTTAGCAATCCGATCTCACGTACCATCGCAGCGTCGAGCAGCATGCTGCTGCCGGCAAGATCGTCCACCAAGTGGAACGGCTCCTGGCCGGACTCCTCTGGACAAGCGGTCACGCCTCGATACTCGCCGTGCCAGACGAACGCCGCCGGCTCCATGGACGCCTCGCCGTCCGCCGGCGGCCGCCAGACGGAGGGACCGACGATACCCAACCGTTCATGCGCGCGGGCGGCATCGACAAGCTGTGTCAGCGTGTCGGGCTCCACTTCCACGTCGTTGTTCAGCAGCCAGACGTAGGCCGGGTCATGCTCCAGCGCGGCCCTAATGCCGGCGTTGGCTCCGCCTGCGAAGCCGAGGTTCGCTCCCGTCTCGATGATGTTCATCGCCGGTAACGCGGCGCGGATGCGTTCGACTGAGTCGTCGTGCGAACCGTTATCGACGGTGACCACCTGGTTGTCGGGATAGTCGAGCGCCTGCAACGACTTCAGGCAGCGCACGGTGTGCTGCCACCCGTTCCAGTTCACAACAACGATATAGACGCGCGGCCGATCGCCCATTCGACGCAATCCTACAGCACGGCGAATCAGTGGCGTCGCTCGAAGGTGAAGAGGCGGTCCCGTGGGTCGAGCATTGCCTCGACCTGCGCCGCGTTCCAGAATGGAGGCTCCTTCAGCGGCACGGATCTGACCTCGACCTTGCCGTAGTACAGCTCGACGAGCCGGTCCAGTGGGGCATCGCTGAAGATGACGAGATTGTACGGTGTGTTGACGACGTAGAGCGTTCCGCCGGAGGGAAGCGTGGCGAATTGGTCGCGGAGGTCGGTGATGAACTGGTGGTTGGCGTCAGAGGCTTTGGAGATCGTGTTGTCTGGTGGAGGCGCAGTCTTGGAAGCGATGTCTTGGAGTTTCCACACCAGCAGCGCGCCCAGCACCACGGCAGCCAGGCCCACGTACGGAGGCATTGCGCGGGCCGGCGCGAAGAGCCGCCTCATGGAGGCTGTAGACGCAAGATCGACCAGGCGCATGGCCACCGCCGTCACGATCAACGCCAGCGGCAACCCGGGTAGGTATAGGAGTCGCCCAAACACCCCTAAGATCAGCGTCGAATCGGGGGCGAGTGCGCTGATGTACCAGACGACGGCAAAGGCGGCCAACGGCGACCAGCGCCACTGTGTGAGGAGAAACGCGCAGAAGGTGAACATGACGGCCGAGACATAGGGCGCCGTACTATCGAGCGGGCTCACTGGATAAGCAGAAAGGCTGAAGTATGCGACATACTTGTCGTACATGTGCCAGCCGATCTGGAAGCCGAGGGAGAGGTGTGCATAGTGCCTGTGCACCCACTCCTGGATCGCAACATACGGAAGGAACACGAGCGCGACCGGGAGGAATGGGAGCCAGGACGTTGGCTGCAGCGCTTGGCGTGGCCCGCGATGCATGAGGAAATACCAGGCAACGAGTGCCACGACGAGCGGCACCGTTACCGCGTGATATAACAAGGCGGCCGCAAATGCGGCGAGAAACGCACCGTAGTACCAGAAGCGGCGAGGTCCGCCGTCGGTGTACTTGATGAAGAGAAGGAAGGCGGCGAGATAGCAGAACACCGCCAGCGGTGTGTTGCCGTTGACCACCCAGCGCACCGCATCGCCATAGGCGAAATGAACGCCGAAGATGAGCGCGGCCAAGTGCGCGGCCCAGACACGTTGCGTCAGCCGCTGCGCCAGCATCCAAAACAGAGCAACGCAGCCGAGGTGCACGGCCAGATTGAACGCGTGATACGGCGCAGCGTGGAGCCCGAACAGCGAATACTCCGCGCGAAAAGTGATCACGTAGAGAGGCCGGTACTCGTTGAACTCAGGGGTGGGACGCGGATCGCGGTAATCGAAGACGTGGGCGAGCCAGGTATGCCAGGGGACGGTCTGCGCGCGGCGGAGGAATAGGAAGTCGTCCCCGAAGAACCAATCGTTCAAGGAGGGCGCATAGAGGACGAAGGTAAACAGCAGGATCGCGGCGAGACCTGCCGCGGGCGAAAGCAGCAGCTCCCAAGTGGTGGCGGGGAGCCGCGTTAATCGATTCAAGGCAAGGGCTCGCGCCAGGGTGCTCGGTCTCCTTTCACTGGTAGCAAGTATAATAGGCGCGCGTCGTTGAGGGCGCTGGCGTCTCAAGCCGGCGTTACGGCAGCGCTGACCTCGCCTGGCAGCGGATGAGGCTCGGTGATGGGCTCGCGTCCGTACGGCACGTAGCGCTTCAGCTTGAGGACCTGCCTTTCGAAGAGATGCCAGCTCAACCATGCCGCCGCAATAGAAATGGCGCTGCAGATGACGCTGAAGGCAATGTTTTGAGGGATCTGCGAGCCGAATACGGTACGCGCACCATAGCTGCGCAGCACCTGGGAAGCGACTTCGAACGCGACCAGCAGGTGGAATACATAGATCGCGTATGAATAGCGGCCCATGAAGCTGAGCGTTGGGTGCGTGAAGATGCGATACAGCGTTGAGCCGGGCCGCGATGTTAGGGCGAGCAGAAGCACGGCGGCAAAGAGCAGCGCCAGCGCAGACAATCCGATCGTCTGGACGCGTCGATCGATCGCCGAGAGGCCGTCTTGCGTGTAGAACAGTATCGCCAGCACCAGGAGCGAGCCTGCCGCGACGAGTTGGGCGTGCGGTCTGAAGCGGGCGATTTGGCCACCGCCGCGCAGCGCGAGTGCAAGCAGCGCGCCGAGCGCCAGCGTATCCACGCGCGCCGGCAGCAAATTGTACGGCCCGGCGATAGTGGCAAACGATGCACCGATAGGCTGGAGGAGCATGATGCGAAAAGCGAGCGCCCCGGCGACGAGCGCGGCGCACAAGATCATCACGGCTCGCCGGTTGAAGAGGCGCAAGAGAAGCGGCCAGAGCAGGTAGAACTGCTCTTCGATGGCAAGCGACCAGAACTGGCTGTATACCAGAGGAATGTGCGAATGAAGCTGCTTCACCGCCGAGGCGATGTTCACCGTGTACGTCCAGTACCAGAACTGCGTGTGATGCAGCGCCGTGGTCTGCCCAGGCCCCGCCAGCCGGTGGAAGTTCGGCAACGCAAACAGCGCGAACGCGAGGAAGGCATAATAGAGCGGGAAGATGCGGAGGAAGCGGCGCGCGTAGAAGTTTCTGAAGTAGAAGTTCGAACGCTTCGCGTCGTAGAGGATGCCCGTGATCAGGAAGCCGGAGAGCACGAAAAAGAGGTCGACGCCAGACCAGCCAACACCAAAGAGCTTCCGCGCGAAGCGATCGATGCCGAGCGTCGGGTCGCGGTCTACGAGGCCGAACCCGAGCCCCCAGAAGTGGTACTGCATCACGAGCAGAATCGCCAGGCCTCGCAGGCCATCAAGGGGGGCCAGCCGCTTGCCTTCGCGCTCGTCTGGTGGCGGCGATGCGGCTTGGGCCGTCACGTCGTTCATGTCGTCAGCGTCTCAGCCGGTATCGACCAAAGCCTGTGGCCAAGCACCACCTGCTCCCTTCGCGTTGGATAACGCAGGCACCGCGGCTTTGTAACAGCCTCCAAGGGGCCTGGTTTGAGTTCGCCGGCCGGGCGCACGGCAGTATATGGACCGCTCCGCTGAGCCGTCAAGGCGAGGGCCTTGTCGGCACGACCGCTGCCGCTACAGGTATGTCGGGCCCTTCTGTCGAGTGGTCAACAGCTGCCAGAGCCGTCCCGCGCGGTAGCTGGCCAGGCGGTAGGCGATTGCCCAGCGCCGCTCTTGCCTTCCGGAGCGCGCGGGTGCCGGCGTGCGGCAGAACTCTACCAGCGGCTCCAGCACCTTTTCCCAGCGAAACTCCTCGCGCACTTCGCGCAAGTTTTGCTTGCAGGCCTGCACCAGCGCCTCGTCGTCCACGAGCCGCCGGATCGCCTGTGCCAGCGCCTGCGTGTCCCGTGGCGGCACAGTGATGCCCAACCGCCGGCTCGACACGAGGCCAGCGAGGACATCGCCCTCGGTGCAGACGATAGGACACTCTGCCCAGAACAGATCGAGGAAGCGCGTCCGAAATGAGTAGTTGGTTTCCAGCCCTTCGAAGTAGGTGCAGACGCCGATGTCGGCCTCCAGCAGATAGCTTGCTGTGTCGTCGTAGCTGACCCAGTCGACGTTGAAGAAGACAAACCGGTCGAGGAGGTCGAGTTCCTCACACAGGCGCAGCGCATTCCTCACGCCCACAGCGCCAGTGCCTTTGAGCTTGCCCGGCTGCGGATAGCTGGGCAACTCCGTCCCCATGAAGAACAGCTTGATGTCGTCGCGTTCCCAGCTGAGCTGGTGTACGGCGCGGATCAGCGTCTCCAGGTCATACCAGTCTGTGGGTGCGCCGTTCCAGATCAGTACCTTATCGTCCTGCTTGATGCCGGGATGGACGCCCTTCAGCACCCGCCGGGCCGCCTGCGGTTCGCCTGGGCGCACGCCCAACGGCACGAGCCCCAGTAGCTGGGTGAGCCGCTTGTCCCGCGCGTAGGCTTCCGGCGTCACCCGTCCGACGGCGGTGAGCATGCCCAGGTACAGGTGCCGCTGGCGTTCGTTTGCGTACAGGATGAAGTCCGCCCACGTCAGTAACAGGTTCAGCTTGCGTCGCTGGCAGTCCACCCACGCCTGCCGATGCGAAGCCTCCAGCTCTGTGTTCGCGATCTCCAGCCATTCAGGCACGTAGACACCATACAGATCGAGGACCACGCGCGTGTTGCGGGTGTGCGGCAGCAGGCTGACCGGAAAGGTATAGGAGATCATGATGTCGTGCTGCTGGGCAAGCGTCTTCAGGGAGGAAGGCGTGTAGCGGACCACGCGAAATGGCAGGTCCTGCGTGAGGAGGTCGCTGTCATTGGGGAGGGCGAGCGTGACCGTGCCCTGGGGCAGGCGATCCGCCAGCACGCGGGCGATGTGATAGCTGCGAATGCCCAGGCTCGACATGCGCTGCCCGACAACGCCCAAGCTCAACACCAGGACATTTGCCGCTTGCTGCTCGCTCGAGGGTGGCGTGGCCATGGAAGAACGCCGGATCCTAGCGATGGTGTCCGAGCGCGGCGGTGGGAGCGCCACCAACCATGGAAGCTGCGAGGCTCCAGCAGCGGCGCTGCATCACGAACAGAATCGCGGGGCGGCGCAGGCCATCATGGTGCTCCCTATCGGCGGTCATGTATCAACTCCGACGACGCCGTCTTCGATAGGGCCACAAGGAATCGATCATACGAGACGGGTGCGGGAAACCGCACCGCTTCGTACAGCGTCGCGGGATCATCCAGGAAGTCGGGGAATCGTACGACCGAATGGGGAAGCCGGTGATCATGGATTGCCATCATGCAGAGACCCAGCCCGTAGATGAATGAGTTCTTCGCGGTGGATCTAGACCTGAATAAGAGATTGCCGGCCGCGAAATGGCTTTCCAGCATCGCGTCGAAATTTCTTACGCAGACGAGAACGTGATCGATCTGCGCTCCGGAAGCAGCCCAAACGCCGAGTGTCCAGCAGAAGGCCGGGTCTTTAACAACCTGGAAACGACGAGACATCTCCACCAATACCGCTCGGTGGGCCTCGACGACACCCTCGAAGCGTTCCCACGGCACAAGTTCTAATGGCTCCGCTCGTCGGCCCAAACAACGCAGAGCGACCCGTTCGATCGTATTGCTCAGCCACCAACTGAGCTTGCCGCGCGGCGGGTCGTCCGGATCACTAAGCAGACGGCGCACCGCTTCATTCACCGTCCTGCTTGCAAGAATGCTCAGGCCCAGGTCGCGGATGACACGATGATTTTGCCGAAAGATGTCCGGAGCTTCATACCCAGCGTTTTTTTCGGAGACCAATGGCCTCCCGGATCGAACCCCAACTCGCGATAGAGTTGCGCCAGGAGCGACGTGCCGCTTCTTCCGGTTCCCGTGATTATTATCAAGCGTTCACCTCGGATATGGGCGTTGGACAGCTCCGACGCTCAGCCTTCCCGCCCGGCGATGGCCGGTTGCTCCTTGATCGCGCGCAGGATGAGCGCCGCTTCCTGGATACCGAGCAAGTGTCCCCAGAAGCGCTCGCAAAGGTATTGGGAGTTGCGGCCGTGGTTCGCCAGGACATGAACAACTTGGTTCACAACACGCCGCAGGAAGGCAAACTCCGCAGCATTCTGAATGGAGAAGTTGAGCCGGGAATGCTCGATCCGGAACCTTGCTTTCGCATAGTAGGCGAAGGCTCTGCCATCGAAATACGTGTCATCGAAGTAAGCGAAAGTGGCGATGAACAGGCCACGTCGATGTGTGGGATCCTTCCATATATCATAGGATGACGAGCCGTGAGGAACTTTGATGTACACAAGGGCGTTCGGGCGGCAGACGCGCCAGATCTCATCCATGAACGCCAGGAAATCATCCAGGTGCTCCAGCAGGTGGTACGCGTAAACCGCGTCGACCGAGTTATCCCGAAACGGCAGTCCGTAGTTGAAGTGAGCCAGCACATCGACGGCTGAAGCACATGCCATGTCAACGCCAATCGACCCGGGGATCTTCTTCTGGCCGCAGCCCAAGTCAACCTTTACCGCTGCACGGGCACAAAGACCCGGCCGCGTCTTCATCTACCCTATGCCTCCTCGACCGCTGCCGGTCGACACTTCTTCAGGCGGTGGTGCCCCGCCAGCCTGCCGCCAGGCGGCGATCGCTCGCTGGAGCGCGTGCCGGGCTGCCGGCGAACGCTCTGCCAACCTCGTGAGGTATTCGTTCACCACCGCTCTGGGTTCGCCGACCGTGACAATTCGGCCCTGGTCCAGTAGCGCGACCCGGTCCGAAAAGCGTTCGATATTTGCTACGTCGTGCGACACGAGCACGATCGTTATGCCCTGTTGCTTGAGCGACTCGAAATGTTCATAGCACTTCTCCTGGAAGTCCGCGTCGCCCACCGCGAGCACCTCATCGACGATGAAGATGTCCGGCCGGACATGAACGGCCACCGAGAAGGAGAGCCGAAGGGTCATCCCCCAGGAGTAGGTGCGCATCGGCCGATCGGCGAACGCTTCCAGCTCGGCGAAGCGGATGATCTCCGGGATCTTATCCCGGATGTCTTGCTTGGAGAGGCCCATGAGCAGACCGTTGATATAGGCGTTCTCGCGCCCCGTCGCGCGCGGGTGGAAGCCGGCACCAAGATCCAAAAGCGACGCAATGCGGCCGTTCGCGGTCACGGTACCATTCGTCGGCTCCGACAGTCCAGCCATGATGCGCAGCAGCGTGCTTTTTCCCGACCCGTTCTGGCCGATGAGGCCGAGAAACTCGCCCCGCCGCACCGATAAGCTGACGTCGTGCAGCGCCCAGAACGGCTCGCCGAACAGCACTTCCTTCACGAATGAAAACGGGTGCAAGAATGCCTCGCTCGCGCGCCAGGGATGCAGCTGCGTTACAAAGAACCGCTTTGAGACGTTCTCGACGGACAGCGCCAAGTCTTGGTCAGAGCGCATCTGCGACATGTTTTTCCAGGGTCCTGAAGATCGCCGTGCCGATGATGAGAAAAAGGATCATCGCGCCGAACGTCGACCAGATTTCGTGACCGGGAAACGCTCCATCCAGCAGCACGCTACGCCAGCCAACCATCAGTCCCGTGAGCGGGTTAATCAGCAGGATGGGCCTGATGCTTGGAGGTACGCGCCCGAGCGGGAAGATCACGGCCGAGGCATAGAACAGGATGTTGAGGCTCACGTCCACTAGCGGAGAAATGTCACGGAAGAAGACGTTCAGCGGCGAGAGCATCAGGCCGATGCCGACGGTCAGTCCGAACTGCAGCAGAATGAGGAATGGAATGCCGAGAAGCCACATCGGCTTCGGCCCTTCGCCTCCGACGAAGAGGAAGATGAGCAGTACGGGCAAGATGAGTGTGAATTGCGCGGCATTCCCGAACGCCGCGGAGAGCGGCAAGATGGCGCGCGGGAAGATCACCTTCTTCACGAGCGATCCGTACGTCACCAGGACGTTTGACGACTCAGTGACGGCAGATGTGAACCAGAACCAGGGAAAGAGCCCCGTCATGATGAACAGAGGATAATGTGGAACATCGATCGTCAGCACTTTGCGAAACGCGAACCAGAGCAGTAGCCCCAAGGCCAGGGGGCGCGCGACCCACCAAACATAGCCCAGTACCGTCCCCCGATAGCGTAGGATGAGCTCACGCGTGGTGAGAGCGAACAGCAGATCCCACGCACGTCCCCAGTTGGCGGTACGAGAAGCTGATCCGGCGTCGAGACCCATCCCACCGCTCCTTACGCGCGCGCCCGCCAGGTGGTGATCAGGAAATCGCTGGCGCCGGGCATTCGGCGAGCAAGGGCATCGAAACGGCGCAAGATCAGCCGTGCGACACGTCCCGGCATCAGGCTGAGCAGCGTGCCCCAGCCGGGGAACGCCCATAACAACGAAACGCCGTAGACGGCTTCCAGGTCGAGACAAGGCTGGCCCATCTTCTTCAGCCTCCCCAGTGTCGTTTCAAAGGTGTGCTCATGCGGGACGGGCGTATCCCAAAACTTGTTCTTGCCGGGCTGGATTATTCCCACGCGACGTCCGATGCGATATAGCACCCTACTGCCGCGGCACGAGATGCCGCCGTAGTTCACCAGGCCGATGATGGCCAGACCGCCTGGCTTCAAGATGCGCGCGATCTCCTGCATGCCCTTCTCCGGGTTCGCGAAATGGTCGAGCGAAGACTGACAGAGCACGCGGTCAAAACTGTGATCGCGGAAGGGTACCACTTCGCCGATCGCCTTGAAGAGCTCAAGGCGCATGCCCACCCCCATCGCCCTCGTCTGCGCCTTCGAGATCATTGCGGGCGATGGCTCCAGCGCGAGCACGTCCCAGCCATGGTCGTGCAACGCGGGGGCGTGCAGGGCGGAGCCACAGGCGAGATCCAGCACACGTCCTGGTGTGCCAGCCACCGCCTTCTCTTGGAACGCGTCTTCCATACGCACCAGGATGAAACTGTTGTCCGGCCCGCGCGGCCAGTTCTCCCAGAGGGGCTCCGGCGCCCAGTCGAGATCGACGTTGCCGAGGGTTGCCGAGGGTGCGTGTGGCTCGTTTGTCACGGCTGAGTTGCTCCTTCTGGCGCGGCAGGCCGCGCCCTGGGGTAACGCATGTTATCCCAACGCCGGTAGAAGGCAAGACGTAACTTGGACTCGAGGCTCGAGGCCAACGTCGTCGTCAGGGGCAGGAGGCGGCTCCACTTCTGAGCCGGCTCGGCAGACTCGCGACAGTACTCCACCAGTCCTTCCAGGACGCGCTCCCAGCGATATGCTTCCTTCTCCTTCCGCAGGTTCTCCTTGCACTGCACCACGAGGGCGCTGTCATCGGCCAGCCGAAGGATGGCTTCCGCCAGCGCGCCTTCGTTACGCTCTGGCACAGCGATTCCCAGCGGCCGGCGGGCGACCAGCTCGGCCCACACGTCGCCCTGGGTACAGACGATGGGGAGCTCCGTCCACAGCAAATCGAGGAGGCGAGAACGGAAGGAGAAATGCGTCTCAAGATTGTCGAAGTACGTGCAGATGCCAATGTCCGCCTCGCATAAGTAATTCACGGTGTCCTCGTATTCGATCCAGTCGAAGTTGAAAAAGACGAACTTGTCCAGCAGGTCCAGCTCGCGGCAGAGCTGGTACGCGCTTCGCTGAGTACCGCCACCAAGGCCATGCAGCTTGGGAGCGTCGGTGTCTGGGTTATCCGGGTGTTCCGTGCCGAGGAAGAAGAGTTTAATGTCATGTCGCTGTTCGCTGATGCGATGGATGGCGTGGATCAGCGTCTCCACGTCGTACCATTCAATGATGCCGCCGTTCCAAATGAGCAGCGTGTCCGTGGGCAGGATGCCGGGCCATACGCCTTTCAGCACACGACGCGTTGGCCTGGGCTCGTTGGGCCGGACGCCGAACGGCGCGAGTACGAGCAGCTTGGCGAGCCAGTGGTCGTCGTCGTACGTCTCAGGAGTCACCCGGCCGAGGGCGCTCAGCATGCCGAAATAGAGATCGCGCTGCCGCAGCGTGGCGCAAAGGATGCTGTCTGCCAGGAGCAGTTGCACCATCAGGTCGCGCGACAAGGAGTTGAAGAATGTGGTTTTGCGGGAGTCGTCGATACCGAAGAACTTCGCAACTTCAATCCATTCCGTAACGTACGGCGTGAACATGTCCAGCACCAGCCGCTTGCTCTGAAGCAGTGGAAGCAGGAAGAGCGGGAAGCGACTGCCGATCACAATGTCGCTCTTGCGCGTGGCCGCGGTCAACGCGCCGCGAGTGTACGGGACCGCGCGGAAGGGAACATCGGCCGCGATCTCGTCAGGCGAAGGCGTCGCCAGCGTCACTTGGGCGCCGGGCACGTTCTCGGCCAGCACGCGGGCGATGTGATAGGCGCGGATGCCCGGGCTGGCCATCCGGCGGCCGGTGCGGTTCTTGGTCGTGACGAGGATGCGTGGCCCTCCGTTCACGATCATATCCTCAGCAGGAGTGACCTGAGCGTACGGATCCGCCGGGTGATCTCATGGCCCGCGATGCGCGAGATGAGCGGCCCAACCCGTTCGCCCTTGGGCTTTGCGATCGACTCGCCGTCGTTGCAGAACTTGATCAGCGGCTCGAGCGCGACCTCCCAGGTCATGCAATGCTTGATGGCGTGGATATTGCGCTTGCACTCCTCGTAGAACTCGCGGTCGTCCAGGAGCCTCCGGATAGCGCCAGCCAGGCCAGGAACGTCGCGTTCCTTGACCGTCAGGCCGAGGCGGTGCTCTTCTACCGATTCGGCTAGCACGTCGCCCTTCGTGCAGATGAGGGGTACCTCTGCCCAGAAGACGTCCAGAAAGCGCGTTCGCAGGGAGAAGTTCGTCTCAAGCCCCTCGAAGTAGGTACAGACGCTGAGGTCCGCTTCCAGCGTGTAGTTCTTCATCTCTTCGTATGGGACCCAGCCGACATCGAAGAAGACACTGCGATTGTATAGCCCGAGTTCCCGTGATAGCGCTACCGCCTCCTGAAAGCGGCCGCCCAGCCCCAGGTTGTGCAGCCCGGGGTAGGACGCCCCCAGGAACAGGAGCTTCAGGTCGTCACGCTCGCGCGACAGCTTGGCGAGCGCGCTGATGAGCGTGGCTGGGTCATACCAACCAAGGATGCCGCCGTTCCACAGGATCAACTTGTCCGTCTCCTTGATCCCGGCGTACTGTCCCTTCACTACATGTTTCGTATGCTCCAGTGGATCGGGACGCACGCCGTGCGGCGCGACGCCGATGAGCTTGCGCAGCGATGGGTCCTTCGTGTGGCTGCGCGGGGTCACCAACCCGAGGCTTACCATCGAGCCTAGGTGTGCATCGCGCTGCCGTTCGCTGGCCGCGAGCACGAAGTCGGCGAAGGTCAGCTGAATGTTGAGCAACTTTCGCGACTGCGAGAGCCAGGCGCCGCGGCGCAGCCGCGTGAAGCCCGGATCGTCCTTGGACGCCTCCGTCCATTCCAGGAGGTACTGCGTAAAAAAGTCCAGTACGAAGGTCTTCCAGGGAAAGAAGAAGAGCGCGTACGAGGGGAAGCCGGTGGCGATGATGATGTCGTGGGTAGCGATCTCGCGGATCACGGTCAGCTTGGTGTAGTAAACGAGACGGCAGGGCGCGTTCTCGATCTTTCCTTGCGCGCTATCCGAGGCAACGGCGAGGGTGACGGACGCGCCGGGCACCTGTTCGGCGAGGACGCGCGCCATGTGATGAGCGCGGATGCCCGGGCTGGACATCCGCTCACCGTAGGCTGCTCCCGCGAGGATGAGGATTCGCTTCCCCATAACAGACTATTAGGCTACTTGACGGCCACGGACCAGTCGACCCCGGACTCCGCCGGCGTCATGCGCTCTTCATCAGGGTTCTTCTCGTCGTACTTAGACGTGATGTAGTACATCAGCACGGCTTCCTCGTCACCCAGGACCATGTAGCCGTGCCAGACGCCCGGCGGGATACTGAGCACGCGGCGATCGTTCTCCCCAAGATAGACCCATTTCACCTGCTTGTGCTCGTCCATCAGGCCCACTTTGAGATAGCCCTTAATCACGAACCAGTGGTCGGTCTGCTTCTGGTGCCGGTGCCACGCGACGACGCGTCCCGGATAGGCCCAGGTGATGTTGACGTCGCCGCCCATGTCCACGCTACCGTCCCCGGTGAAGCCGAAGACGTCGCAGGCGCGACGGGCGCGGTCATCATCGAAGAGCCGCGGCACGGAGACGCGGGCGTCAGCGACAGAGTTCCTGGCCTTCGCATCAGTGGTCATGATCTACCTCCCCTTACTGTTCGTTCGGTTGCAGCTCGCCCCTTCTATGCAAGTAATCGGCCAATGCCTCCGGCCAGTCGCGCAGCAGCGGCACGCCGGCTTCCCGCAGCGCCGCGTTCTCAAGCACCGAGTATAGGGGCCTGCGCGCTTTCGCGCCGAACTCCGCTGTCGTCGTCGGTCTGAGCGAGGCGTTTGTGCCGGTAAGCGAGAAGATCTTGGCGCTGAACTCATACCACGAACAGGAGCCACCGTTCGTCACGTGGTACGTGCCGTATCGACGCGTGTCCGCGACCGCGAGGAGCTGCTGGGCAAGGTCGTACGTGAACGTCGGCGAGAGCACCTGGTCGTCCACGACGCGCAGGTCTTTGCCGCTGCGGCCCAGCTCGAGCATGCGCTGGACGAAGTTGCCGCCCTTCCCGCCCGATCCGGCCTCGCCGTATAGGCCCGACGTGCGCACGATGTAGTGCTTCTCGATTCTGGAGCGCACGAGCTGCTCCCCGGCGACTTTGCTTGCACCGTAGACATTGACGGGTGACGGCGCGTCCCGCTCGCTGTACGCGCGGCCAAGGTCGCCGGCGAAAACGTAGTCGGTGCTGATGAACATGAGCGCCGCCCCGATCTCGCTGCAGGCATCGGCAAGATTCATCGCGCCGACGGCGTTCACCTGGAACGCGCGCTCCGGCTCGCTCTCGCAGAGATCGACATTGTGAAACGCCGCTGTGCTCACGACAAGCTCCGGGCTCTGGTCGCGAAGCGTGGCCAAGAGGCCATCGCGGTCGGTGATCTCAATCGCGTCGCGCGCGAGTCCGATCGTGTCGCCGTGCGGCCAGCGGCGCATGATGTCGCTGCCGAGCTGTCCTGCCGCGCCAATCACGACGGTACGCCTGCTCACGATTCGTTCGTCCAAACGCGGCGTTCCGGCGCCGGCTCATCCGCCTTCTCGATGACGCGCGCCGGCACGCCGACCGCGGTCGTCCATGCCGGAACTTCAGAGAGTACAACAGCGTTCGCGCCGATCTTAGCCCCACAGCCAACGCGTACTGGACCGAGGATGCGCGCGCCGGTGCCAACGAACACGCCCTCTTCAAGGTGCGGGCCGATATACTCGCCTTGCACGAGACCAATGGAAATCGACGGGCACAGGACACAGCCCTTACTGATGAACGTAATGCCATCGATCACCATCTCGCCGTGCGGAATGTACACGCCTTCCTTGATCACAACAGGGTTCCCGATCCGGATCCCCCAACCGATGGCGCAAACATAGTTCAGCAGCGACGGGATCACAGGGACGCGCCATGTGCGCAGGAGCACTCGCAGCCGGTATAACGCTAGCGCGAAATACTCCGACGCGAAGAGCGGCAACCGCAGCGCGTAGAGCGCACGTCCCAGCTTCGTTCGGCACTTGTCCATCTCGCCGCGATGGTACGCGAACACGATCGCGTCGCGGGCGAGGGCGTGGAAGAGTGATGGGCGTTGGGACTCCAGGTTCTTCGCAAATTGCCGAAGCTGCTCCTCAGGCCGTGGTCGCGTCCCGCTCCAGACTGTCCCGGGTCGCTCGAGGTCCGTCATGCCCCGGGCTAGAAGACGCTGGGAAACTTGGCAAGGTAGGGATGGAGCTCATCGAGGAGTGTCATCCACGCGATGTTGTAGTAGCGCGGGTGGTTAAAATCGATGCAGCCATTCTTCTCGATGCCGAGCAGCATCTCTTCGACTGACTCCAGAATGGTCACGCCCGGCGTAAATCCGATCGCTTGGCGCAGCTTCGAGTTGTCGCACTTATAGTCACGCACGAGCTTCGGCAGCGGTGCGTCCTTCAGCTTCGGACGGTACTTGCGCATCTGCGCAGAGCCTGCTACCAGCATCGCCAGACCGCGGATCTGGAAGTTGTCGTGCACGACGTTAAAGGTCTGCGCGTGCACCTTCTCGCGCGGCGCCTCCAGCACCGCAATGTGCGCGCGGGCGACGTCCTTCACGTCAACGAGCGGACGCCACATCCAGCCGCCGCCGTGGAGCTGCAGCTCGCCGTTTTGCACCGCCGCCCGGACGAACGTGTTCACGACGAGGTCGAAGCGCATGCGCGGGCTGGCGCCGTACACCGTGCCCTGACGCAGCAGGATCGGGCTGAAGTCGTCACTGGCGTGCTCCAGCAGCGCGATCTCACCCTCGTACTTCGATGTCGCGTATGCGCCGCGCGGCTGGACGTCGGCGGTCTCGTCGTAGACCGGGCCAGGCGGCAGGCCGTCGTAAATCGAGCAGCTGGAGCCGTAGGACAATCGCTCAACGCCCACCCGTTTGCAGGCCTCCGCCAGCGCTCGGGTCGCCACGGCGTTCATCTGGTGGTTCGCTTCCGGGTTCATCTCCGCCGTCGGGTCGTTGGAGAGGCCGGCGAGATGGATCACCGCGTCGGCGCCTTCCAGCACGTCATCGCACAGGCTGCGCACGTCCTGCTGGACGAGTTCGATCTGGTCGAGCACAGGCGCGAGCGGTTTCTCGCCCCAGTAGAGCCGGTCGACGACGCGCACGTGCCAGTCCTGGTCGACCAGCATGCGCACCAGCACGGAGCCGATGTAGCCCGCGCCGCCCGTCACGACGACTGTCCTGCTCACAACCTGTCCGTCTCCCTGAGCCTGCAGGGCCCTGATACGAAATAAGCCTCTGGCGGCAGCGACCGGCCTGCTCGCTTTACCCAGAGGTGGCGGGGTGGAGCAAGTATAACGTACATACTCTGTCAAGTAAACGCGCAGCCGATCGCCCCTATTACTGCGCCGCTTTGGCGAACGCCGAACGCCTCGGATAGACTGGAGCACCCCTAAGCGAGCAAAGGTCCGGGAGGCTCCCATGGCATACGAAACGCTGCTTGTCGAACGCGATGGTGCGGTGATGACCGCGCTGCTCAACCGTCCGGACAAACGCAACGCCATGAACCGACAACTGCACCTCGACCTCCAGCAGCTATGCCACGAGCTGTCCACGGACTTCGATACGCGCGTCGTCATCTTTGCCGGCGAAGGGCCCGGCTTCTCCTCCGGCGCCGACACGAGCGAATGGGGGCAGCCCGGACCCGACAACGAGCTCGAGCTGCGCCACATGTCCGCGATCGGCGGACGCACCTCGGACGCGATCGATGGGCTCGATCAGATCAGCATCGCCGCGGTGCACGGCTTCGCCGTCGGAGGAGGCGCCGTCATCGCCGCATGTTGCGACTTCCGCGTTGCGGGCGAGAGCGCCTGGTTCTTGATACCGGAGGTCGAGCTGGGCATCCCGCTGAGTTGGAACGCGCTGCCCCGTTTGGCGCGTGAGCTCGGCCACGCGAAGGCGCTGGAGTTGACGATCGTTTGCGAGCGCTTCAGCGCGCAGCAGGCGTTCGATTGGGGTCTCGTCACGCACCTCGTGCCGGACAGCCAGGAGCGAACATTCGCGCACGAGCTCGCCGGCAAGATCGTCGCGAAGCCGCCGCTGCCCGTCGCGCTGACCAAGGCGTCGATGAAGGCGATCAAGCGCGGCACTGAGTCGGGCAATGTCTCCTATAGCGACGGCGATCTGCTGCTCTACAGCCGGTTGCTGCAGCAGCGCGCGCGCCGGCGCCTGGCAAGCGAACACCCGGGCTAACGTTGATCTGCTACCATCCCGAGAAATAGCCCGGCTGCGGCCGCGTTGGTATACTTGAGCACCTTTCGCCCGGGGGAGTGCGCAATTGCAGCGAAGTGACACCGTGAGGGCAACGCCGGCCGTGTATGGCGGGCTGTTCTTCACGACACTCAGCACGCTGATGTACGAAGTTCTGCTCACGCGGATCTTCAGCGTGACGATGTGGTACCACTTCGCGTTCGTAGCAGTTTCGGTCGCGTTGTTCGGCATGACCGTCGGCGCGCTGATTATCCACCTCGTGCCGAGTCGTTTCACACAAGACGACACGCGCGACCGCCTCGCTCAAGCATCGTTGCTGTTCAGCGTCTCGATAGTGCTGAGCTTTCTCACGCAGTTGGTCATCCCGTTCGACGCCCACTGGTCGCTCACGGCGATCTACTCCACGTCGCTCATCTACCTGGTCATCTCGGTGCCGTTCATCTTCAGCGGCGTTATCGTCGCACTGACGCTGACTCGTTTTCCAAACCAGGTGAGCCGGCTCTATGCGGCCGATCTGATGGGTGCGGGCCTGGGGACGGTGACGCTAGTGTGGCTGATCAACGTCCTCGGCGATGGGCCGTCCACCGTCGTGGTCGTCGCGGCGCTGGCGGGCATAGGTGCGTGCCTGTTCGCAACCGCAGCGGGCCGTTCACGCCTGCTCAGGTTCGCGGCCGCCGTCGCTGTACTCTGGGCGATCGGCGGCATCGGGAATGCCTTCTCCGCCCAGCATTACCATCCGATCCTACGCATTCGCTGGGCGAAGGGCGCGGAAGAAACAACAGCCCGCTACGAGCGGTGGAACGCGTTCTCGCGCATTCGAGTAGTAGGCGACCCGAATACGGTCTCGCCACCCTTCGGATGGGGTTTCAGCCCGGCTCTGCCGGCCAACGCCCAGGCGCACCAGATGGGCCTGAACATTGACGCAACGGCTGCGACGTTCTTGACTAAGTTCAGTGGCAACACGGCCGACGTCGACTACCTTCGCTATGACGTGGTCAACATTGCTCACTACCTGCGATCGAATGCGCGCGTGTTCGTGATTGGGGCCGGCGGGGGTCGCGATGTGCTCACTGCCCTCCTCTTTCAGCAGCAGTCGGTCACAGCGGTAGAGATTAACAACGCGATCTTGAAGGCCGTAAACAACAAGTATGGCGACTTCACCGGTCACCTTGATGAGCTGCCCAACGTCCACTTCGTGAACGACGAGGCGCGCAGCTATCTGGCCCGCTCCGACGACAAGTATGACATTATTCAGCTCTCGCTCATCGATACCTGGGCAGCGACAGCGGCGGGCGCTTTCTCCCTCTCAGAGAACTCGCTCTACACCGTGGAGGCTTGGGACACGTTCCTCAATCGCTTGGCTCCAAACGGTGTGCTAAGCGTGTCGCGCTGGTACCACGTCGACAGGCCGTTGGAGTCGTACCGGGTCACGGCGCTGGCCGCCGCAGCACTGCGGCGCCGCGGCATCACGAATCCGCGGGACCATATCATCCTGATTCGAAATCCGGCGACGTCTTACTTGGGGCCGGGCATTGCCGTGAGTACGATCCTGGTGAGCCCGGAGCCATTCTCACAGGCCGACATCGATCGGGTCGAGCAGGTGGCTCAGGACCTGCGAGACGAGGTGGTCCTTGTACCGGCGCCGGCACCAAGCGATCCGGTGTTTGCTGCGATCGCGGACGCGAAAGACCCGAACTCCGTCCCCCTCGGCATTCCCGCCAATATCTCGGCGCCCACGGATGACCGGCCGTTCTTCTTCCAGATGATCCGCTTCCAGGACATCTTCAGCCGGTCGCTCTACGGCGTCGGGACCCAGTATCTGACGCAACCGGTGCTCGTGCTCTTCAGCCTCGCCATCGCCATGCTCGTTCTAACCAGTCTCTGCATTCTGCTGCCACTCGCCATCACGACCAGCCGGCAGGCATTGCACGGCATGGCGCCGTTCGTGGTCTTTTTCGGCGGGATCGGTCTGGGGTTCTTGCTGTTGGAGATCGCGCAATTGCAGCGGCTCATCATCTTTCTCGGCCATCCTACGTATGCCCTCTCGGTCGTGCTGTTCTCGTTGTTGGTTTTCAGCGGTATTGGCAGCTTTGTAACGGAGCAGATCATCAGTCCGGGCCGACGGGCGTTCCTGTTACTGCCGTTTGTCGCACTCCTCGCGGTGCTGGTAGCGGCCGGGGTTGCGACGCCCCATATCACGCACAGCTTCGACGACGCGACCACGCCAGTGCGCATCATTACCGCGGTAGCGCTTCTCGCGCCGATGGGTCTCCTCATGGGCATGCCGTTCCCCATCGGCATGACGCTGGCGTCCCGGCAGAAGGACGCGCCCACCGCGTTCTTCTGGGGGATCAACGGAGCAACCTCCGTGCTCGCCTCCGTGCTCGGCGTTGCCATCGCGCTGCAATGGGGCATCTCGATTGCATTTTGGGTGGGCGTCGGCTGGTATGCCGTCGCAGCGCTAGCCCTGGGAAGCATCGTCAGCAGAGGACGTTCAACGGCGGGTACCTATGTATGATCCATGGACACGACGCGCATCCCGTGCTCATATGTGTCAGCCATCCATTATGATCGGGCATGGCTGTGAAGCCGCCGCTGCCGGTCGCGCTCACCAAGGCGTCGATGAAGGCGATCAAGCGCGGCGCTGAGTCGGCCAACGTCGCCTACAGTGACGGCGATCTGCTGCTCTACAGCCGCCTGCCGCAGCAATTCGCGCGCCGGCGCGCGAAACAACGCAACGAATAGCTGCCGAACGACGCGCTCATGGAGGCAAGCGCCCCTGCGCGAAGATGCACAGGGGCGCTCGCTTTGGTTACGAATCGTTTGGACTACTGAGTGACCTTCACCGTTCCTCCCATGCCTGGGTGAACGATGCACACATAGTTGTACGTCCCGGCCTTCGTGAACGTCACCTTGTACTGGTAGATCGGATCTCCGAACGACACGATGACGCCAGAACTCAGGAACCCAGTGCCATCCCAGTTGCCCGCATCGATGAGCGGGGGTGCGCTCGGATCGGTCGGCTGGCCCGGGCTCTTGGATGGTGCACCCGCCTTCTCGTTGGCGTGATACGCACCGTCAGCACCCTTCACGAGCAGGCTCTTGGCATCATCCGGGGCGTTGAAGCTGATCGTGTGCACACCATCGACACTCCACGTCACCGACTCGCCCTCTTTGATGTCGATCTCCTTCGGACCGAACTCGTTCACTCCCGCTTCCTGCACGTCCGGCGACGAGGCTCCAGCCTGCGCCTTGTCCGCAGTGAGCGAGGTGAGCTGATCGGCCGTCGGCTTGAGCTTCGTCACCATCTGGCTGAACTCGTCATCGCCCTTTGCCTTCTGCTCGGAAGGCTTCGGCACGCTCGTGCCCTTGGCGACAACGGTGATGGTGCCGCTCATGCCTGGTCGGTGAAGCAGACAGTAGTAATGGTACGTGCCGGGCTTGATATTCGACGCCAGCTTCACGGAGAAGACGGCAGCTTCGGGCAAGAATCCGCTGTTGTAGTAAGTCTGCGTGCCGTCGAAGTCCATCTGCGTTTGCTGGGGCTTCGCGCACGCCGATCCGTCACTGGGCGCGTCGCCGCTCGCGAGGTAGCAGGGCTGTCCCGCCGCCTGGATGACATCGCCAGGGCCTTCTGGGAATAACGACGGCAGCTTTGCGGTCGCCGTGTTGTACTGGTCGGCGTACTGTTCCGGCGGCCCCTGCTGGCAGTCCGGGTCGGCGAGGCCGCCGTTGGGGCATGCCTGCGAGATGACGTTGAACACGTCATCAACATCCCGGCCCAGCGTGACCGTATGCGGCTCCCCGCTGAAGATGCTGGTGAAGTCAACGGTATCCCCTGGATGGACTTGCACGTCGTTTGGGAAATATGCCAAGAACGCGCCGATGAACTCGCCCGATCTGCCGTCGACCTGAACAGAGAACGTCTTCGCGCCGCCTCCGCTGCTTTTGCAACCGGCGCCCAGTAGCGCCGCTGCGGCTAGCAAAATGAGTACACCCTTCCACATAGGTATCCGGTCCCTCCCTGTGAATCCCCCTGGGTTGCTTGAACGCGACGACTGCCAGCGAGCCCCGGCGGGTCGGCGCTGAGGCTACAATACTTACCTCTTCCCTCACGATCAAGCCACCAGGCGGCGGGAAGCCTGATAGAAAAGGACTCGTAGATTCGCTACGATTGCTCTGCGGAAGCCGGGCCCCGGTAGCTCAGATTGGACAGAGCAACGGTTTCCTAAACCGTGGGTCGCAGGTTCGAATCCTGCCCGGGGTACCACGTTTCGTATACAGAATCCACCGATGGCCGCGTGACAACGCGCGCCTTCAGACGAATTGACAGCAACGCGAACGTAGACGCTACCAAGTCGCGGGCTAGTTGTAGATCAGCGGACGACGCGACCGAATGCTGTTGAGCGCTAACCGCTGAGCAGCGCGTCTAACGCTTGCTCGGCGTGCCGTTGCCGGGTTGGTGTCTCAGTCAGTGGATCGTGCGAAGCACGATCCCGCCTGTTACCCGAAATACGCTGTACTTCGTCTACCTACCGCCCGACATCAGCGCCGTCGCCGCCGATGGGACGCGTTCTTGTAGAAAGTTCTGCGGCTATCACGGCAACGTCAAAGGGACTCGCGTTCTCCACGCCGTCGAACCCCACGTGAGCTGCCAAGGATGTAGCTTCGGCAACGGTGTCGTGGACTCCCTGACCAAGGTGAGCAGCCACGAGCCGTGTGCGGCGATCACAGACCCAGAGGGTGACGGCTGGTACGACGATGTCTCCTGGGACAAGATCGGCGATATCTGCAACAACGAGGTTACTCGGTTGGGACCCTACACGATCCAGGAGGAGTGGTCGGACTCCCGTCAGCGCTGCGTAATCTCATAGATCACGGCGGGCCTTCTCAGCATACCCTGCGACGTTGCACCATGACCCGCTAGTGTGGCCTACGCCTTCGGGTTGACAGGCAACTGCGGCGGCCAGGGGTTTTGGCACATGCTGGTCAGCCGTCCGAACACGAACTGCAGGTCGTTGATGTTGATTTCGCCGTCACCCGCCATCTGCCCGGACGGCATCAGGTCGTAGCGCGTGCCGTAGAACAGGCTCCCTATCGTCGACGCCCAGCGGAACGCCACCTGCTGCGCGTCCATCACGTCCACGATGCAGTCCCCGGTCACATCGCCCTCCAGGTAGCGGATCGTCACGTCGCCGTCGTCGCAGGAGAAGATCGGGATCGGGTGCCCCTGCAGGTCCGATAGCTGGCACCCCTGGTTCAGGATCTGCACGGCGATGCCGTTGTCCTGGTTGGGCAGGATCTGTGAGTACAACTCCGGCTGCGGTCGCACGACGATGTCCGCCAGATGGCGCCCCTCAGGTGTGTGCGTATCCGGGAAGACGTTCTTACCCGGCGAGACGCAGCCGATCCGCGCGATCCCCTTCAGTGTGGAGTTCGTCGCGTCCTGGATCGTGCAGACCATCGAGCTAGCCGCAGGCCCCGGCACCAGCTGCACGCAGACGAGCTTCTCGTCGTACCGCACCTCGAACTCGAACGCGCCCAGGCGCTCCAGCTGCGCCGGGTCCTTGGGGTCCTGCGATGTGATGGGCGCGCTGAGCTGGTGCGTGAAGAGCGCCACGTTCGTGCCGTCTTGGCAACGGACCGGCGCCAGCTTCTCGCCTTGTCTCGTGAGGAAGAGGTTCTGCAGCGCCGGCAGCTTGGTAAGCTCGCGCACGGGCGTAAACGTCACCGCCCCCAGCGTCCCACGCGCACTCTTAGCCTGATCCACCAGCGCGACGTTGTTCTTGGACAGGTAGTGGTCGCCGGGTTCAGCCTGGCCCGCACCGCTGGTCGTGAAGATCGTCAGAGCGTTCATGTTCTTTACTATCAGATCGGGAACGCCGTCGGACGGCACGCTGGTATCGACGTACACGTACAAGAACACGTCGAAAAAGCTGGTGCATGGTGTTGCCGGGGCGCACTCGAGAATGCCCGGCTGGGCATTCGGCGGTTGCTCCTCGATGTAGCCGATGGAGCGTTCAAAGAGGCTCTCGGTGACCCACATGGGGAAGCTGTCAGCGCCGAACTGCGCGGTGCCGGAGAGGAACATCTGCACGATCTCCGTTTCCACATCGTCCTGGCCCTTGTGGAGCGTCAACGAAGATGGTCCGATGCCGTCGCGGTCGCCGGCGGCGGCGTCGCGCAAGATGCACGTGTGGCCGAACAGCTCGGCGCTGCCCGCGCCGAGCGCTGGGTCGGTCAAGCTGAGGTCGATGGTCGCGATGGAGCTGCCCAGATCGTCGAGGAGCTTCCCCGCCGCCGGAGCCGGGCAGGGGGTGCCCGGCGGTGGCAGAGGCGTGTCAGCTGGTTTCGATATGGTGGTCACCCATGCGCTGCGACCATGCGTCGCCGCAACCAGGGTGTTGTCCTGCGTGTTGAGCAGCAAGTCCTGCACGACCACGTTGGGCAGCGACCCCTTGTTGAAGTTGTCCCACGTTGCGCCGCCGTCGGTCGAACGGAAGACGCCGCCATCCGTGCCGGCGTAGAGCGTAGGAGGGCTGGTCCTGGGATCGATGGCGAGCGCGTTGACCGGGATGTTCGGCAGATCCCCGCTGATGTCCGCCCAGGCGCCGCCGGCGTTGGCGGTGTGAAAGACGTGCCCGCTGCCGCCGTATGGGTCGAACCCGCTCAGCGTCACGTAGGCGCTGGTAGCATCGTTGGGGTCGACGGCGATGTCGCTAACGTATCGATAGGGCAGCCCGTTGGGCTGCGTCTCGGTCCAGGTGTTGCCGCCGTCAGTCGTGACGTCGAGGCCGCCGTAGGAACCCACGTAAATCACGTTGCTGCTGCTCGGCGCCGGGCCAATGGCGGAGATCGCGTCGTAGCCGAGGGGCGGGCTGATCGGCTCCCAAGATAGCGCTCCGTCCGTTGTCCGGTAGAGGCGGCTCGCGCCCGCATAGAGCGTGTCCGGGTTCGAAGGGCTCATCACCAGGGGCGCGATGAAGAGACGCAGCTCGTTGAAGGGGATGCCGTTCATGGCCGGGTACCAGTTGGCGCCGCCGTCGTAGGACTTCTCGATTTGGAGGTATTGGAATGTGTGATAGATAAGCTGTGGGTTGTCCGGGTTCACGGCCGCGTAGCCGCCATCGCCACCGGCCACCTGCTTCCACACGGGAGAGCCGGTGTAGCGCAGGGTGCCGTTGTCTTGCGTGCCGCCAAGGAACATGGCGGGAGATGTTACGCTGCCCGCCGTGCCCGGATAGAACTGCGTGATGGCCAGGTTTCCGTTCAGGTTTGCGAACGTGGTTCCGCTCCTGCGCCAGATGCCGCCGTCGTTGCCTATGTACAGGCGCCCCTGGCTGTCGAACGCCAGGGCGTGCTGGTCCACATGGATCGCGCCGGGGAAAAAGCCGATGAGGTCCGCGAAGTGCGCGCCGCCGTCGGTGGACTTGAACAGGTCGATCCCCCCTGCGTACACCGTGTTGGCGTCGGCCGGGTCTACGATCAGGGCGTTGTTGTACCAACACTGGCTGACAGTGATGAATAACGGAAAGGGATAGCGGTCGCAGTAGTGCGAGTCGTTTCCCAGGTTCGTCCAGTTCGCGCCGCCGTCCGTGGTCCGGTAGACGCCGTTCAGTCCACCGCCCTCCGCCAGCGCGGCATACACGGTTTGCGGCTGGCTGGGCGCGATGGCCAAGATGACCACGTCTGAATACCCTGGCGGTTGGAGCACCAGGTTCCAGGTATCGCCGCCGTCGATGCTCTTGTATACGCCGCCTGAAGAGTAGCCCGCGTCGACGCCGGCGTACAACGTCGCCGGTGCGGAGGGGTCGAGCTCGATGTCCCAGGCAGGCCCAGCGAGCTTGTTCGTCCAGGTGACGCCGCCATCGATGGACTTGTAGATTCCAGCTCCGCATGATCCAGGGCCACCGAAGGCGCCGCCGCTGGCCAGATAGAGGGTTGAGGGCGCGGTCGGATCGATAGCGATCCTGCCCACGCGGCACCCCGCGAAGGTATTCGAGGCCAGGAGCGTCCAGTTGTCGCCGCCGTCGGTGCTCTTGAGGATGCCTGCCCCGCCGTAGGAGGTAAGGCTGGCGTAGTCATTTTCGCCGGTGCCGGCGTAGACGATATCGGCGTTGGTCGGGTCGATGGCGAGCGCGCCCATCGAGAGTGACGGCTGCCGGTCGGTGAGGGGTGTCCAGCTCCCACCGCCATCCGTGGTCTTCCAGACCCCGCCTCCGGCCGCACCGATGTAGATGACGTTATCGTCGACCGGCGATACCGCGATGTCTTGGATGCGACCGGAGGCGGCACCCGTTGGGGTGAGGAGCCGGACGGCATCGATGGGGGCGGGCCCCAGCGGCGTCCAGGGCGGGCCGTCGACCGGCGAACCTGCCAGCGCGCCCTGCTGCTGGGCTTGGAGCAGGCCCTGCGCCTGGATGCCGGCGGGGATCTGCGTGCCAGGAAAGGCGCGCTGACGGTAAAACCAGTCGTCCTGGGCCCGGTGGTCGTGAATGAACGCGTCCGGCGGAGGCGATCCGGCGGACTGAGCCGTGCCCGGCTCCTGCGCCTGCCCTGTATCGTTCGATAGTGGAGCGCCCAAAAGTAGCGCTGCGCCGATCGCCGCAGCGAAGACAAGGAGCACCCGCCAGGATAAGGCTGAGAACGTAGCTTCCTCTGGGTGTCAGCGCGCGGACGGGGTCGCCGCTTGAGGCACCACCAGTCGGGGGCAAGTATACAGCGTTGGCGAACGTTGTCAACGTGGCCGGCAGGGCACCAACCGCGCAAAAGAGCTTCGACACAAACGGCGCCGTGTTCTCGTAGTGCGCCCCCGCCGCACGCGCTCTGACCCTCGGGGGAGCCATGCCCTCAGCACCGGCCCCGGCTGCGCTTGACGCGGGCGCTCGAACGTGTCCGGCTCTGGAACGAAACGGTTGACGGACCCGGGCGCGGTGCTATACTGGCCAGCACCCAGCAGTAGGCGAGCCCGCCAAGCCATGTCCTGTAACGTTGGCGCCCCTGCGGGAGGGGAACAGAGGTGGCATGGCCTCGAGAAGCGCTCGGCAAGACCTCCCTTCAAACGGCAATCGACAGCGCATGAAGACCGGACTGTGCACAGTGCTCTTTGGAGTCACGATGCTGGCTACCGCGTGCGGCGGTGGCTCCACGGGTCCGAAGGCCACATCGACGCCGGTGGCCACGCCCACGCCACGCCCGATACCGACGCCCGTGGCGTACGCGCCGGAGCCCGCGGGCAACGTCACGCGCGGCGACCCAGCGTTCGAGGCGCTATCCGGCGCCAAGGCGTACTACGGTCAACTCGGCGGGAGCATCTATCAGATCGAAATGCCCGACCACTGGAACGGCCGCCTGGTGCTCTACGTGCATGGTTCTCGCTTGTTGGAGCCGACTCTCTGGGTGGACACGCCCGGCATCCGTAACTATCTCATCCGCAACGGCTTCGCCTGGGGCGCGTCCAGCTTCAGCAACAACATACCGAACCTATCGGGTCTGACCGCGGACGAGACGGCGGCGCTTTGGGACCGCTTCGTGCAGCAATTCGGGCGGCCGCAGCGCACCTATGTTACCGGCCAGTCGATGGGCGGAGGCGGCGCCGCCATCTCCGCCGAACGCTATCCCGACCGCTACGACGGCGCCCTGGGACTCTGCGGCATCGCGGGCTTCAGCTCTCACGCCGGCAGGTGGGGCGACTTCTTCGTCGCCGGAGCGTTCGCGGCGGGTGTCACGCAAGCCGACTTCGATTCACCCGAATCCGGCCAGCTCATCGATACTCGCATCCTCCCGGCACTGCGGGATGCAACGGTGCGCGAACGGTTCGAGGACATCGTGATCGACCTGACGGGTGGCCCGCGCCCGTTCGATCGCGAGGGATTTCTCGCGGACAACAACCTGTGGAGCAGCACTCAGGGGATCATGGGAGCCGGTCTGTTCGACAACGGGGAAGCCGTCTACCGTCTAGGTCCACTCAGTAGCATATCCAGCCAAGAATTCAATGCCGCCGCCGTCCGAGTGAGCCCTGGGCCGTTGCTCGCCGTCCTCGGCCAGGGTAACGACACCACCGGCGACATCCAGATACCCTTGCTCACGCTGCATACTACAGGCGACATGCGGGTTCCGATGACTGAGCCACAGCTCCTGCAACGCAGAGTGGTAGCGGCGGGCAAGGGCGATCGTCTGGTGCAGCGCGCCGTGCAGGACGCACGACATTGTGGCGTCACCAACGCCGAGTGGGAGCGCGGCCTGGAGGACCTCATCTCTTGGGTGGAGGAAGGAAGGAAGCCTGACGGCGAAGATCTCTTGGGCGACCTGAGCGACGCCGGCCGCGAGTTCACGCTCGCGGCGCGGTTCGGCTCGCCCGAGGCCGATGAAGCGCCCGGAGCGGACGAGCGCGTCACCGTGCGCGGCACGATCACACTCGACGGCGACCCGATGGCCGGCGAGGTCTACATCGTCGCGGTCAAGGACGGGCTGCGACGCTACTGCAGCATGAGCCGCGTGGGCGCGCGTGCTGACGGTCGCTATGAAGTGACCGCCGCGAGCGACGGCGAAGCGCGCGGTTGCGGGCAGCCGGGAGCGCAGCTCTACGTCGACGCGTACGTGCCCAGTCGCGGCAGATCGTACTGGTCGCGGGAGCTACTCGACTGGCCGGAAAACGGGGAGGAGTTGACGTTCGACGCAACGCTCACCGAACCTGGCGCGTATCGTCCGAACACGCTGTTCCGAGGCGAGGTCATCGATGCCTCCGGCGAATCGTTCCCCGTTGGCACAGTGATCGAGGCGTACATCGGCGACACGCTCTGCGGCGTCACCTCGCTATCGCCGACGGTGATGGCACTAGGCGACCCGCAGACCTACTACCTGGCGGTCGTCGGGCCGGAGTCGAAGTCCGGCTGCGCGGGAGGTCAGCCCGTGACGTTCCGCGTGAACGGACAGCGCGTCGCGCAGACGGGCGTCAACGACTTCGACGGGCGCTTCCAAGGCAGGCACCTCCTGGACCTCGTAGCACAATAAGCACCGCGAGAACACCATACGTTGCCACGTCACACCGCTAATGTGACACGGTCGATAGAACCTCCTCCGGGATCGCGTGATGAACCCGTCGGAACCAAGCAGCAGCGCGCGCGCCGACGAAGCGTATGACCGGAGACCCCTTCAGCGTGTTGGCTGGAGGGCGTTCTCCTGCCGCGATCATCGAGCTGGTGTTCGGCCTCTTCCTCATCTCCGGTATGGGGTTCCTCTACCTGCGCCGGCGAGTCCTCGGTTGGGCCATCCTCCCGCTTCGACTCGAACGCAGGTGGGTTCAGCATCTGTTTCAGCATGGGGCTGGCCGTGGCAGACGCCGATGGTGGCAACTCGAAAGCGCTCGACCTTGCCACCCTGGACGACCTCTGCCAGCAGGAGCCCCTTCCCGAGACTTTCGGTGGCGTCGCACGTTCGAATCCTGACGGGGGTACCATCTCCCTTCCCGCTCTCCTGCTACAATCGCCTGCGATGAACGCCCCTCCGACGCGCTGCCCGATCGCACGCCGCCTCCGGCGGCTGCGCGGCCGTCTCCAGCGCTGGCGCTACGAGGGCCCGGGCCTGCTGGCCTATCTGGCTCTTCGGCCACACACCGCGGGCGTCGATCCAGACGTCGTGCGCGAAACGTGGGACGTGGTGGCGGACGGCGCCCACAACTCCAACACCGACCTGACGTTCTGGAACGGCTCGTTCTATCTCTGCCACCAGACCTCCCCCTCCCACCTCGGATCGCGGCGCAGCCGGCTGCTGCTCTGGCGCTCGAGGGACGGGCGGCGCTGGGACAAGATGACCGAGCTCAAGGCCGAACGCGGCGAGTATCGCGACCCGAAGTTCGCGATCATTCGAGACCGACTGTTCATCTACGCCTTACCGAACCTCACGCTGATGGCCGAGCCGGTCACGACGGTCTACACCTCGAGCACCGACGGCGAGACGTGGCCGCATCCGGTCGAGATCGATCCGCCGGGCTGGCTCTTCTGGCGCCCGAAGACGCGCGACGGCGAGACATGGTACGTCACCGCCTACTGGCACGAGCACGGAAAATCGATCCTGCTGCAGTCAAACGACGGCGTGACCTGGTCCACCGTGTCGCAGGTCTACGAGGGCGAGCGCAACGACGAAACGGACTTCGAGTTCCTGCCCGACGGGCGCATCATCGCGACAGCGCGGCTCGAGGGCACAGGCAACGAATGGGGCGACCGCAGCGCTTCGACACTCATCGCTGTCGCCAGACCACCCTATGAGGAATGGTCCTACGACAAGAGCTACATCACGCGCCTCGATGGGCCGTGTCTATTCCCATACAACAGTCGCGTATACGCTATCGGCCGCTATCAGGCGACACGCGCGCCGCGCTTCGTCGAGCAGGGAGGCATGTACAGCCGCAAGCGCACGTCGATCTTCCTCGTCGAGGGGCAGGGCCTGCGCTACCTGACCGACCTCCCGAGCGCGGGCGACACGTCCTACGCCGGCATCGCCATCCGCGGAGATGATCTGTACGCCTCCTACTACACGAGCCCGCCGGAGCGCGACATCACCTGGGTGCTCGGCATGTTCCGCCCATCGAACATCCGCATGGCGCGCATCGATCTGCCGGCGCTCGAGCGCCTCACAATAGCACGCTCCGCAATACGGAGAAGAGCATAGGGCCGGCGGTCTGCCGGCCCTATGCAGCGGAATCGCGATCTGCTGAATGCGCCGCTAGGCGCTCGATGGTCTGCGCGGCCGCCCCTCCGCCTCCGCACGGATCCGCTGTGTGACGGGCTGCACGACAGGGCCCGGTTCCCACGGCGTACCGAGCGCGGGCAACAGCCAGCGATCGATACCGATCCAGCCGGCCACTTTCCAGCCGAACACGATCAGGATGGCTAGGATGAAGAGCACCGGGTTTGTGGACGCGCTGCCCGCGAGCATGAAGTTGAAGTTCATTGTGGCGCCGACGAGCGCGGCGAGGCCCGTAAACGCCCCGACGATGAGCGCAACGCCTGCCAGCACCTCGCCAAACGCGATCACCCACGAGAACCAGTGGTACCACTCATGGACGAGCATGTAGTGCAAGAAATGGCGGTACCAGTCGTACTTGATCGGAGGGCTGCCCTGCTCCGGGATGGCGGTCGCGCGCTCCCAGAAGCTCTTGAGCCCCAGGCCGTCCTCGCCGGGAAGGTTGATCCAGCGAGCGTCTCCCCACATCTTGTGCCACCCGGCAAGCAGCCACTGATAGCCGAGATACATTCGCGCGACAGCCCACAGCGGCGCCATGCGCGTATCGGCAAAGGTCCGCCGCACCCAGCTCGGGTCGTGCAGTTCTCGTTTCGCAAACGTCCGTTCAAAGAGCGCCATTACTTCGCCTCCTTCTGCCTAACAAAGACGCGGGCCGTGACCCACTCGCCCACGAGCCAGGCCACAACTACCGCCGCGGTGATGGGCAGAAATGCCAGCACCTGGTTGTCATCCTGCCAGGCATTCACCACCAGCACGGCGACGATAGCTACCCCGAGCCAGGCTGCCACTCCTAATGCCATTGCACCGATTCGTTGCATTTCGACTCTCCCTTCTTTGTATTTCACCGGTAGCATCGCACGGCGCATACGAGGCAGGCAAGGCCATGCGGCCCCCATTCGCGGGCTAGGTGGCCGTCGCCACTGCGCCATTTGTCTCGAGTGGCTTCCAGAACGAGAGCAGCTCCATCGCCAGGAGGCCAGAGACGAAGAGTCCGGCCCCGATCAGCAGCGCCCCGTGGTCGAGATTCGCCATCAGGAACGCCGTTCCGGCGAGCCCGGCGACGGGCAACAGCGGCAACCGCCCGATGCTCAACGGCACTCGAAACGGCCTCGGCATCGCCGGCCGCGTGAAACGTAGCACGATGAGCGAGAGGTTTACGGCACCGAAGCCGATGAAGACCGCGAAGTTGGTCGCGCTGGCGACGAGGTCCAGGTCGCCCGAAAGCGTAAACCCCAACGAGACGATCAGGGCCAGCACGATCGCGCGCGCAGGCGTATGCACGCCGGGGTGCACCCACGCCAGAAAGCGGGGCAGGCTGCCAGCCCGCGCCATACCGTAGATCAACCGCGATGCTGCCACCAGCAGCAGCAGGACCGTGTTCCCCGTCGAGAACAGCGCCACCAGGGCGAGGATGTCTCCGGCCCGGCTACCGAGAACCACGTGCGCCACATCGGCCAGGGGCGCGTTGGAAGCCGCCAGCGCCTGCCAGCCGAGCACGCTGATCGCCGCGATGGCGACCGCGACGTAGAGCGCCGTCGTCGCGGCGATCGAGGCCATGATGGCTTTCGGGATGACGCTCTGCGCATCGATCGTTTCCTCCGCCAGCGTCGCGATCTGCTCGAAGCCGATGTAGGCGAACATGATCAACGCCGCAGCCGAGAACAGCCCGCCGGCGCCGGCCTTCGTCTCGATCAAGTTGGCATCGCCCACGTGCGGCACGCCAATGACGATGATGAACACGAGCCCGCCAGCTTCCACGGCCGTCATCAAGATCGCGAGCCAGGCCGTCTCGCGTATGCCGTAGAAGGCGATCAGCGTCGCCACGATGATCAGCGCGATTGCCGGCCGTGTCTCGCCGATGCCCCAGAACTGATCGAGATAGCTGCCGAAACCGAGCGCGACGGCGCCCGCCGCCAGCAGGTTGCCGATGACGATCAGCCAGCCGACGACAAAGGCCGGCCTCAGCCCGAGCGCTTGGCGTGCGTACTCGTAATCAGCACCGGCGCGAGGGAAGATCGACGCGAGCTCTGCATAGCTGAGGCCGATGATCGCCGCCATCGCGGCTGCCATGAGGAACGAGGCCCAGACGCCGTTCCCCGCTCGTCCCGCCGCTTCGCCGACGAGGACGTATATGCCCGCGCCGAGAATGATGCCGATGCCGCTGACGGTCGTCTCGAAGATGCCGAGCCGCTTTCGGAGAGCGACAGGCTCAGCGGATTGCGAGCCGGCTCCAGGCGCGGCGTCAGGGTTTGCCACAGGACGGAGCATATGATCCGAAACACGGCCCGTCAACGCTCCGACGTTACTCGCGCCGAGGCCGGCGCGCCGGCGCCGCCCGTCTGCTCCTCCACCTCGGGGCGCACGAGCAACACCGGCGCGCTGCTCTGCAGCATGCGGTCGGCCACGCTGCCCAGCGCCGCGCGCCCCACGCCAGCCCGGCAATGCGATGACATAACGACAAGATCGATGGCTTCATCCGCCACGAAGTCGATGAGCGTTTGGGCGGGCGGGCCTCGCAAGACGCGCGTCTTGGCCGGGCGCTCCAGGGACAGCCGCGACGCCGCACACGCGAGGGTTGCCTTGGCCGACTCCATGAGCTGCTCGTGGATCTGGTCGATTGAGCTCGCCGGCATATCCAGCATGAACGCTTGATTCGCCCACCAGATCACCTGCGCGAGCACGACCTCGGCGCCCGAGGATCTCGCGATCTCACCTGCAACCGGCAGCGCCGCTTCGGCCAGTGCTGAGCCGTCGAGAGGGACGAGAATATGCCTGATAGCGCCAGCACGAGCGCTTGGCCCGGCCTTCGGGCCAATCAGCAGCGTGGACACTGTCGCGTCGTGCGCCATCCGGCTGGCCACGCTGCCGTAATACCAGCGGGTCAGGCCGGACCGGCCATGTGTCGACATCACCAACAGCCGCGGCTGTACCTGCTCGATCGCCTCCAGGATCTCCTCCGCCGGCCGCCCGGCGCGCAGGTTTACCTCAGCCTTCACACTCTGCGATTCGATGCGTTTGGCAACCATGTCCAGATAGTTTCGAAAGCGCTCCTGCGCTTCGGCGCTCGCATGAGTCGGGAAGAGATCGCTCGGCGGCTGCGGCTCAAGCACTCCCAGAACGACCACCTCCGTGTTCAGCGCCTTCGCCATCGCGCTCGCGTACGGGACGGCGGCCTCGGAGAGCTGCGAGCCGTCAAGCGCCACCAGAATTGGCGCTTCGTTCATCGTCGCCCTCCCTTCCACCTCGGCTTTTCGGCTGCTCGCGGTCGGCCAGAAGATTCGTGCCGCTGTCTGGCGCCGCGAGACGAGACAGCTCCTCCGCGAGCCGCCGCGTGTCCACATGGCGGAGCAAATAGTTCGAGACGCCAGCCGCTTGCAGATCGCTCCAGTGCTCGCGCGTCATGAACGACGTGAGGACGACAAGCGGTGAGGGAAACATGCTCCTCAGCTCCCGGCAGAGCTCGCGCTCACTGCCGTCGTCTTCGTGCAAATCGAGCAGGATCAAGTCCGGGCGCCGGTCCGTGAAGCTCCGCGCCTCACTCGCTCCCTGCACCGCCCCGACGAGATCGACCTCGCTGCTCCGGCTCAGGCGTTGGGCGAGGCTCGCGCGCGCGTCATCGTGGGCCGCCACAAGCAGCACCCGGACGCTCATGCAGCGCCGCCTTCCGCACGATGCCCCTTCGGCCGGACGACCAGCACAGGCGCAACGCCACTCCTGATCACCGCCGCGGTGACGCTGCCCTGGATCACATCCCGCAGGCCCGAGCGCCCATGCGTGGCCATGACAATCGCATCGAACGCTCCTTGCCGGGCGAACTCGATGATTGCCTCCGCCGGCGCGCCGAAGTGGACGCTGTGCGCCACCCGAGCGCCGGAGTCCTTGAGCGGGCGGCCCAGGTCTGCCAGATATTCGAGCAGCTCGTGCTCCCGCCGCTCGATCGCCTGACCGGGGTCCTCGGCATACGCCGGCGGCGCGGCTTCCAGCACGCCCCGGGCCTGTCCGGTCACGCCAGAAATCGCTACAGGCCGGCTCGGTCCCTTGCGCGGCCGGTCAGTTCCCTTCGGCCGTTGCCCGACGCTGAACAGCGTCACCTCCGCCTCCGTACCTTCGATCAGCTGCCTCACGACTGGCAGGGCAGCCTCTGAGAGCTTTGATCCGTCTAGCGGCACTAACAAACTTTTGAACATGGCGCCGATAAACCTCCTCTATGAGCCTACGGCCCGCGACACAGCGGCTCCCAGGCCCGAAGCGCCCAAGGATTGGGGGCCGTTAGGCCCCTCTTCGGCGTGCCGCATCGACCGGCCGCGCCCTGGGCGGAGACGCAGCGACGAATTGGGGCTGTCCGGCCCAGGATGAGAGTCCGATGGGCTCTTACCTGGCTGCCCGGCGGCGGCGTAGAGTGGTGATATAGACAAGCGAAACGCACGAAAGAGGACGACAATGAACGAGCTCCACGGCAAGGTCGCCATCATCACTGGAGCGTCGTCGGGCATCGGACGGTCGGCGGCCGAGTTGTTCGCGGCCGAAGGCGCCGTGGTCATCGCGGCGGACGTTCACGACGCGGAGGGGCAGCAGCTCGCCGACGAGCTGGCGAAGAAGGATTGCACGTGCACCTTCGTCCACGCCGATGTCTCGAACGAGTCGGATGTCGAGGCGATGGTCCATCTGGCGCTCAGCCAGTACGGCCGCCTCGATGTGTTGTTCAACAATGCCGGCATCGAAGGCGAACAGGCCCCCACGGCTGACGCGACCATCGACAACTGGGAGCGCGTCATCGCCGTCAACCTCAAGAGCGTGTTCCTGGGGATGAAGTACGCCATTCCGGCGATGCTGCAGCACGGCGGCGGAGCGATTGTCAACAACGCGTCGGTCGCTGGTCTCGTCGGATTTCCGGGCATCCCCGCGTATTGCGCATCCAAGGGTGGCGTGGTGCAGCTCACGCGCACCGCGGCGCTCGAGTACGCGACGCAGGGCATTCGTGTGAACTGTCTCTGCCCGGGCGTGATCGACACACCGATGGTCGAACGCTTCACGCACGATAACCCGGAAGCTGTCGCCCAGCTCACACAGACCGAGCCGGTCGGAAGGTTCGGCCGGCCGCAGGAAGTGGCTCAGCTCGCGCTCTTCCTGGCGACCGAGCGTCATTCATCACCGGAGCAGTCATCCCAGTCGATGGAGGGTTTGTTGCGCGTTAGCGCGGAAAGGAGGCGGGGAAATGAAAACGCTGGTCCTCCCGCCCAAAAGGCCGGAACGCAAAGCCGCGCTGTTGTTCGCGGCCTGTCCGAAGTGCCACGTAGGCGATCTGTCGATCCTTCTGGTCGGCGGCGAATATTTGGCAGCCTGCGTTCAGTGCAAGCATGTCGGCGTGCTGTGCAGCGTCTATCCGCCGCCGGATCGACAGACGAGCGCGTTAGGCAGCACCGCGAACACGCTCCGCCGCTAGGCGATATCGTGTCGACAGGCGCCATACCAAGTCAGCGCTGCCAGCGCTCGGACGGCGCGTTCCGGTTAGGGGTACACCGGCACGCGCGCCTCATCGAGCATGTCCCGCGCGCGGCTAACGGCGCCACCGCCCATAAACACACCCAGCAGCGGTTTCTGTTGCTCGCGCGCCATGTATGAGATCACGCGGGCGGTGCGCTCGGGCTCCGTCACACGTTGCGGGGTCAGCATCGCGATGACCGCGTCCACGGAGGGATCGCTGCACACGACCTCAGGCAGCTCTGACACGTTCGGAAAGCACTCGAGGCCAAGAATGCGCTCGGCGTTCGGGCTGACTGGGTAGAGCCTTCCTTGATAGCGCGCGCGTTGCAGGTTATCGAGAAGCACGTAGCCCAGCTTCTCCGGACTGCGCCGACAACGGCGATGCCGGCGGGGGCGAAGAAGCGATCCAGGTCAACCGTCATTTCATTCACTCTGAGCCCACTCTAGCCACAGAGATAGCTGCAGCCAACCGAGCGTCAGGACGGACCTACAGCAAGTAGCTAACGCTACCGATAGTTGCCAGGGAACGCGATCCCGCCTTAGACTGGAACTACGCTGGTGAGAAGATGGAAGACGTCCAGAGCAGACGGGAGCGCGAGTTCAGCAATCTCCGCGACGAGAACCAGCGTCTGCGGCAGCGGCTCATTCTCCTCAGCGATCTCGGACGCCGGATCGCGTCTTCGCTCGAGTCAGATAAAGTACTCCAGGACGTGATCGACAGCGCATGCGAGCTTACGGATGCGCGCTACGGCGCGCTCGGCGTGTTCGATCGTCGCGGACAAATCGAGAAGTTCGCGACGCACGGCCTGTCGGACGAAGAGCGCGAACGCATCGGCAGCTTGCCGGAAGGCCTGGGCATCCTGGGCTGGCTGCACGACCTTCAGGAGCCACTGCGCCTGGGCGACCTGACGAAGCATCCGCGCTCAGTCGGCTTCCCGCCAAATCACCCGCCCATGCGGACCTTCCTTGGCGCGCCGGTCCGTCACAGCGACGAGGCCTTGGGCAATATCTATCTCACCGAGAAGGCCAACGGCGCAGACTTTACCCCGGAAGACGAGAGCTTGCTCGTTCTGTTCGCTGCCCAGGCGGCCATGGCGATCCGCAACTCACAACTGTACCGGCAAGTGCAGGACTTCGTCGCGTTGGAAGAGCGCGAGCGGATCGGGATGGACCTGCACGACGGCGTCATCCAGTCCCTCTACGCAACCGGCCTCAAGCTGGAGAGCTGCCTGGAGGATGTCAAAGTCAACCCGGATGTCGTCGCGCCAGAGCTCGAGAAGGCGGTCGATCAGCTCAACCAGGTGATCTCGGACATCCGGAGCTACATCTTCCAGCTCCGGCCCGGCATGCTCGCCGATGCGGACCTCGCCGGCGCCATCGGCGGGCTGCTTCGCCACCTGCAGGTGAACGCGCTCCTGAATGTGAAGCTCGTCGAGGACCCGGGCGCCTGTCAAACCCTGACCGAAGAGCAGACCAACACGCTCTTTCTCATCGCGCAGGAGGCGTTGACCAACGTTCGCAAGCACGCGCAGGCGTCGCAGGTGAGCGCTCACCTCGCGCAGCGGAACGGCTCGTTCAAGATGACGATCACGGATGACGGCATCGGCTTCGATCCCGCGACGCCGCCGTCGGGACAAGGGCTCCGCAACATGCGTGAACGCGTCGAGAAGCTGGGCGGCACACTGAGCGTCTATTCGGCGGACGGGCATGGCTCGAACGTTGTTGTTACCATTCCGGTTGCCGTCCACAGGAGCGCGTGATGCCCGATCCAGTCAGGGTGATGATCGTCGACGACCACGACGTGGTGCGCGAGGGGCTGCGCGCGCTCGTGCAAAGGCGTTCTCAGTTCGCCCTCGTCGGCGAGGCCGATTCGGTTGCATCGGCGATCAAGGAGGCCCAGCGCGCGGTCCCGGACATCATCATTATGGACGTCAGGCTGCCCGACGGAAGCGGTATCGAGGCCTGCCGCGAGATCCGCGCCCTGTTGCCTGAGACACGCGTGCTCATGCTCACTTCGTACGCGGACGATGAGGCTGTACTCGCCTCGATCATGGCCGGAGCGAGCGGGTACTTGCTCAAGCAAACCAAAGGCCAGGAGCTTGTGCGGGCCATCGAGCGGGTTGCGGGCGGCGAGTCGCTTCTCGATCCGACGGTGACGAGCCACGTGCTGGAGCGCCTGCGCAGCGGCGCCACGGCGAAGGACGACGAGCTTTCGCTCTTGTCCGAGCAAGAGCAGCGCATCCTCGACCTCATCGCGGACGGCAAGACGAACAAGGAGATCGCGCAAGAAGTCTTCCTGAGCGACAAGACGGTGAAGAACTATGTCAGCAGTATCCTCAGCAAGCTCAACCTCCGGCGCCGCTCCGAGGCGGCGGCCTTCATCGCGCGCAAGCGTTCGCCCGGCAACACCCCGGGGTAGTCCGGCAGCTCTTTCCCAATCCCTGCCGAGCGTTGATGCCGTACTCTCTATCGACACGCCCTTGATCTCGCAGGCCAAAGCTCTGCTAGGCTTAACATGCGAGGTCGATCGTCAAGCCGTGCAGGAGGTGTGCCCCGTGACCAAGCTCGTTCGCCCCATGTTCGTGATCGCCGGACTCGTGATGCTGGCCTTGGGCCTGTTCGCCTCGGCCGGCCCGGCCGCCGCGACAACAACCACGATCCCCGTCGGCGATTTCTACTTCTGCAGCTCGTCGTTCGACGGCGGCAACTGCCAGACCACAATCCACGCCGGCGACACCGTCGTCTGGGACTTCAGCAGCGGGAAATCGACGCACACCACGACGTCCGACACGGCGCTCTGGAACTCGGGCAATCTGAACGGCGGCACGTTCCAGTTCACGTTCACGCAGGCCGGCACATTCGCATATCACTGCAACGTCCACGCCGACGAGATGAAGGGGACGATCATCGTGGAGGCCGCCGCCGCTCCGACGGCGACGCTCATTACGAGTGGCACGTTCCCTATCGCAACGTTACCTGCTACCTCGACTCCGAGTGGCGGCGCACTGCCAGGCTCAGGCTCCGGTCCGCAGCCACCCGGCTCGACCAACTGGTGGCTGCTCGGCGCGTTGAGCATCGCAGGTGCCGCGCTCACGGGCGCCGGCCTCGCGTACGCCAGGCGCCAGCTATAGGCCCGACCTTCCCGCCGACAATCGTAAGGGGCGTTCGACTGAACATCCCTACTCGTCGAATCTAGCGAATTGCTCGCTACGCGGGAGAGCCTGCCCTTTCGAGGCTACGCTCACGCACGCGGACGCACTCGGCCGAAGGGAGCCCCAGCACAACGCGCTCGCCGTTCACGTCGATCGTCATCGTCGAGTTGAACGAAGCGAACTCCAGCACACGGATGCGGGTGCCCGGCGTCATGCCGTTCCGCTGGAGGAAGCGCATCAGGTCCGCGTCTTCCTCCGCCTCCTCTTGCACGCCATCGATGTCCGCCTCGTCGCCTTCGCGCAGCGTTGACATCAGGACCGTCGCCGGGCGCGGGAGGCCGGGGAAGGGGTTGCCGTGCGGGCAGGTCGTCGGGTTGCCGAGCAGCGCCATGATGCGTTCCTCCACCGCGGGCGAGACCGCGTGCTCGATGCGATGCGCTTCCACATGGGCATCGGCCCAGTCCATGCCGAGGATGTCGACGAGCAGGCGTTCGGCGAGGTAGTGGCGGCGTTTGATCGATTCCGCCGCCGCCGTTCCGCGTTCGGTTAGGTGGATGTCATGCCGGTCGCGTAGCTCGACCAGCTCATCGCGCTGCATGCGCTGGAGCGTCGCCCATGCCGTCGGCGCAGAGACGCCGCTGCGCTCCGCCAGGCGCGCAGCGATGACCGTCTTGCCGTTCTGGCGCTGGTCGTAGATCTCCTGGAGATAGTCCTCGACGGTCGGCGTGGGGCGATCGAGTTCGTGCTTCATGGCGGGTGTCGGGGCGATTCGCAGCCTATTGTATCAGAAGTTCGAAGCTCGAGGCTCGAGGCTGGACATACGCCGCGTCTGTCGTTCTGAGCCCTTCGGCTTCGCTCAGGATAAACTCCGCGAAGAATCCGGCCCCGCAGCATGACCCATCGATTCCTCATAGTTCGACCGGCCTTCTTGTGGAGAATCTGTACAGCAGCGCCGGCCTCCCGGCGCCCTCCGCCTGTCGCTCTGACGTCGGCTCGATGATCTCGCGCGAGAGCATGCGCTTGCGGAAGTTGCGCTTGTCAAGCTTCTTGCCGGCGATGGTCTCGTACACGCGTTGGAGCTGGCTCAGCGTGAAGCGGCCCGGCAGCAGGCTGTAGGCGACGTTGGTGTACTCGAGCTTGTTGCGCAGGCGCTCCAACGCGTACTCCAGCACGGTCTTGTTTCTGAAGGCCAGCGCCGGCAGCGATCTCATGCTGAACCAGTCGGGTTGCCACACGGCGCGCTCGGCGAGCCGGACGCGCGTATGGTCGACGAGCGCGAAGTAGGTCACGGCGACCGCGCCGCCCGGCGTCGCATCGTCCAAGTCGTTGAACGTGTAGAGCTGCTCGAGGTAGACGTCCTGCACGCCCGTCTCGTCGACGAGCTTGCGCACCGCGGCGTCGACGAGCGCTTCGCCGGCGCGCAGCAGCCCGCCCGGGATCGCCCACAGCCCCTCCTGCGGCGGCGCACTGCGGTGGATCAGCAGCACCCGCAGCTCGCCGTCGACCACCGTGAAGATGACGACAACCACGGCGACTAACGGGTGAGGGTCGCGGGTCGCGGGCCGCGGGTCGCGCCGGCTTTGATTGTCTGATTGCTTTCGCACGAAGGGTGTGCTCCTCGAAGCTAGCTGGACGCGTTTTGGCGCGATTTCTTTGATTGACCTTGGTCCGCCGCAGGCCGCCGAGCCTTGGCGTTGACGAGTTCGTTTGGTAAAAACGCCTGCTGGGACCTGCTTATGTCATGTTTGG
>CAYQLM010000004.1:0-55596 GCA_964418365.1 uncultured Dehalococcoidia bacterium
GCCTTCGTGCTGTCAAGCCTGGGACTGGCGGTGGCCGCCGGCTTCACGCTCGCGTCGGCCCTCCCCCTTAGCATTGTGCTGGATTGGGGACGGGGCGTCCGGTACACATCTCTCGTCGAGGCGCACGGCCAGATTCAAGTGCTTGGCTGGGTGGGGCTCTTCATCATGGGGATGGCGTTCCGGCTTATGCCCCGTTTCTCCGGCCGGCCGTTGATCTTCCCCCTGGCCGTCTGGATCTCCTGGGCTGCGCTCGTCGCTTCGCTCCTTCTCCGGCTGGCGGCTCAGCCTGCCACAGAAGGCTTCTTGAGGGACGTGGGCCTGATCGCTTCCGGAACGCTCGGGCTCATATCCGGCGCAGGGTTTGCTCTGGTGGTCGCGTCGACGCTGGTGCACCCACATAGCCGTGCCGGAGCCACCGGGTACTTCTTCGTGCTCGGCTCCGCGGCGTTCCTGGTCCAAGCCCTGCTCAATCTGACCCTGCTCGTCCTGACCGCGCAGCGCGGAGAGACTGCTCTCAGGCCTGGCGAAACGGCAGGGCTCTTCCACCTTCAGTTCTACGGCTTCGTCATCATGTTCGTCCTGGGAGTGGCTTCCCGTGCTGTACCAACCTTCTCGGGACTGCCGCGCCCCGAACGTTCGGCCAAGGTGCTCGCGCTCGCGCTTGCGACCGCGGTGGGCGTGTACGTGTTCGCGGCGTTGTGGGCGGCGTTTGTGGCCAGGAGCGCCGGTATCTATCGCCTGGAGGCTGCGGCGTTTGCGTCGTTGGGGCCAATCTTCTGGGCGGCCGTCTGGCTCGTCGGCATCTTCCGGCCGGCCGCCAACCGGCTGCGGCCAGCCTCACAGCCACAATTCTGGTTCGTCAGGTCGGCGTTCCTCTGGCTGGCGATAGCCGGTGGCCTGGCTGCGTATTACGGCGTCCGGGCAGCGGTCGACGGTACACCAATCGACTACTACGGTTCCGACGCGCTGCGTCATATCGTAGGCCTGGGTGTCGCATCAGTCATGATGGTGGGGATGGCGATCTTGGTACTGCCCGAGTTTGCCGTCCGACGCATGCAGAAGCGGGCGGAAGGACTTCCGCCGCTTCTCATCTTAACGCTGCTCAACGCCGCAGCGGCCCTACGCGTCGGGACCGCGATGGCGACGCCGCACTGGTTGAGCACCGATCGGTACTGGCCCATGGCTATCGCAGGGGTGCTCGCCTGGGTTGCCGTATCGCTGTTCGCCATGCTGTTCGTCCGCAATCTCCTTCAGAAGCGAGCCATACTCGAATCGGTGGTGCCGCTCAGGCCCGCCGGGTGATCCGGCGGCTAGCCAGGCATTTCCCGCTGGACAGCGTCCGGTACGACACGTCGTTATAATTGAAGCGTGGAACACCTCATTCGCCGATGGCGGCAACTGAGCGTCTGGCTTCCCGCCGGTTACGTGGCCGCGGCTGCGACTCTGGCGGTCGCCTTCCACCGGTACCTTTCCAGTGTTGGCGTGGTCCTGTTGATCACAGCTTTGACCGCCCTCGGCGCCGCCGTGTTCTCCTCGCTGGTGTTCCGCGTTCTCGGGCGGGCGCAACGCGAGACCGAGCGCCGGGCGCGCGAGCTGGCGGCCGTCAACGAGGCCAGCCTGGCCTTATCATCCGAGCTCGATCTCGCCTCCGTCCTCCAGCGCGTCGTCGACCTCAGCCGAGACGTGACGACCGCCCGCTATGGCGCGCTCGCGATGCTGGACGAGGAAGGCCAGATCGCCGAGTTTCTGACCTCCGGCATGAGCCGCGAGGAGCGAGATCGGATCGGCCAGCCGCCTGAAGGCAGAGGTCTCTTGGGCGTGGTCATTCGAGAAGGCGAAACGCTCAGAGTGGAACACATCAGCGACCATCCACGTTCCTCCGGCTTTCCACCCCATCACCCGCCGATGACCAGCTTCATCGGCCTGCCTATCGTGTACGAGGGCCGCATCCTGGGCGACCTCTATCTCACGGACAAGAACGGTGGGGAGCCCTTTACAAAGGAAGACGAGGATACGCTGCGCATCTTCGCCTCTCATGCCTCCATCGCCATCGAGAACGCGCGCCTGTACCAGCAGGTGCAGGACCTGGCCGTGCTGGAGGAGCGCGACCGCATCGGCATGGATCTGCACGATGGCATCATCCAGTCGCTCTACGCGACCGGTCTTACGCTGGAGACGTGCGCGGAAGATCTGCATGATGGTTCTGAGGCGGTGCACCTCCAGCTTCGGAAAGCGATCCACGATCTCAACCAGGCGATCGCTGACATCCGTAGCTACATCTTCGGGTTACGCCCCGCAGTGCTCGCTGACACCGACCTTGCCGGGGCCGTCGGCGCGCTGTTACAGGAACTGAAAGTGAACACGCTCGTGGACGTCACGCTTGCCGAGGCGCCGGGAGCCTGTCGGGGGCTATCGGCCGAGCAGATAAACGCCTTGTTCCACGTCGCCCAAGAGTCGCTCACGAATGTCCGGAAACACGCGCAGGCCTCTCGCGTCGTCGCCCGCCTGGAAAGCCGGCACGGGACGTTCTCGATAACCATCGCAGACGACGGCATTGGATTCGACCCGGCCCGGCTGGGAGGCGGCGGCCATGGCATGCGCAACATGCGCGAGAGAGTGGAAGCGCTCGGAGGGCGGTTGGAGGTCCGTTGCGCAAACGGTAAGGGCACCGAGGTCTCGGCCGCGGTGCCGCTTCAGATGGAGGGAGCGCCGTGACTGAACAACCGATCCGTGTGCTCATCGTCGACGATCACGAAGTCGTGCGTGAGGGCCTGCGCGCCCTCCTTCGGCGCCGGCCCAACCTCACCGTGGTTGGCGCTGCGGACACGGTCGCGTCTGCGATCGCGGAGGCGCGGCGCATGAAGCCCGACGTGGTGATCATGGACTTGCGCCTGCCGGACGGCAGCGGCGTGGAGGCATGCCGCGAGATCCGCGCCCAGCGACCCGAGACCAAAGTCATCATGCTCACCTCATACGCTGATGATGAAGCCGTTATCGCCTCGATTATGGCTGGCGCGACGGGCTACCTGCTCAAGCAAACCCGGACCGAGGCGCTGACGGACGCGATCATCCGCGCGATGAACGGTGAGTCGCTCCTGGACCCCGCCGTTACCCAGCAGGTGCTGGACCGGGTGCGCCGCGCCGGGACCAAGAAGGACGACGAGCTCTCGCTCCTCTCTGAGCAGGAACAGAAGATTGTCGACCTCATTGCGCAGGGCAAGACGAACAAGGAAATCGCCCAGGAGGTCTACCTCAGCGACAAGACGGTGAAGAACTACGTCAGCAGCATCCTCAGTAAGCTGAACCTCCGCCGCCGCTCTGAGGCCGCGGCGTTCATCGCCCGCCGTCGTTCCCGCACAGACGCGCCATAGCCAAAGCCACCATGCCTTATGATGATCCGGCGCTTCAGCCGGTCTCAACATCCGCAGAATGACAGTCGCGGTCAGTGACACGCTTGTCGTCGCCAACATAGCAGTTGGGTTGGAATTACGAGGGTGATAAGCAGTTCTGGGCGCAAGAGGTGAGAGAATTGCATCTGAAAACTGGCGCGCTCGGAGGGATTCGAACCCCCGACCGTCGGTTCCGAAGACCGATGCTCTATCCACTGAGCTACGAGCGCGCGCTCGAAAGGAAGCCATTGCGCCTACCGCTCACCGTGCGTACAGTAGCGGGGCGGAACGCCGCTTTCGTTCGTCCAACATAGCATTTCGCCCCCTCAACGCGCACCAGCATCGCTGAGGGCATCCGACCGCTCCATTCCCAGAGGACGCCTGTGGCCGACGACGCCACCCAGGTCAGCACGAGCGACGAAACGCTGAGCGAGATCGAGCGCCTGCTAGAAGACGGCCGCTTGGATCAGGCGCTTGCGCGTCTCGGCGGCCTGCACCCTGCCGATCAAGGCGCCGTCATCGCCGAGCTCGGGAGCGAGCAGCGCGCGCAGCTCGTCCCGCTGATCCCGCACGAAGCGATGGCCCAGGTTCTCGATTACTTGGAAGCGGACGCACGCGCCGATGCCGTCGCGCACCTCGAGCCGGCCGCACTGGGCCCGATCCTCGATTCGACCGACCGCGACGTAGCCGCCGACGTCCTGCACTCGCTCCCGCCCGACCGCGCGCGCGCCGTCCTCGACGCAATGCGGACCGCCGCGGAAGTAGAGCCGCTGCTGCCGCACCCAGACCAGACCGCGGGTGGCCGCATGACGACCGGCTTCGTCGCGCTCAACCGGCACTGGACGGTCGAGCAGACGCTCTCGTATCTGCGGCGCACCCGGCCCGCCGCTGAGCAAGTCTTCTACCTCTATGTCGTAGACGACGACCATCGGCTCGAGGGCGTGGTCAGCCTGCGCCAGCTCGTCGTTGCGGACCCGCAGGATCGGATCGGCGACCTGATGGAGCCGGCCGTCGTGAGCGTCCGCACCGGAGAGGACCAGGAGGAAGTCGCGCGCGAAGTGCGGCGCTACAACTTCGTCGCGCTGCCGGTCGTCGACGAGGCCCGGCGGCTCGTGGGCGTGATCAGCATCGATGACCTCATGGACGTCGCGGAGGAAGAGGCGACCGAGGACATGTACCGCATGGCCGGTGTCGGCGTGAAGGAGCGGGCGTTCAGCCCGCTCCGCGAGTCCGTCGCGCGACGCATCCCGTGGCTCACCTTTAACATGGCTTGGGCGTTCGCGGGCGCGGCGGTGATCAGCCTATTCAAGGGCACCATCGAGCAGGTCGCGGCTGTCGCGATCTTCATGCCGATGATCGCGGGGCAGGCGGGCAACGCCGGCATTCAGACCGCCACGATCGTTGTCCGCTCGATGGCGCTCGGCGAAGTCGAGCTGGGGGACATCGTCCCGCTGCTGGCCAAGGAGTGGGCGATGGGCGCGATCAAGGGCGTCATCTTCGGCACAGCGCTCGGCGTGATCGCGTGGCTGTGGGAGGGCAACGCGACGCTGGGCGCGGTCGCGGGAGCGGCGCTCTTCCTCAATATGCTCGTCGCCAGCACCGCCGGCGTCCTCGTACCGATGACGCTCCGGCGCATGGGCTTCGACCCGGCGACGATCGCCGGCGTGTTCGACACGATGCTCACCGACCTGATGGGCTTCCTGATCTTCCTCGGGCTGGCGACGCTGCTGATCTCACGGATCAAATAGCAGGCGTAGCGTGGGAACGTCCCGACGCTAGCGCGATGCCGTAGCCGTCGGAGCGGGCGGCGTGTTGGTGGGCGCCGGAGGAGTCCCGGTACTCGGCGTTCCCGTTGCTGGCGTGAGGGCAACGGGTGTGCGGTCGGGGTTCACCTGCAGTTGCAGCTTTGCCTCCGTGTACGACGGATCCTGCGGGAACGCGTCGACGAGCAGAGCGCCCTGGATATCGCTCTTGTCGTCGTGGAAATCGAGCCGCTGCGCGACGCCCAGCGGCGCACCGGACAGCACGATCCAGCCGCGATCCGCGCTCGCCTGCTGGTAAAACGCCAGGATCTTGTCGGCACTGTCGTGCGTGATGAAGTCGACGAGGTAGCTGTCGTTTCCCGGCTGATGCAGGAACGCATTGCCGACGATCGTCGCGCCGTCGTAGAGCGGGACATCTTCGGGGAAACCCTTTGGCGGGCCAAGGCTGTCGCCGCGCTGGTAGGGCGGCTGCTGCCGACGGAACGCGCCGGCGTCCTGCAGCGACACGAGGATGCTCGTGTGCTCATCGTCGCCGCCGCGCACGATCGAGACGACGCCGGTGATGTCGGCGTCATCCGTCTTGGCGAACTGCAGGCTGTCCAGCTCGGCCGTTGAGTACGCGCCCTGGAGCTGCCACGGGCTCTTATCGAGCTGCTGTTCGTAGTAGGCGCGCACCTTCTGGCGCGCATCGCTCGTGTCGTACACGATGAAATAGAGCGTGGGCGAAGCTGTCGTGCCCGTCGCCGGATTGGGCGTTGGCGTCGCTGCGGAGGCCGCCGGCCGCCGGCTCGAGACGATCAGCTTTGCGCCCGGGTACTCGGGCGGCTTGATGGGAAGGCCGTCAGGCAGGCGGCCGCTGTAGCTCTCGAGCTGGCCCGTGTCCGCCGAGCCGGAGCCGGCGAGCAGACGGTGGATGACCGAGGCGATGTGCTCATTGCTTCCCCCTCCCCCACCTCCACCGCAGGCGCTCCCGATCAGGAGCGCGGCGATGAGCGGCGCGGCAGGGAGCAGTCGCATCGATACCTCATCTATAAGGATGGCGGCGAAGGCAGCTGGGGTGGACGGAGGGATTCGAACCCTCGATCTCCTGGGCCACAACCAGGTGCCTTAGACCACTCGGCTACGCCCACCACGGATTCGGAAGCAGGGCGGCTTGGTGGTGGCAGCTCGAAGCTCGAGGTTCGAGGTTCGAAACGGCGTGACCAGAACAAGCGTCCGGAGCTTCGCACACCAGTCTAGCAGAGTTGGGAGCGAGCGGCTAAGGGTGAAACGCAAGGCCTGAAGCCAACATCAGGTTTCCGCTTGACAAAGGTGTAGCGATGGAGGATACTCAGCTTGCTTGGACGCGCCCCGGCCCGATGCTGGGGCAGGCGGCTCGAAGGCTCCCCGCAATCATAGGCAGGTTGAATCATAGGCAGAGCATGCCCGCCTGCTACTCCCCGCTGGTAGCACGCTGCCCTGCCGGACGACGCTGTAGTCTTTTGCGTGCTTGACGAAAGGAGGGGACGCAAGGCTCCAAACACGCTGGTAAAGTTGACCTCATTCACCAAACACCCAGAGGAGGTATTTACATGCAACGCGTGAGTCCAAGAGCGCTCCTGCTCTCGTTCGCCGGAATCGGCGCGCTGGTAGCAGGTTTGCTCGTTGTCTTCATGCTCATGGGGAGCTCGGCTTCCCCCAAGGCCCAGGCGATCGTACCGACAAAGACGCCGACGCCGGGTCCGTCACCAACCGCCAAGCCCAACGGCGCGGGCAACCTCAGTGGTCTCTTCGACGCGGACGCTGGTCCGGGCCTCTACACGTGCATCGTCCGAACGGACGAGGACTCTGGCACCCTCCAGATCAAGTCGGCACTGCAGTGCTTCGCCACGCTTTCTCTTGGCGTCGGCGCTGGCGAGCCGCCTTGTAGCGCCGTACACACGACGGGTGGTCCCGTCGTATCGACCGTGCCAGGTGAAGGAACGTGCAACGGGCACTCGGGACCGCCACCGTACGCCGGCCTGACGCCGTACAAGTTGCACGGAATTTACTGTCCGGCGGGACCTGCCTGTCCGGGCCCTGCTGGCCCCAATGGGCCTGCAACGATCCCCGGTGACAGCACGTACGCCGTGGGCTGCCTGGGGGACTTCGGCACGAGCTTGGGCCCGAACTTGGTTGTGACCAGTGTCACACTCAACGCCAAGGTCCAGGACACCGGCATCGGCGGCGTGAGCGCCGCCACGGCGCAGATCTACACTGCCTCGACCAACGCGCAATGCGCGACGGCAGAGGGCGGCGTAATGCCGGCCGGCCTCGGCGGGCCTATCACGCTGCCGACGAACCTAACTAGAATCGCCACCGGGCGTGACTTCGACGGCGATACCTGCACGGACATGCAGGAGCTGGCCCAGGACAAGGCGGGCGCGACCACCAAGTGTGGCGACGACCCGTTCAACCCGAACGACCCGACGGGCGCCGCTCCTGACGTGAGCGGTGCTTGGAGCCTCACCGCAGAGGCAGTGCGGGCCGACGTCGGCGTGGGCGGCCTCTACTACAACTGCGATATGGACATGCAGCAGAGTGGGAAGAACCTGACTTCTCGCATCATCTGCGTCATCGACTCCGCAGGGATCACCGTGAACGCGCAGGCGGCGTCCGGCAACCCGATGACGGGCGTCAACAGCTGCGGGCCGGCTGCGGCCAAGTTCTGCGGCGACGGTCAAGTAGGCGCGGGCCCGCCGGGCTGTTCGCTGGCAGCAGGCTGCGCAGTGCTGGCCAACCAGGGCCCAACGCCCGGTACGGGCTGTCCGGCCCTCCCCTGTGACGTTTCGCAGTACCAGTTTGCGGATGTCGACAACAAGCACACGGTGCTGACCGGAACGTTGGACAACACCAGTAACAACATTAACCTGACCGGCTGCTTCATCGCCGACCCGCCCGAAGGCGACGGCTTGGGTCAGCTCGGCAACGTCTACGTCGTGGCCAAGATCGATGCCCACACGGGCATTGGCAAGGCCAACATCTTCGTCGCCGAGACGCGTGCCAACTGCATAGCCGGCACGCCTTTGGGCGGCGGGCTCAACGTCCTGATCTCCATGGCGCGGCAGGACCCGGGCGACAAGGGCGGCGGCTGCGTGGCGAATGGTAGCCCGCCTGGTACGGCAATCGGCTTCACCGGCTGCCGTGACACCGACGGCGACGGCTGCCCGGACAAGCGCGAGCTGGGTGACACCCCTGGTGGCCCCACGGGTGGCGGTCTCCGCGACCCGAGCAACCGCTGGGACTACTTCAACCCAGAGAAGGTGAACACGCCGCACGGGCAGACCGTGGCCGACATCCTGGCCGTCGTCGGCAAGTACGGCAAGGGCCAGGGCCACGCCCTCTACTCGATTGACACCGACCGCACCGCGATCATCGGTGGCAACGTGTGGAACCTGGGCCCGGCCGATGGCCAGCAGACAGTGGCGGACATCCTGGCCGCGGTGAAGCAGTACAACCAGAACTGCTAACCCGCCGGAACCACAGGACGAATCAAGAGAGGCCCCCAATCGGGGGCCTCTCTTCTTGCCCCCTCTTGACAAACCTGAGGGCATGGCTGATACTCGCCTTGCCAAACGAGGCCCGGCCAGGCACCGGGGCTCGCTGGCGCTCCCCGCAGAAATTGACCATGCGAACCTCTTGGGCGACATGCGCCTGCTCGTCACATGTGTCCCCGCCCTCCATGCGGGCGACAGCATCGGCGCCGCCTAACGGTCGACCGGAGCGAAAGGAGGAGCAGGGCAGGCAGCAACACAACCGGTAGCAGATCTCCCTTCATCACACGGAGAGGACAGGAGGTATTCATGCATCGCTTCATTTTTCGCTGGCGTTTCCTGGCGCTGGTGGTACCCATCGCGGCGATGGCCGCGTTGGTGTTCCTCGGCGGCGGGTCGGGCACCATGCGCACACTGGCCACGGGCCCCACGCCTTCCGGAACACATCCGACCTTGACCGGCGCGAGCTGCGCCGACGTCTACCTAGACCTCAATAACGACAACAATCCTGACGACCTCAACGGCGACACCAGCATCACGGACGCGGACATCACCTCGATGACGATGGCGCGTACGGAGAACAGCCAGACGAACCCGACGACGGAATACAGCGTCACCACGGTCAGCTACCTTGGTTACGCAGGAGTCGGCGGGCTCGTCCCGGGCGGCCCACCCGCACCGGTGAGCCCAACCAACATGACCTGTGGAGATTCCACGACGGCTGCGGGAAGCTCGGCAGAAATGAATCGCTTCGGCGGCCCGTTCGAGGTGGCCTACGGGAACCAGTACGGCTACCGCCCGACGGCCGTCGGCACGTACGACTCAGGCACACACGTCCTGAGCTTTAGCAGCTGCGGCTACAGCGAGGCGCAGAGCGCCTGGGTCCGCATCGACAGCCGCTCCGTCATCTCGAAGGTCGGCGGCGGCGCCGGCACGGAGAACGACGGCGACGGCGCGCTCTACCTCGGCGCGGGCGCTCCGAGCAGCGGCGCCATCGACCTCAACGGCGACGGCGTCTTCGACGCGGCCACAGACGGGACGTCGTGCGCGACGACGGGCGCGTTCGAGTACAACTTCGTGACGAAGTCCTACAGCCGCGACCCGACGACGGACTTTACCTCCGCGACGAAGAACAGCGGGATCGCCGCCGACACGAACGGTCCGGCGAACGGCAAGGGCAACCAGGTTGCCGACACGGCGGACGGCAAGGCCGACGACTGGGACGGCGATGGTTGCACGGACTGGGACGAGTTGGCCAAGTACTACAAGCCCTCGGTCCCGCTCACCTACCCGCCGAGCTACACGTGGGACGCCACGAGCAACCCCGTGAGCGGCATGGACCCGTTCAACCCGTACGACTGTGACATGAACTTCACCAGCACGATCTCCCTGACGACGACGATCGTCCACAACACCAACGGCGCCGGCAGCGGCAGCAACGCGACCGGCTGCACGTTCGTGCAGATCATCGGAAACACCTGCGGCAACGGCAACGGACAGTACTTCCGCTGCATCGGCTCGTTCAACCAGACCAAGTCCGGGTCCTCGCAGCCGCTGTCGATCCGTCTGGGCTGCTACTCGGACAGCACGGTGACCACGGTGAATAGCACCCTGGCAGGCGGGAATAACACCTGTCCGCCAGCGAATGACGAGATGTGCGGCGACGGCAAGTCGGGCCAGCCACCCGCCGGCTGTCTGCCGAACCCAGGCACACCGGCCTGGTGCTCGGACGCCACTGCAGGCAGCTGTCCCACACTGCCCTGCGCGGCATCGCGCTACGTCTACACCGGTATCGACCCCGCGACGTACCCGGTCGTCGCACCGGGCGATACGACGCACAACTACGTCGATACCGTTGCGAACCAGGTACACCTGGGCGGCTGCTTCGCCGGCTTCGGCGGAGGGGCGTTCGGCAACGTGTATGGCAGCTCGACGATCGATCTGCATACCGGCGCCGGCTCGTTCCAGATCTACCTGAACCAGACCCTGACGAACTGCCAGAACGGCACGCCCAGCGGCGGTGCGGTCAACGGCCAGATCACCATCGTGGAGCTGCGTACTGAGAAGGGCCTGACGGCCGCTCAGATGTACGACAGCGACCGAGACGGCTGCGCCGACTCGCAGGAGCTGCTGTCCAGTCAGGGCATGGGCGGCAACCGCGACCCGTACAATCCGAATGACTACTTCAACCCTGAGAAGACCAACACGCCGAACTTCCAGACGGTGGCGGACATCCTGAAGGTGGTCGGCCAGTACGGCAAGGGCCAGGGCCACGTGTTGTACACAAGGGCAACCGACAGGACGGCTGTGCCGGGCGGCCAGGTCTGGAACCTGGGCGCTCCGGACGGTCAGCAAACGGTGGCGGACATCCTGGCCGCGGTGAAACAGTACAACCACAACTGCGCCTACTCAGCGCCGTAGCGCCGAGAAGGCACGAATGCTAAAGGAACTCCCCGCCTTGGGCGGGGAGCTCCTTTCTTACCTCCGATGCGCTGAGCTAGACCGGCGCCGCTGTAACGAACAGGATGCCGCGCGCGAGCAGCTCGCCCACGAAGACGGCGCCGACAGCGATGTAGAGCAAGCCTGTCGCCGACATCATCGCGCGCTCCTTGCTCGACTGCCACGCCATGTAGGCGAGCACGATAGGAAAGACGAGCCCGACGCTGATGCGCAGCCAGAACGCCGGGTTCGAGCCGAGGCTGCCCGCGAGGATGGCGCTGCTATGGGGAACGTCGCGAGCGGGGATCGTGGCGTTCAGCACGAGCAGGGCGGCCTGGAGCAGCAGGGCGGCGAGCAGCAAGAACGTCAGCTCTTCGAGCGGCTTACCCGGCAGCTTGGGCGAGACGAGATACCAGTGGCCCAGCACCATCGCCTCGGTGACGAAGCCGAGCGCGAGCGCGCCGGCGAGCAGGCTCAGCATCGGGCCGGGAAAGCCCCAGGTCGGCGGGCTGACCTGGTACGCGAGCACGCCCAGGCCGGCGACACCCACGATCGTTGCGAACGCGCCGACGGCCAGCGAGACCTCCCGTCTGCCGCGCAGGACCGCAAGCGCGTACGCGAGCGCGATCACGAGGAAGGCGACAAAGACGCCCCGCACGGCTCCGTACAGGCCGGCGTGCAGATGGTAGCCCTCGGGATCGGCGCCGCTCGCGCTGAAGGAAGCGAGCAGCGTGAGCGCAGCGCCCGCCACGACTAGCACCGCCGAGAGCTTGACGAACCCCGCGACGACCATGCCACGCGCATCGGCGACGAGCACGGCGACGAGCGTGCCGACGCTGAACTCGGCCATGATCAGCAGCACCGTCTGGGGCAGCGCATCGAGGTTCATGCAGGGACATCGTAGGGAAGCCGGAGGCTGGAGGCTAGAACCTGGAAGCTGGAGTCTGGATGCGAGACGTGGGAGCTTCAGTTGCGCTCCGCCGCGCGCAGCTCGGCGCTGGCCAGCTTCCCCAAGCTCCGCCAGTCCGCGAGCTGTTGCTCGTGCGGGCGATGGAGCGTCGATTGGATGCTGGGGTGGTAGAGCGGCACGAGCGTCCGGCCCGCCCACGGGCGCGGCTGCGCGACATCGCGACGCAGCACCGCGCCGTGCGGTTCGATCGCGCGCAACGCATCGAGGGCGACCACGCCGAGCGTGACGATCAACGGCGCGCGCACGATCCGGAGCTGCTCGGCGAAAAAGTCCCGGCATGCGGCGACTTCTCGCGCCGCCGGCCGGCGGTTCAACCCGCGATCGGTAAGCGGATTGCAGAGCACCGCGTTCGTGACGAAGACGCACTCGCGGCGCAGGCCGGCGACGGCAAGGAAGGCATCGAAGCGGCGGCCCGCCACGTCGGAGGTCAGCGGCACGCCGGTGCGGGCCGCGCCCAGGCGGCCCGGCGCCTCGGCGACGAAGAGGACATCGGCATCGAGCGGGCCGTTCGCCGCGCTCAGGACGTGGACGTGGCGCATCGATGCGCAGGCGGCACAGCGCCGGACGCGCTGCAGCAAGCTCTCGAACGACGTCGCGGCGGCCGCTGGGGTCTGGAAGCGGGCTGCACTACCGATCGTCATCCGTCGAGCCTCCAGCTTCGAGCATCGAGCTTCTCTCGGTGAAGGTGCTAGTAGCACAGCATGGTACAATAGCGCCGATCTCCCATGTCGACCCGGCCCGTCCCTGAGTATGACGAGTCGCGCTGGCTCCTGAAGGCGCTACGCGAGACCGCGCACGAGCTCGAGTCGCAGCTCTGGGGCCTCGACGAAGACGACTTCCGTTGGCGGCCATCAGACGACGGGCTCTGTCTGAAAGAGATCGCCGCGCACCTGCGCGACTGCGAGGCGCACTTCCTGCGCACACTGGAGACGATCGCGCTCGAGGACGTTCCGTGCGTCACCGCGTTCGACGCGGACGGCCTGCTGCTCGACCGCGACTACCGCGACAGCGACGTATACGAATCGCTGGAGGAGCTCGAGCGGCTGCGCTCCCGTTCGGTCAGTCTGCTCTGGCAGCTCGCGGAAGATGAGTGGGAGCGCAGCGGCATCCACCCCTACCTGGGACCCGTTACGATCGCGCGTCTCGCGCGCGAGCAGAGCCAGCACGACCTCGAGCACCTGTGGGAAGCGCGTCGCGTGCGTGCCCTCCTCGAAGAGCGCGTGCCCGCTGGCGGCCGGTAGAGTCTTCCAAAGCTGAGGACGCACGGACCTTCCAGAGACGGTTCGCGGGTTGGCCGATGCCGAACGCCGCTAAGGGAACAGTGCGTCGAGGATCTCCTCGATGCGCTCTACCAGGAGGAGGTGGCCGCCGCCGGGATAGAACCTGGCGTGACAGTTGGGATCGCCTGAGCCTGGTAGCGGCCCATGGACGGCGGCACCATCACGTCTGCTTCTCCCTGCCAGAGGTGGATCTCCATGGTGATCTCTTCAAGGCGAAACCCCCAGGGTCGGGCCAGAAGCGTTAGCTCCCAGGCGGCGCCGCGGCTTCCATGACGGAACGGCTCCGCGACATTCTGCACGGCGAACGCCCTGAACTCCGGCTGAGCGATCAGAGCCCTGTCGGACGGAGGGGACCAGCGGCTTTGGAGCCAGATGGATGGGCCGGCAAGATGCCGCGTTACCTGGTTCAACAGCCACATCACCGGCCGGACAAACCAGGGCGAAGCGCGGGCGAGCCTCATCAGCGCGCGGAGCCACCGCATCATCCCCCTGGTCGCGTGTGGCGCGTCGAACGGGCCGACACCGCTTACGATGGCCGCTGCCGTCAAGCGCTGCGGGATCCTCAGCGCGCATGCCGCCACGTGCGGGCCGCCGGCGGAGAGGCCCAGCACGGCAAGCCGCTCGATGCCGAGGGCATCGGCCGCCTCGACGACGTCGTCAGGCCAGTCGAGGATCCTGCGGCCGGACTTGAAGTCCGACAGTCCGAAGCCCGGCCGGTCGAACCCCAGCACTCGGACGCCCCGTCGCCGCGCGGGCCCGTCGATGAGGTGCGCTTCGACGCGCGAGCCCGGGGAGCCGTGGAAGTAGAAGAGCGGCTTGCCGTCGCGGTCTCCGTACTCGGCATACCCGAGCACCCGGCCGTCGCTCAGCCGAAGTGTCTGGCCGATCCTCTCGGAAGCCACGCGCCAAGTCTACCAGACAGCAGACCTGGAGCATCTGTGAGGGAATGGATGTAGGGCGGTCAGCACAGACGCGAAGGCCGCCCAAACGGGCGGCCTTCGGAACGAGGTGCGGCGGGGCTCGGGCTACGGGCTCTCGAGAACGTCCTTGAACGCGGGAATGAGCTTGTTGCCGCGATCGTAGATCGTCGCGGTCTCTAGCGTCTGCAGATAGCGTTGGAGCTGGTGCGCGCGCAGCTCCTTCAGCCGCTCTTTGCCTTCCGCCACGGTGTCGCCGAGAGCGAGGATCATCGCTTCGCGCAGAGCGGTATCCCGCCGGAGGTCGGCGGCCATCATCGCCTCGCCGCGGTTGAGCCACGTCGTGACGCGATCGAGGCTGTCTTCCTCGCCGTGGCGGATGTAGAACTTCAGGTGATCGACGCCGTAGGCGAGATGCCGGCGCAGGTCGTTCGCCGTGTTCTCGAAGAGCTGGCGGTCCGCCTGCGAGCGACCGAGCTTGTCACCCCACTCGCAGAGGCCCAGCATAAGCGACGCGCGCAGGATGTTCACGTAGCAGACGTACTCGGTGAACTTGAAGGCGGCGTAGACGGTGCGGTGCATGAAGCCCGGCGTCTGCACGCCCAGGCCGCCGCCGTTCGCGAGCGCGCGCTTGCGGAACGCCTCGCAGTGGCGGGCCTGCTCGAACACCTGCGTCGCCAGGTAGAGCTTCACCTCGTGGTAGCCGTACGAGATGTCCTTCAGCCAGCCCATCAGCACCTGGTTCGAGTTGTACTGCACTTCCGAGAGGTTGGTGAAGATTTGATCGAGCGACAGCTCGATGTGGTCCGGCAGCGGCTCGATGGAGCCCCAGGAGATATCGGTCGCGGGCGCCCAGCGCTCGCGGATCGCCGCTTCGTAGAGATCGGCGGAGTTCTCCGCCCAGACCTCGGCCTTCTCGTAGATCGTGTAGGGCGCGGGCAGGCCGCGGTTGTCCGGGGGCGCGGGCCAGGCGCCGCGCGGAGTATCGTTCTGGTAGGGCCAGTGGTCAGGCGCCCAGCCGTAGGAGCCGTAGTCGGCCATGCGCAGCGTGAAGCCCTCAGGGCCGGTGATCGTCGGGCGCGGCGGGCGCTCCGTGGGCGCCTTCGCCCAGCCCATGTTCAGCGGCGGCGGCTGGAAGCCGTAGCCTCCGCCGGAACCGAGCGCGACGTTGACCTTCGAGACCTTGTTGGCGTCGTTGAACGTCAGGACGACACGGAGCGCGCCGAAGCGGCCACCCGTCGCGGCGAGGTTGACGGTATCGCCCTCTTCTTCAGGCTCGAGCCACTGCACGTCGGCGCGGCCCCCCATCGGACGGCTCTTGAGCTGCTGCCCGACAGCCGCCTTGCCCGAGAAATCGCCCAGCATCGGCAGCGACAGGACGACATCGTCCGCCATCAGCGTGACCAGATCATCGACCTTGTTCTCGCGCTGGAAGGCGAGGTACTGGCGGGCGAGGTCGACTCGGGTGGCGGTAGCGGCTTCAGCCATGATCTTCCTTTTCTCTACTAACAGCGCAATATAGACGTTAGTTCAAGCACCGACAGATCCTTCGCCCTCCACCCCGCTGCCGCCTTCTCTTTCCCCGCCCCACTCGGCTCAGGATGACAGAGTGGCGCTAGTTGCGGGGCGGATCGAGGAACGCCTGCGCACGCGGGTGCATGCGCAGCCGCCGATCGCCTAGACCGACGACGTCGAGCCGATGCACGTATTCGTTGAACTGCCGGCGTCGCACGGCCAGGAGCTTGTTGTAGCCGTCGTTCAGCTGCGCCTCGCTCTTGCCGCCCCCGAGCAGGATCGCCAACGCCTCGGTTGTGTCGCCGCCGCCGGTGAGGCCGGACTGGTTCGGCGTCGTGCCGACGAGGCCCTCCATGCGGTCTAGGTACGTGTGTACTTCCTCCTTGCGCTCCGGCTCTGTGTCGAGCAGGTGCTTCATGTGCATCACGCCGAACGCGACATGGCGGCTCTCGTCCTGCGCAGCGAGCCGGAAGATCTTCTTGTCGACCTCACTGTGCGCGATCATCTCGCCCATGCGGAAGAGCGACTGCACGAAGCCTTCGCCGACGAGATGGAGGCTCGCCGTCATGTCGACGAACGACTCCGCTGTCAGCAGACCGACGGCCCCGGGGCCCGCCTGCAGCAGGCCGATGCCGTTCGCGAGCGCGCGCTTGCGGAAAACATCGAGGTGGCGCGCTTCGTCCATGATCTGCGACGCGAGAAAGAGGCCGATCTCGAAGTGATCGGCGCTGATGCTCGGCGCGAACTTGCCGGGCACGTCGCCGGCGATGAACTCGACCTGCGTCAGGAACGTGCAGAGCTGCGACATCGCGAGCTCGAGGTCTTCGTCGAGCTCCGGCATGTCTTCCCACGGCACGTCGGTCGCCGACGACCACTGGCGCTGCAGCGCTTCTTCGTAGAGCATCATCGCGGAGTCGGACCACGACTCCGACTTGATCAGCCAGTGCGCCGCGAGCTGCTGCGCATCCGGCCGGGGAGCGGAGCCGCGCATGCGGCCGCTCTGGTTGCGCGTTGTCTCGGGCGGGTTGCCGTACGAGCCGACGCTGATGTCCTCGAGCGTGAGGCCGCGCTTGCCGGGCGTGACGCGGAGGCCGCGCTGCGCGGCGGGCTTATCGATCCAAGAGAGATCGAGGTCTTCGCCGGCGGTTTCCTTGCGCAGCTCTTGTAGCATTTCGGGCTTGACCATGAGATGGTCCTCCAGTCTGCGGCGGGGACAGATAGTGGCGGAGTTCCAGTAGCGGAGTTATTCTAGCACCTGCTAGAATCCCTTTCAATCTGACATCTTATTCAGGAATCCGCGCGCGGCTCAGGGCTGGTTGACAGGGACATCGAGCTTGTCGTTCAATCTAACCAGACGCGGGGCGCTTGTCCCGCAACGACTGGCAGCACCGGCAGTCAGGGAGGTCTCGGTTTCATGTTGTGCTTGGTCCTTCTCGAGCACCGCAACGCACGGCCCGCTGGCTTGGTGAGACGGAGTGTGCCTAAACAGTAGGTAGATGATTCGGCGCACCTGAGCCACGGGCAACCACCCGTGGCTTTTTCTTTTGAGGTGCGCGATGAACCTTCTGCACAACCCGACTTTCCTCAAGCTATGGGTGGCGAACACCATCTCGAACTTCGGCACGATGTTCGGGGCGCTGTCGCTGACCGCTCTCATATATCTTGACGCGACGCCGGCCGAGATGGGGATCCTCGCGGCCGCCACGAGCGTCCCGGTACTCTTGTTCGCTCTCGCCGCAGGCGTGTGGGTAGACCGCTTGCCACGCGTTCCTGTCATGGTCACGGCTGATCTTGGACGGTTCGCGGTGCTGATGACGGTGCCCATCGCGGCGCTCGCCGGCAGTCTGCGCATCGAGCAGCTCTACGCCGTCTCGTTCATCACCGGTTGCCTGACGGTGATGTTCAACGTCGCCTTCCGCTCGGTGCTGCCCGTCCTTGTACCTCGTGATCGTCTGATAGATGCCAACAGCAGCCTCGGCATGAGCGAATCGGTAACGTCGACCGTAAGCCCGGCGATCGGAGGTGGCATCGTTCAGAGCGTGGGCGGACCGGTGGCGGTCTTTGTCGATGCGATCACGTTTCTCCTGTCGGGTCTGTTCCTCCGCCGCATACCGAGCCCGGCTAGCAACAAGCGGCCGCAACGGCGTTCCGCACTCACGGAGGCGTCCGAAGGATTCCGAGCTGTCACAGTTCAACCCGTCTTGCGCGCAATTCTGGGGATGGTCGCCACGTACAGCTTCTTCAGCGGCTTCATCGTCACGCTGTACGGGCTGTGGGTGATTGAAGGACTTGGCTTCTCCGCGTTCACGCTTGGTCTTCTGCTGGGCTCGGGCGGTATCGGATCTCTTGCTGGCGCGTGGCTCGCCGGAGCGACGGCGCGACGTCTCGGGCTTGGGCGCAGCGTCGTTGCCTCGTACACAGTGGCAGCGGGCCTTTCGTTTCTGACGCCCCTCGCCGGCGGTCCAGCGTGGCTCGCCCTGGCGATGCTGCTCTCCGAGCAATGCCTGGGGGACACATTCTGGACCGTGCACAACATTCAGGCAATCAGCATAAGACAGTCGATTACCCCGGACGAGCAGTTGGGTCGAGTGAATGCGGTCTTCCTATTCGCCAGCCAAGGCCTTCGGCCGCTTGGAGCGCTCGTCGCCGGTATCGCGGCGGGTTTCATCGGCGTGCGGGCCGGACTGCTCATCTCTTGCGCCGGGATCAATTTGGCAGGCCTCTGGCTGTTGTTGTCGCCGCTACCGCGCCTGAAAGAGGGCATCCGACGATGACGAGGCCAGCCCCGCGAATGAAGTCGATGGCATCTCGCGGTTATCTAGGCGATCCGCGTCCCGATGGCCTCGCCCGCGACAGCCCGGCGCAGCGCCCCCGCCTCCCGGCCATCTACCACGCAGGTCTCGACACCTGCAGCCGCGGCGCGAAGGCCGGCCTCCACCTTGGGCACCATCCCGCCCGCGACCGCGCCGCTCCCGATCAGCTCCTTCGCCACCTTAGGTCCGAGCGCCGGCTGCACGTTCCCCTCAGCGTCCTTCACGCCGGCCACGTCGGTGAGAAAAACGAGGCGTTCCGCTTGTAACGCCACGGCGACATCTCCGGCCGCCGTGTCGGCGTTGAGGTTGAGCAGCTGTGGCCCATCGCCCTCCAGCGCGATCGGCGCCAGAACGACGATCACGTGCTCCGCCATCGCGCTGAGCGAACCGGCGTCGACATCCGTGATCTCGCCAACGAAGCCCAGCTCGGGATCGTAGCGCCGCGCGCGCAGCAGCGCGCCATCGGCACCCGAGAGGCCCAGCGCGTCCGCGCCGCGCGCCTGTAGCTCCGCGACGAGCTGCTTGTTCACAAGCCCCGCGAGCACGGCGACGACGATCTCGAGCGCAGTGGCGTCCGTCGCGCGCAGGCCGCGCACGAACTTCGACTCGACGCCGGCGCGGTCGAGCCACTGCGAGATCGTCGCCCCGCCGCCGTGCACGACGACGAATCGACGGCCCTCCGCCTGCAGCGCCGCGATGTCGTCCAGCGACGTATCGTGCTGGCCGAGCGTGGAGCCGCCTAGCTTGATGACGGAGATGAGTTCGGTCATTTCTCAAGCAGTGTAGGCGAAGCCTTTAGGGTCCCCGCGTCGCCGCCTCTGGCAAAGGTCAGCGAATGTTGACGCGCGGCGGGTGGCCTAAAGGCCGCCCCTACATCAGCTAACGCCCGTCCGTGGGTCTTCTCACGAGGGATCAGAATCCTCGGTTCGCTCGGAATGACAATAGTCACGTCGCGTACTCGCTGTTGATGCGCACGTAGTCCGGCGTCAGGTCGCAGCCGTAGGCGGTGGCCGACGCGTCGCCAGCGCCGAGCTGCAGCTCGATGCGCACCTCCTCCTGCGTCAGCGCAGCGCTGAGGCCGGCCTCATCGAACGGCTGCGCGCCGCCGCGGAACACCTCGACGCCCTGGAGCGAGAGCGAGACGTCGCGCTCGCGCACCTGCGCGCCGCTGTAGCCGAGCGCGACGAGGACCCGGCCCCAGTTCGGATCGTTGCCGTATACCGCCGTCTTCACGAGCGGCGACAGCACGATCGTGCGCGCCGCACGACGCGCGTCGTCGATGCTCGCCGCGCCGTCCACACGCACGACGATGAGCTTGCCGGCACCTTCGCCGTCGCGGGCGAGCTGTCGCGTGAGCGAAACCGCGACGTGCGTGACGGCGGCGCGCAGCAACGGCAGCGCGGCGTGGCCGGAGCCGATCGTTTCGCCGCCCGCCGCGCCGTTCGCGAGCAGCACGACGGTGTCGTTCGGGCTCGTGTCACCGTCGATGCTGAGCATATTGAACGAGTCAGCGACGGCGTCCCGCAGCAGCGAGCGGATAACCGAGGGCGCGACCGGCGCGTCCGTCGTCATGAAGGCGAGCATGGTCGCCATGTTGGGGTGGATCATGCCCGAGCCCTTTGCGCAGCCGCCGACGGCGTACGTCGCGCCGTTCCACTCGAAGCGTAGAGCGGCTTGCTTCGGGAAGGTATCCGTCGTCATGATCGCCCGCGCGAACGACTCGCCGCCGTCGCGCGACAGCTCGATCTTCGGCAGAGCCTCCCGCATGCGCTCGACGGGCAGCCGCCAGCCCGTGACCCCCGTGCTACTGACGAGAACATCCTCGGCCGCGACGCCGAGCTTGGCGGCCGCCAGCGCTGCCATCTCTTCGGCGAAGCGCATACCTTCGTCGCCAAAGAGCGAGTTCGAGATGCCGCTGTTCGCGATGACCGCCTGCGCGCGGCCGTTCGCGAGATGGCGCTCGCAGATCAGCACGGGCGGCCCGCGGAAGGCGTTCTGCGTGAACATGCCCGCCGCCACGCACGGCCGCTCCGAGAGCAACAGCGCGAGATCGAGCCGGTCCGGGTCGGGGTACTTGATGCCGGCGTGCGTTGCGCCGGCGAGGAACCCCTGCGACGTGGTCAGGCCGCCGCCCGGCACGTCGACCAGAGGCGCTTCCATTAGCTTCTGCGCACCAGCAGGATAAGCAGATACATACCGATCACCGGGCCGGCCCCAGCAGCCAAGAATGCAAGTCCAATTCTCGCATGGCGGACAGCCAAGAAGCCCCCTGCTGCGACGAGGCCTGCCGATGCCCCTAACAAGATCCATGCGGTCTGTTGCGTTGGCGACAGAGCTAGAGTCGTCCAGCCAAAGAGCGTGGCAACCAATCCCACTAAGATCAGCTCCAACGCGAGTCCCACCGTGGAACGAAGCCGGTTCAACATCGCGTGAGACATGCGCTACGGGTAGAGCGCGAGGCGGTCCAGACCGGCGGCTTCGGGCAGCCCGAGCATGAGATTTAGGCACTGCACGCCCTGGCCCGCGCCGCCCTTCATCAAGTTGTCGAGCGCGCTCACGACGACGATCCGCTTCGTGCGCGGATCGATCGCCGGATACAACAGACAGGCGTTGCTGCCCAGCGTCTGCTTCGTCGAGGGCGGCTGATCGGCGACGCGAACGAACGGCGAGCTCTCGTAGAATTTCGTGTACAGCGAGCGCAGCGCGTCCGTCGATGGCACCTCGTCGCGCGCCGTGGCGTAGCAGGTCACGAGAATGCCGCGCGTCATCGGAATGAGGTGTGGCACGAAGGTCACGCGGGGCGGCGGCGCCTCCCAGAGCGCGCCCAGCTCCTGCGTGATCTCCGGGAGCTGTCGATGGCCGCCGAGCGCGTAGGCCGCGACGTCCTCGTTCGCTTCCGAGAAGTGGTACGTCAGTCCAAGCGTGCGGCCGGCGCCGGAGATGCCGGTCTTGCTGTCAGCGATGACGTCCGGCTCGACGAGGCCGTGCTTGATCAACGGCGCCAGCGCGAGAATAGCCGCCGTCGAGTGGCAGCCGGCCGCCGCGACGAGCTTCGCGCCCGGAATCTCGTCCCTGTGCAGCTCCGGGATGCCCATGACGGCTTTCGCCAGCAGCTGCGGCGCCGGATGGGGCCCGTACCACGCCTCGTAGTCCGAGGCGTTCCGCAGGCGGAAGTCGGCGCTCAGGTCGACGATGGGCAGCCCGCGCTTGATGTAGGGAAGGAGCGTCTCGGTGCTCGCGGCGTGGGGCAGCGCGGAGACGATGGCATCGACGTCGCCCAGATCCTCCTGCACGGTGAGGCCGATGGGCGCGAGATGCGGGAAGACCTCGCCGAGCGGCTTGCCGGCGGCGCTGCGCCCGGTGACGGAGGTGAGCTCCACCTCGGGATGGCTGTGCAGAATGCGAGCCGCTTCGGCTCCCATGTAGCCGGTGACGTTAATGATGCCGATGCGCAGCACGGGTGTCCTCGGATCGAGATGATGGCGAAGTATAACAGAAGCGTTGACAGCGCTCACGCCCGTCTGCTATCAAGGGGCACCATGATCGACCGCGCCATCATGCGACTGACACTGGTAGGCCTGTGCCGGAGGGCAGCGGGCGGCTGATCGCGCGTCGACGAAGCGCACACGAACCGGCCCGCTGCCTCAAGGAGCGGGCCGGTTGCTTTTCGGAAGGAGGACGACATGGCCACGCGCAAGCCCTGGTACGAGACGCTCTTCGTGCGGGATTACTACGACTACTTCTACGTCGGCGGCCCGCGCGGCATATTCAGCGACGAGGATCGGGCGCGGCAGGCGGAGGCGCAGGTCGACTTCATCGACCGCGCCCTTGAGCTACCGAAGGGCGCGCGAGTCCTCGACCTGTGTTGCGGCCATGGACGGCACGCCGTGCGTCTGGCGCTGCGCGGCTATCGCGTGACAGGGCTCGATCTCTCGGCCTACCACATCCGCCTCGCGAAGGCGGCGGCGCGGGCGACCGGCGTACAGGTCGAGTGGCTCCGCGCCGACATGCGCGACGTGCCGGGACGCAATCGATTCGACGCGGTGATCAACTGTTTCACAGCGTTCGGCTACTTCGACGAGCAGTCAGAGGACCAGCGCGTGCTGGACGGCGTGGCGCGGACGCTGCGGCCCGGCGGGCGCTTCTTCATCGATACGATCAACCATGACGGGCTGATGGCCAGGTTCCGCGAGAGCGATGCGAACGAGCGGCCGGACGGCGCGCTGTCAATGGAGCTCCGACGCTATGATGTGCTCACGGGCCGCACCAACGTCGACTGGATCTACGTGGACCCTGACGGCAAGCGGCGCAAGGCGTTCCACTCGTTGCGTCTGTACACGTTCACGGAGTTCGCGGCGATGCTGGCGAAGGCCGAACTGCGCGTCGTGCGCACGTGGGGCAACTTCGACGGCAGCGAGCTGTCGATGCACAGCCCGCGCATGATGGTGCTGGCGGAGAAGGGGTGATGGCCCTCACCGCGGAGGAGGCAGCGTTGGGCGGTTGATCGCGAGGGGCCAGACCCTTCCTCCTGAGGCGGACAGGTCGCTGCGCTCAGGGTGACGTATGGAAATGGATACGCTACTGATCCGGCCGTTTGAGGCGGGCGATCAGGCCGCGGCACGCCGGCTGATCCTAGAGGGGCTCGGCGAGCATTTCGGCATCGTGCATGAAGCATTCAACCCGGACCTCGACGACATCGCGTCAAGCTACGGAAACGAGACATTCTTGGTGGCAGAGCTGGGCGCGGAGGTGGTGGGCACGGGCGCGCTGATCTATGAGGGCGGCGGTTTTGGGCGCGTCATGCGGATGTCGGTGAAGAAGGAGCATCGCCGCAAGGGCATCGCAAGCGCATTGCTCGAGCGGCTGATCGAGCAGGCGCGTTCGAACGGCTGCCGGCAGGTCGTCCTCGAAACGGGCTTCTGGAAGGACTCGATCGGCTTTTACAGGAGCCGTGGCTTTCGCGAGACGAGTCGCGACGCCTTCGGGCCGAACATGGCGTTGCACTTGTAGCAAGGAGCAGGACTCCCTCACCGCCATCACCCCTCTCCCTCGTCGCGGGAGAGGGGTGATGGCGAAGGTCGGACTGTTTGATCTCGAGGGACCAGGCCCTTCGCTTCGCTCAGGGTGACAACAGCGCAGCGGAGGGGCAGCCCTGGCGCAGCGGGCACTGCGGGCACTTGGGGCGCTGGGCCGTGCAGGTGCGACGGCCGTGCTTGATGAGCTGGATATGGAACGGGTACACCTGCTCCGGATGCAGCATCGCCTCGAGCAGCTCGTGCGCGCGCTCCGCGCTCGTCTTCTCCGGCACGAGCCCGAGGCGCATCGCGACGCGGTGCACGTGCGTGTCGACGGGCAGCGCGGGCCGGCCGAGCGCGAACAGCAGCACGCAGGCCACGGTCTTCGGCCCGACGCCGGGCAGGCTGCGCAGCCACGCGCGCGCGTCGTCCATCGGCATCTCCTTGAGAAACGACAGGTCGAACGAGCCGCCCGGACGGGCGCCCGCCTGGGCGCGGCGGCTGTAGATCTCGCGCAGCATCGCCTGCAGCCTCGGCGCCTTTGTCGGCGCGAGGCCGCCCGGCTGGATCGCGCGCTCGATCGCCTTCACGTCCGCGTCGAGGATCGAGTGCCAGTCAGGGAAGGCGTCGAGCAGGCGGATGAACGCGCGGCCGGAGTTGGTATCGGACGTATTCTGCGAGAGGAGTGTGAGCACCAGCTCCGCCATCGGGTCGCCGTGAGGGCGCCAGGGCAGCGTGCCGTAGGCCGCGTCCAGCAGCGCGATGATGCGCGCGGGGGTAAGGGGACGCCTCGGGCGAGCCGGGCCGGCCGTTCGTTTCGCTACGGCCACGCTTCGTCGAACGCGATAGTGTCGCCGGGGTGCTCGAAGAACTCTGTGAACTTGCCGACCGTGATACTGACCCTCCCTGAAGATGATGCGCAGGGAGTGTATCACGGCGGCGCTTCTAGATCAGGAGGCCAGCGCGAGCTCGCCCCGGTCCGGCAGCCGCTCCAGCGCTGCCGCGGGCTCCGGCCAGCGGAGCGAGAAGGCCGTGTACGCGGTCATGATGGGCAGGATCATGAGCGCAAATCCCGCGTAGGTCAGCGCCCAAAGCAACGTCACGACAACGAGGCCGTAGAGCACGTACTTGATGTCCACGATCGGCCGCGCGCTCCACTGGCTTGCGAGCAGGTAAAGACCCGCTGCCGGCACGAGCAGCACTAGACTCTGCATGTGAACGTGCGGCGAATAGAGCAGCGGCAGCGCGAACGCCAGCGCCCACGACTGCGGATGGAGCAGCGACCGACCGCTCCAGACGCGCACCGCGACGTACAGGGCGACCGCCGCGATCAACACCAGCAGCGGCATCCAGAGCCACACGTTCGTTGAGCCGGTGAGCGTCTCGACGGCGGCGCGGATGTTGATCATGAGCCGCGAGCCGTTCCCAGAGCCGTTGAACGAAACCAGCGCGTGCAGCTGATCGATAAACAGGCGCGGCCCGCCGATAAGCGGTGGCACGACGAGCAGAGGGCCTCCCGCTGCGGTGAACCCACCGAGCGCCCGCCACTCCCGCTTCATGAGAAGGAGCAAGACGGCCGCCGCGATGAGATGTGGCTTGAATAACCCAATCGAAAGGATGAGCCCCGCAGCCACCGGCCGCTTGGAACGCAGCATCGCGTAGCAGCCGATGAGGCCGGCGAGCACAAAGAGATCGACCTGACCTAGCAGCAGCGATCGGAGCGTCAGCACGAGCGCGCAGAGCAAGAAGACCGAGCGCAACGACCGCGGCATGCCGGCAAGCCAGCGCCAGGACAGCCCCAGGAGCATGCTGATCAGGGCGAGGTTGATCGCCAACCAGAGGACGTAGCTCGTTCTGAGCGAAACGAGCGAGAGCAGCGAGAAGAGGCACGCCGCGAACGTTGGCAGCGGATAGCCCGTGACGTTGATGTCCGGGCCGGCGAGACGGTGCTGGACCGCCGCCTGCGCCGAGGCATCGTAGAGCTCGCTGGCGTGTCCCGTCCGCACCAGCTCGCCTGCAGCATAGAACGACGTCCAGTCGTTGGTCACCCGTCCGCTCGAAACGAGCACGCCCGCCGTTGCGGTTGCTGCGATGGCAACGCAGAGCACACACGCTACGAACAGACGCGTCGCTCGTCGGTCGTCGAGCCGGGCCGGTGCTGAATTCATATCGCCACAATCATGATCGGCCGGCCGTGAGCACCGCTCCAACTGGGCCCAGACGCCGGCCAGACGCCGCGACGGCCGGGCCCGGCTCGATGGCGTGGCGCTGCCGCGCCAGTGCCGGGAAGAACGCAGTCGAGCGCACCGCAAGCGCTCCGGCGCCCACGAGCGCTAACACAAGAGCGCTGATGAACCAGGTCCGCATGGTGTGACTCTAGGCGCGGGAGCGCCGGCTGGCAAGCGGGAGGTCAGGAGGCCAGCGCGAGCTCGGACCGGTCCGGCAGCCGCTCCAGCGCCGCCGCAGGCTCCGGCCAGCGCCGCACGAACAGCGAGTACGACGCCATGACGAGCAGCGCCATGAGCGAGACGCCCCAGAGGCTGAGCGACCAGAGCATCGTCACTGCGACGAGCGGGTAGAGTACGAACTTGACGTTGTCGACCGGCCGGGCGCTCGACTGGCTATCGAGCAGGTAGAGCCCCGCCGCGCCGATGAGCAGCACGAGGCTCTGGACGTGCACGTGCGGCGAATACAGCAGCGGCAGCGTGAACGCCAGCGCCCACGACTGCGCGTGCAGCGCCGGACGCTCTCGCCAGACGCGCACAGCGACATACAGCGCCACGCTCGCGATCAGCGTCAGCAACGGCAGCCAGAGCAACACGTTCGACGAGCCGGTGAGGCTGGTCACGGTGCCGCGGATATTGATCATCATCGCCGCGCTCACGTCGTAGCTGTTCGCCGTGTGCGTGTACGACAGCACGAGCCGCGCCTGATCGATCAGCAGGTGCGGGCCGAACAGCAACGCCGGCGCGATGAGCAGCGGCACGCCAACTGTCGCCAGCCCGGCGAGCGCGCGGTACTGACCCTTCACGAGCAGCAGCAGCACGCCAGCCGCCGCCAGGTGCGGCTTGCAGAGCGCCAGCGCGAGCACCGACCCGGCCGTGAACGGCCGCTCGGCGCGCAGCAGCGCATAGCATCCTGCGAAACCGGCGAAGACGAACAGATCCACCTGGCCCTGCATCAGCACCTCGAGCGCTGTGATCGAGAGCGCGCAGACGAGGAAGACGGCGCGCAGCGGCACGGGGACGCTCTCGAGCCAGCGCCAGCTCAGGCGCAGCAGCACGGCGACAAGCGCCACGTTCACCAGCAGCCAGACCAGGAAGCTGGCGGCGAACGAAAGCTTCGTCAGCGGCGCGATCGCAAGCGCGACGTACGCCGGCAGCGGGTAGCCCATCGGGTTCGTGCCGTGGAAGAGCTGTCGCTGGAGCGCGGCCTGCGCCTCCGGGTCGTACAGGTGCGAGGCGTGGCCGGTGCGAACCAGCGTGCCGCCGGTGTAGAACGAGATCCAGTCGCCGACGATATGCCCGCGCCACATCACCGCGACGACGGTCGCGAGGCCGATGACATCGATCAGGAGCACGCCGGCGACGAAGATCGCGAGGCCGGCTGGGATGGCAGCGGATCGAGAAGCGGTGCGGGTCACCATGGCTCCTACCAACCATGATCGGCTGATGGAACGCACCGCTACAATTGGAATCGAGATGGCGACCGCGACTCAGCGCCGGAACGACTGGCTTCGCCTCGATGACACGGCGCTGCTCCGGCAGTGCCGTGAGGAGCGCTACCGGGCGAGCGGCCCCGGCGGCCAGCGCCGGAACAAGGTGGAGACGGCCGTCCGGCTGCACCACGAGCCCAGCGGGCTGAGCGCCCACGGCCAGGAGTCGCGCTCCACGCAGGAGAACCGCCTGCGCGCGCTGCGGCGTCTGCGGGAGCGCATCGCGATCGAGCTGCGTCAGCCTTTCGACTTGGAGACGCCGGCACTCCCGCCGGAGCTCACAGCGCAGCGCGGCACGGACGGCAAGCTCGCGATCAACGCGCGGAACGCGAACTATCCGCTCGTGCTGGCGACAGCGCTCGATGCGCTGACTGCCGCGGGCGGCAGCTACGCGAAAGCGGCGAAGGCGCTCGGCATCACGACGAGCCAGCTGCTGCGCTTCTTGCGCAACGATCCGGCAGCGTGGCGTTCGATCAGCTAGTAGGTGGGCTCTCTTCGCTTCGACCGAGCAACCGCGAGACGGTTCGCACGGCGCTGATCAGCACGATCGCGCCGCCGAAGAAGACGACGACGAGGACCAGCAGCGCGCAACGCACGATAGCAAGCAACCAGAAGCCGGCGAACACCAGCGGCCCAATCGGCAGCTTGGGCAGCGCTTCGGCTCCCTGGCGGAACGAGCTGCCGATCATAATGGTCTCTCCGCGCACCATGTCGAAGAAGTCACGCAGGTTGACCGAGCTGAAGAGCTGTCGCCAGCCGAAGGTGCGTCGTTCCACCACCGATTCCTTTCGCGCGCTGAGGCTAACGCAGGACGGGAGTCAAGTTCAAGGTAGAACTCACGTGCGAAGAAATAACACTCGCTAGTTGCCTCCCCGAGAGAACTTGTGATACCATTAGTTATCCAAGTCCAGGTCTCGCTTGCAGCGATTCGTTCGCCACGCACCCGACGACCAGGAACATGCAAAAGGAGAGGTCGTCGAGTGTACACAGACAAAACCCTAACCTGTCAGGACTGCGGGCAGCAGTTCACCTTTACTGGCGAGGAGCAGGAGTTCTTCTCCAGTAAGGGCTACACCGAGCCCAAGCGCTGTCCCAACTGTCGCCAGGCCCGAAAGGCCGAGCGTGGCGGCGGCGGTGGCGGTGGCGGTGGCTATCGAGGGGGCGGTGGCGGCGGCGGTGGTGGCTATCGCGAGATGTTCCCGGCCACCTGCGCCGAGTGCGGTCGCCAGACCGAGGTTCCCTTTGAGCCTCGGAACGACCGGCCCGTCTACTGTCGCGATTGCTTTTCGCGCCGGCAGACGACGCGCAGCCCGCGCTAAGTTTCCGGAGACGCCTGTTTCGCCGGCGGCGGCTGCAGCTCTGCAGCCGCCGCCGGTAGGCTGATCGTGAAGGCGATTTCTTCATCGTGAAGAGCGGCCGTTAGCGTACCGCCATGCACCTCGACCAGCTCGCGTGCAATCGCCAGCCCTAGGCCGGTGCCCGCACGCGCGTGCTCGTTGCCGCGCGTGCGGTCGCGACGGTAGAACCGCTCGAATAGGCGCGGCAGCTCGTCCGCTGCGATATCCGGCGCGCTGTTCTTCACCTCGATGCACACCCGGCCGTTCGACGCGTAGTCGCGTACGTGGATCTCCCCGCCCGTCGGCGTGTACTTGCGGGCGTTGTCCAGCAGATTTTCCACCGCGCGCTCGATGCGCGGGCCGTCGGCGTTCACCGTGAGGCCGGCCGGCAGTTCCGCCGTTAGATCGACGCCCCGCGCCTCGGCGCCCGCCCGGAAGCGGTCCAGCGCGCCGCCGACGAGCCGGCTCAGATCGATCTCGTCCCTCTGCAAGATCAGCTGGCCGGACTCGAGCTCTGCCAGGTAGAGCAGGTCGTTCAGCCGAGCGCTCAGCCGGGTCGCCTCGTCGTAGATCACCGCGCCGACGCGCCGCGCTTCCTCGTCGCCCTGAGCCCCGCCATCGCGCAACGCCTGCGCGAAGCCCAGGATGGACGTCAGCGGCGTCTTCAGATCGTGCGAAACGTTCGCGACCAGCGCGCGCATCTGCGCATGCGTCTCCCCGACGCGTCGCGCCATGACTGAGAACGTCTGCGCCAACCGGCCGACTTCGTCGCGCCGGTCGACCGAGACCTCCACGTCATAGACGCCTTCGGCCATGCTCTGCGACGCAAGTGTGAGCTGTTGGAGTGGCCGCGAAATGTAGTTGGCGACGAGGATACCGAGCAGCACCGCGATGGGCAGCGCGATCGCCGTCGCGATGCCGGCTTGCGGCAGGAGCCCGCGCCAGGCGTTTGCGATGGATTCCCTGGGTACGGCAAGAAGAAGGGTGTACGGATCAGCAGCCGTGGGACCGCCGCGCAGGATAGGGCTCAATAGGATCAGGCCACCGCCGGGCGTCCCCGCTGGAGCCTCCCAAGAGATGAAGGATGCTCGGGGCCCCCGGCGTTCAACGTCGCTCGGCATTGGTACGTCTAGCTTCTGTCCCGTCAACCCGTCACCCGTGTTGCTATCCAACGCGATGAGCCCGGTCGAACGTTCGACCATCAATATCCGAAGGTTGTACTGCTTGGCCGCCCCGTACAAGTAATTGGCCAATTCGGAAGTCGCGCCCAGGCTCTCGTAATGCGTGTAGTTGATGAAGATGACAGGCGAGGCCACGATCGCTCGGTTCAGCGCCTCCTTGCGCTCGTCGCCGCGCCGGACGGCGACAAAAGTACTGCCTGCGATGGCGAGCGCCGCCAGGGCAACGAGCGAGAAGGCGATAATGAGCTTCGTTCGCAGCCCGAACAGCAGGTCGCCCGGGGAGGCCATGCTAGGCTCGCTTCAGCGCGGAGTCCGTTCCCGTGGACAGCCGGTAGCCGGTGCCCCACACCGTCTCGATGTGCAATTTGCTGTCCCTGATCTTGTCGCGCAGACGCGCGACGTGCACGTCGACGGTACGCAGTGCGTAAAACGAGGTGCCCCAGACAAGGTCGAGGAGCTGCTCGCGGCCCAGCACGATGTCCGGGAAGCGCACGAACGTCGTCAGCAGATCGAACTCGCGCGGCGTGAGCTGGACGGCGCGGCCGTTTACCTCAGCCTTCCGTTTGGCGAGGTCCATGTCGATACCGTCCAAGGAGAGGCGCTCCGGCTTGGGCTCCGCCGTGCCGGTGCTGCTGCGACGCAAGATCGCCTCGATGCGCGCGAGCAGCTCCTCCGGGTTGAAGGGCTTCGTGACGTAGTCGTCCGCGCCGAAGCGCAGACCCGCGATTTTGTCGATATCGGACGTGCGCGCGGTGAGCAGAACGATGGGCATATCGCTTCGCTTGCGCAGGCTGCGACACACCTGCAGGCCGTCCGGCCCCGGCATCATGACGTCGAGCACCAGCAGCGAGGGGTGGAGCTCGTTGACCTGGCGCAGCGTCTCCTCGCCGTCATACGCCGCCTGCACGCGGTAGCCCGCGTTCCGCAGGTAGAGCGACACCAACTCGACGATGTGCTCGTCGTCGTCCGCCACGAGGATCAGGTCTTCCTTGTCGGTCTCGTGTGTCGTTGTTGGGGAAGTCATAGCCGTCATCTCAGTATACGCCTCCGAACGAGGGGCGAGGGAGGCTTGGCGCCTCCCTCACTCCATACACGCCGGCTACCGGTGGCTTAGCGGCTGCTCGGGCTGGCGGTGCTGCTGTTGTTTGAAGGCGAGCCGTCGTCAGGCACCTCCTTATCACCGTCGCGCCACTTCCCGAAGCCGGCGTTGTTGATCGCGCTGTTGATCCGGTCCTTCGCATTGCTCAGAATGTTGTCCTCCCTGTCCTGCGTGATCCTGTTGTTCTGCACAGCCTGGTCGAGGTTGCTCTTGAGCTGCTCGTAGACGTAGCTCGAGAGCTCGTCGGCGGTCTTGCCGTGGTCCTGCGCGATCTGCGCCAGCGTCTCGTTGTTCTTCAGCGCGTCGATCACGGTCTGCCGGTCGACCCCCAGCAAGCCCGCCGTCTGCTTAACCAGGTCACCGCCCGGGCTGCGTTCGCAGCCGGGGCCGCGGCCGTGACGTCCCATGAACGGAAATAACGGCGCGTCACCGCTCTTCATCTTCGTCTTGATCTTGTCCGCCTCGGCCTGCGTGATCTTGCCGTCGGCGACAGCCTGGTCGAGCATCTGCCCGCCCGTGGTCGTCAGCGCCTGCTTCAGCTGATCGACGCTGATGCCGAGGTTCGCGGCCAGCTTGCTCAAGAAGTCATCGAGCAGCTGCTGCTTCTTGCCGGGCGTCGCAGCGCTCGGCGTCGAGCTGCTCGGCGTGCTCGATGCGGCCGTCGCCGTCGAGTTGTCCGCTGTTGCGGTCGCGCTCTGAGTCGGTGTCGACGTGCCGCCGCCCGTCTGGGCAACGACGATGCCGGCGGCCACGCCCGCCAGCGCGAGCAATGCGGCCACCAGCACTCCTACTTTCCAGAACCGTGTCATGCTAGGTCACGTCCTTTCTGCGCCCTTGTACTGCCAGGTTAACGCCCCTCGTCTGGAGAAGTCGTTTCGGAAGTGTGACAGCCTGTGCAAATTGTGAACTCCGTCACAGAAGCCGGCCGCATGGCAGAGTATCCTGATGAAGGCCAGTACGCGGGGAGGCACCAGATGAGGTCACTAGCAAGTACGGAAGGTCTGGCGCGGCTCGCCGCCAGGCATCCCTGGCGCACCATCGCGCTATGGGTGGGGCTGTTTCTGCTTTCCGGCTTCTTGATCACGAAATTGCTGTCGGGGGCGCTCACAACCGACGCAGACATCACGACGAACCCGGAGTCGAAACAGGCACGCGCGCTCATCGAGCAGCGGCTGCGCGGGCCCCAGCGTGACAACGAGATCGTCATCGTGCAATCGACGAACGTGACGGTGGACGATCCGGCGTTCCGCCAAGTCGTCGAGGGGCTGGATCGCGACATCACCGCGCTCGGGCCAAACGTCATCGCCAGCGGCGCGAATTACTACCAGCGTGGCGACCAATCGCTCGTCTCCAGCGACCGGCACACGAGCATCATGCTCTTCGCCATGGCCGGCACCGCCCAAGATGCCAGTGACCATATCGATAGGGTGCTCAAGGCCGTCCATGGGGCGAGGGGCGGTGGCTTCACTGTCCTGATCGCCGGTCCAGCCAGCATGGGTGAGAACTTCCAGGATGTTGCGCAAAAGGACCTGGAGACGGGCGAAGCCTTCGGCATTCCAATCGCACTGATCATTCTTGCTGTGGTGTTCGGCGCCATTGCGGCATCGATCATTCCGATTGTGCTGGCAGTGGTGGCGATCGTCTTGGCCATCGCCGGCGTTGCGCTGCTCGGCTTGCAGTTCCAGTTCTCCTTCTTCGTCACCAACGTGATCACCATGATCGGTCTGGCGGTAGGCATCGATTACTCCCTGTTCTTCGTCTCGCGCTACCGAGAAGAGCGGCAGCACGGCCTCGACAAGGAGCAAGCGATCGCCCGCACCGGAGCGACGGCGGGTCGCACGGTGTTCTTCAGCGGCATGACAGTCGTGATTGCACTGCTGGGTATGCTCATCGTGCCTCAGACGATCTTCCGCAGCATTGCCGCAGGTTCGGTCCTCGTCGCGCTGATGGCGGTCGCAGCATCGATGACGTTGCTGCCCGCGGTCCTGAGCCTGCTAGGCGACAAGGTGAATTGGGGCCGCATTCCCTTAGTCCAGCGCGGTCCAGCCCAGTTCGATGAGCAGCGTCCGGGCGGCTTCTGGGACCGTCTTGCGCGGACCGTGATGCGCCATCCTGTGCTGTTCTTCGTCACGGCAGCCGCGTTGCTGATCGCGGCGGCCATCCCCTATACGAAGATCAACACCGGCTTCGCCGGAATCAGCACGCTTCCCGATAGCCTGGAGGCCAAGCAGGGGTTCCTCATCCTCGATCGGGAGTTCTCAGCCGGCCTCATCGCTCCGGCACAGGTCGTGATCGATGGCGACGTGAGCTCGCCCCAGGTGCAGGCAGCGGTGCAGCGCCTTCAGTCGATCCTGGCAGGCGACCCGAGGTTCGGTAAGCCCGCCTACGAGGCAAACTCCGCCGGTGACCTGGCGCTGGTCGAGGTGCCCGTCTCCGGAGACCCGAACAGCAATGAAGCCGAAGATGCAGTGCGAACGCTTCGGCATCACTACGTCCCACAGGCGTTCGAGGGTGTGCCGGCCAGGACGCTGGTGGGCGGCGCCATCGCGTCGAACCTGGACGGCTTCGCTATGCTGGCCCGCTACACGCCGATCGTCTTCGTCTTCGTGCTCGGGCTGAGCTTTATCCTGCTGCTAGTCGTGTTCCGATCGGTCGTGGTGCCGATCAAGGCCGTGATCATGAACCTGCTCTCCGTGGGCGCGGCGTACGGGCTGCTGGTTCTCGTCACGCAGGAAGGTGTGGGCGCTGGCCTGTTCGGATTCCAGCAAGTTGAGAGCATCGAAGCCTGGCTCCCCATCTTCCTGTTCGCCATCTTGTTCGGACTTTCGATGGACTACCATGTCTTCTTGTTGAGCCGCATTCGAGAGCACTACGACTACACCCACGACAATACGGAAGCCGTCGTGTTTGGCGTGCGCTCTACGGGACGGCTGATCACCGGCGCAGCGCTGATTATGGTGGCGGTCTTCGGGGGGTTTGCCGCGGGAAACCTCGTCATGTTCCAGGAGATGGGCTTCGGCGCCGGCGTCGCCGTCTTGATCGACGCGACGATCGTGCGTTCGATCCTCGTACCGGCCAGCATGAGGCTGCTCGGCGACTGGAACTGGTACTTGCCGGGATGGCTCCACTGGCTACCGGACGTGCGTGTAGAAACGCCAGCTGCTGCGCCCGCGGCGCAACCGATGGCTGGTGGGGCGAAGCAGTAAACACGTCGGGGAAGACAAGGGTGCGTATAATGCCAGCGAGATGACCACCCAACCGGTTCGATTGACCAGCCTCGCCAATTGCGCCGGCTGCGCCGGCAAGGCCGGCATTGCCACGCTGGCAGAGGTGCTCGGGCCGCTCCAGGAGCGCTTCCGCGCAGCCGACTTCCCCGACCTCCTCGTCGGCATCGACGGGCCCGACGACGCCGCCGTCTACCGCATCTCAGACGACCTCGCCATGGTGGCGACCGTCGACTTCTTTCCCCCCGTCGTCGACGATCCGTACACCTTCGGTGCCGTCGCCGCCGCGAACGCGATGAGCGACGTCTACGCCATGGGCGGCGACGTGCTGTTCGCGCTGCAAGTCGCCGGCTTTCCGGAAGACCAGCCGGCCGCCGTGCTGGCAGATATCTTTCGCGGCGGCGCGGACAAGGTGCGCGAGGCAGGCGGCGCGATCGCCGGCGGCCACACGCTCATCGATGCGGAGCCGAAGTACGGGCTCTGCGTGACCGGCACGGTGCGGCCGGACGCGATCATGCGCAAGGGCGGCGCGCAGCCGGGCGACGTGCTGCTCCTGACGAAGGCACTCGGTACGGGCATCGTCCTCACGGCCGCGCGCGCGGACGAATGCGCGCCGGAGCACTTCGATGCCGCTGTGCAGAGCATGCTGCAGCTCAACCGCCATCCATCGCATCTCGCGCGGGAGGCGGGTGTGCGCGCCTGCACCGACGTCACGGGCTTCTCGCTGCTCGGCCACGCGGAGGAGATGGCGCGCGCCAGCGGCGTCTCCATCGTCATCGACGCGAGCGCGCTGCCCGTTCTGCCGGGCGCGCTCGACTACGCGCGACAGGGACACATCACCGGCGGCGCAAACCGCAACCGCCTCGGACTCGAGGGCAAGGTCTCGATGGCGGGCAGAGTGCCGGAGGACATCGAGCACCTCTTGTTCGATCCGCAGACCTCGGGCGGGCTGCTGATCGCGCTGGCGGCGGAGCGCGCCGGGGCGCTCGCCTCTGCGCTCGAACGCGACGGCTACATCGCCGCTCGCGTCGGGCGCGTCGAAGCCGGCGCGGGAGTTGTGGTTCGACCTATCCCCTAACCCCTTCCCTAAAGGGAAGGGGCAGCCGGTCATCTCTCGCGGCAGTCTGTTATCCTTCAACCTGCTCATGTCACACGAAGATATCGTTACCGGCCAGAGGATCTCGAGCGATAAGTTGGAACAGGCGCGAATGTTCCGCCGCGGCCTCACGCGTGCTGAGCAAATGCTGTGGCAACGGCTCAGAGCCAATCGACTGAATGGATTGCACTTTCGACGACAACAAATCATCGATGGTTTCATCGTGGACTTCTATTGCCATGCAGCCGCCCTAGTGGTGGAAGTGGACGGCCCGGTGCATGTGAGTCGTACTGTTGCCGACAGGGAGCGCGACCAGATTCTCAGCGGCCGTGGACTCACGGTCTTGCACGTCACAAACGATGACGTCGAACATGACATCGAAAGTGTCTTGCAGCGCATCATCACCGCTGGTCCCCTTCCCTTTAGGGAAGAGGACAGGGGATAGGTCGTAGCAGTCCCACGCCATGCCCGTCCCTAAGCTCTACGGCAAGCTCGCGCCGTGGTTCCACCTGCTGACGGCACCCGAGAGCTACGTGGAAGAAGCCGAGTTCTACCTCAAGACGCTGACGGAAGCGATCGGGCAGAAGCCGAAGACGCTGCTGGAGCTCGGGAGCGGGGGCGGCAACAACGCATCGCACATGAAGCGGCACGCCGCGATGACGCTGATCGACCTGTCGCCGCAGATGCTCGCGCTCAGCCGCTCGATTAACCCCGAGTGCGAGCACCTGCGCGGCGACATGCGCACGGTGCGTCTAGCGCGCGAGTTCGACGCCGCTTTCATCCACGACGCGGTCATGTACATGACAAGCGAAGCCGACCTGCGCGCGGCCATCGAGACGGCGTTCGCGCACCTGCGGCCGGGCGGCGCCGCGCTGTTCGCGCCCGACTATGTGCGGGAGACCTTCGAGTCGAACGAACACTGCGGCGGCCACGACGACGCATCGACCGGCCGTGGGCTGCGCTACCTGGAGTGGACGAGCGACCCTGATCCCGACGACACGCAGTACGACGTCGAGTTCGCCCTCCTGCTCCGTGATGGCGACGGCACGCTGCGCCACGAACGCGACCACCACGTCTTCGGCCTCTTCCCCCGCGCGACATGGCTGCAGCTCCTACGCGACGCCGGCTTCCGCGCGCGCCTCGTGCCCTTCAAGCACAGCGAGCTCCTCGTCGCGGGAGAAGTGTTCGTGGGCGTGAAGCCTGGTCGCTAGTTGCTTGTTGCTCGTTGCTGGTACTCGCCTCGCCAGTCGCAGGGTTGAGTCGGGAAGAAGCGAACCAGCTACTAGCTACCAGCAACCAACTCCTACCCCTGCCGCTTCAGCTTGCCCGTCCGCTTCGCGTAGCGCTCCGCCCACGAGAAGCACAGCAGGCTCGCAGGAACTAGGACGACGGCGAAGAGCGCCAGCCAGCCCAGCGTCGGCGCGAGGTCACTGAGCGACGAGCCGCCGATCATCGCGCCGCGGATGCCGCGCAGGATGTACGTCGCGGGCGAGATGTGCGAGAATACCTGCAGCCACGCCGGCAGCACGGACACCTCGTAATACACGCCGGAAACCAGCAACAGCGACGCCTGCACCATCATGCTCATCTGCGAGCCTCGCTCCGGGTAGAGCAGCGGCAGCACGCCCGCCAGGATCGCCAGCGCCGCGACGCTCACGCTGCCCACGACGGCGACTGACGCCGCGCCCAGCCAGTTCGCGTGCGAGAAGTCGACGTGGAAGAAGAACAGCGCGATCGCGAAGATGAGCATCGTGCGCACCGCGCCGTGCAGTACGCCGAAGACCGACATGCCCAGCAAATGCAGCGAACGCGGCACCGGCGCCATCAGCGTGTGCTCGATCGTGCCCTCCCAGCGCTCCCACTGCACCACCAGGCTGATGTCGTCGAGCACGGCGGAGAGATACGCCCACACCAGCGTTCCGATCAGCAGGAAGAGCACCAGTCGCTGCGTCTCGTCGTGCGAGGCGGCGCCCTGCTTCCCCACCTGGTTCGCGATCAGCGTCACGGCCAGTGTGTTCACCAGCCCGTAGACCAGCCAGACCAGCTCCCAGCCCCAGTAGCGCTTCCACAGGTTCGTCTGCCGCTCGATGAACGCCATCGAAAGCGACCACGGCGAGCTGCCGGAGTACCAACGGGCTTGTACGTTAGCCATTGACCATCACCTCCTCGTCTTCCTCGAGGCGCTTACCTGTCAGCTCGAGGAAGACGTCCTCCATCGATACCTGCTCGACCGGCCGGCCGTGCGCGACACGCTCGCGCAGCTCCAGCGGCGTTCCCTCCGCCACGATCACGCCGCCCGCCAGGAACGACAGGCGGTCGCACAGCCGCTCCGCTTCGTCCATGTCGTGCGTCGTGAGCAAGATCGTCGCATCGTGGTCGGCGCGCACCTGCATGATGAACTGCTGCACGTCGCGCTTGCTCCCCGGGTCGAGGCCCGTCGTCGGCTCGTCGAGCAGCATCAGTATCGGCGAGCTCAGGAACGCCCGCGCAACGGCGACCTTCTGCTGCTGCCCGCGCGAGAGGTTCGTCATCGGCTCGCTCAGCCGGCCTTCCATGCCCAGGCGGTCGAGGATCTCAGCAGCCCGGCGCTTGATCTCCTTCGGCTCCAACCCGTACACGCGCGCGAAGAACATCAGGTTCTCCAGCGCCGACATGTTACGGAAAAACGATGGGTCCGGCGACACGCGGTTGATCAGCCGCCGCACCGGCAGCTCATCGGTTTGGACGTTCAAACCGAACACGCCGACGTACCCTTCGTCCGGCGTCAGCAGCGTGCTGACCATGCGCACCAGCGTCGACTTGCCGGAACCGTTCGCGCCGATGACGCCGTAGATCTCGCCGCGCTGCACCCGGAACGAGATGCCCCTGACCGCGGGGACGGGCGGCTTTCGCCGGGGCCACCGGGAGCCGCCAAATGACTTGTGGAGGTTGATCACCTCCAGGGCTAGTGAGTTCAAGATTGCTGCGCTCCTCTCAGCTCGGTTTCACACTACGAAACGCCTGCGACAGCGGGATGTCAGGTGCGGTGCTGCGGGGAAACAAAAACCCACCATCACCGCTGTGATAGTGGGTCGGATGCGTGGTGGCCCTTGTGCTCTAACTCAGTGCCTTCGACTCCTCACGGGCGCACTCATCCCACCCACTACGGGAAGCCCACGCCCATCGATCGGAGGGCGGCGGGTGTTCCCCGCGTTGATGAAGCTACGGACGTTGCTCTGCATCGTGCGCCTTTCCATTAGGTCTCGGTGATCCTACAGGGCCGAGGGCGGCCCTGTCAAGCAGGCCGCCCTCGGCATCTTGACAGCATTCCAAGGCGGGAGTATGCTCCGCGACGAGGCGGAGACATTGTGGTCATTCGGAGCAGCATCTGACCCGTTTCCGATTTGGCTCTGTCTGGCGCGGTGTGCCAACGAAAGAGCGGAGACAGGAAGACGTTGACGACCACGCACCGCTATCTCGCAGCGAGCGTCCTCGCTTTCGCTCTGATCGGCGCTGTGGTCGCCCTTGCCCTCCGCGGACAAGACGGCGTGACTCATGCAAGTGGAGTCGATACGCCGACGGACACGTTCACCCCGACGCCGACGAATGCGCCAACCCCGGCGCCGAGCGAGATCATCATCTACGACTCGGCGAAGCTGCCCGCTGCTGAGGGCTTCGCCCGATCCTATCTCGGCATCCTGGACGCGAATGGGAAGGCATTGCCGAACAACGAGTGCTGTCCCCTCAAGTCGGCGGACGGAACTCGCGAGGCCTACGATATGAACGGCGGCAAGGGAACAAAGCTGAAGGACGCGCTTGCTCGGCTCAAGGCTGCCGGCGGCAAATTGACCCTGTTGACACACGGCCGCACCGGAGGCGGGGCAATTGTTATCGATGGCAAGTTCTATCCGGGATTCACGGGCGGAGTACAGGGCTCGGGCACTGACTTCGCAGGTGGTGGCATAGAAGCCAATCCCTACGACATCAGCACAGCCGGAGCAAAAACGCAGCTTACGGTCACGCTTGCGTCCTGCTACGCGAAGAAGCGAGCGCCATCTTCGACGCGCCACGTGCGCGACTCTTTCAAGATCGCGGTAGAGGACTCGAATGGTTCCGTCACTTCGGTCCTCGCCTCGGACGGCGAGATCAACACTATCATTAGGCAGCGCGCCGTGCCGGCAACTGGAGTGACGTGGACGGCGGCGGAGGAAGACAAGATCGATAGGGTCAGCGACCGCTTCCGGTCAGACCAGTTCCCATTTGCCCAACAATATGAGAGCTTCCAGAAGGCGCTCGACATGGCGGTCAAGGGTAAGGCCGTCGCCCAGATCTGGTACTTCGTGACCATCGATACGACTTGGGTAGGCAAGCCCACGCCCACATTCACGCCCGGGCCTGCGCCTACCACGACGCCTACGGTTGTTCCGGCCGACCAGCTTGATCCGGCATGCGCCGGCGGCTGCGATACGGATCTTCCCTGCAACTTGAGCGGAACGTACGATGCGCGCATTACGCTGGTTCCGAATGAGAACGTCTGCAGCTCAACCGAGTTCGAGACCGACACCTGTACCGGGGATGGCTCGTTCATTGACTGCAGGGCCGATCTGACGCATACCACGAGGACCCTGCAGCCCCTGTCCTGGCGTCTCGGCTGCTACTCCGATAGCCCTTCGATTGTGATCAACAGCGCCTACCCTGAAGCGAGCGGCAATACAACTTGTCCGCCGGCGCCGGCGACGATGTGCGGTAACGGCTCGGAAGAAGACGAAAGCCCGCCTGGCTGTGTCGGTGGCGGAGACCCAGCGCGCTGTCCCGATACGCTGCCGCCCGACTGTCCGACCGCAGCGACGTGCCGCCCCAACCAGTGGGTATTCGCCGCGCTTGATCCGACGAACTACCCCGCGACCGCCAGCGACTCGACGCTGAACTACTACGATGCTAGCGATAACAGCATCCACTTCGGCGGCTGCTTTGCCAAACTGAGCCAAGGGTATGGGCCTTACAGCTACGCAACGGGCGTGCTCGATGCTGCAACAATGGAAGGTGCCTTCTCGGCGACGGTCGGGATCACCGACGACGCCGACTGTCAGAATGGGCCGCCATTTTCGTCTGGAGCGCCAATCGCCGGATCTATCCAACTCGATAAGCTGGCTAGCAATGTGGACTCTCTGGGAAATCCGCTTCCAGTCGATCAGCTCTACGATGGCGATGGCGACGGCTGCCCGGACAAGAAGGAGCTGGGGAGCAACCCAACGCAGGGCGGTTTGCGCGATCCGTGGAATCCCTGGGACTTCTTCAATCCCGAAACAGCAAACACGCCACACACGCAGACGGTGGCGGATATCCTGAAGGTCGTCGCGCAATACGGCAAGAATCAAAGCAACCCGGCGTACACTGCGTGGACGGACCGGACCGTTGTCTACGGCGGCCAGACGTGGAGCTTGGGGCCTCCCGATGGGCAGGAAACGGTGGTAGATATTCTTTCAGCCGTGAAGCAGTACAACCATAGCTGCTAAGCCAGCCGGCACCCGGCGCGGGGACCGGGCGATTCCGCCGATGAGGCCGCGAACGTCATCGTGTAGCCGAGGAAGCGCCGCCGGTGGTCGACCAACTCGAACCCAAAGGCGCGACAGAGGTCCTTCACCGTATCGACGAACATGTAGTCGGAGTCGCGCATCGTCTCGAAGAACGAGAGCGGAGCACCCGGCTTGAGCACGCGCCGCAGCTCTGCCAGCGCGGCCGGCCGGTCCGGTATCTCGCCGAAGACGGCAGCGAGGTACGCGGCGTCAACCGAACGATCGGCCAGTGGCAGCCGCGTCGCATCTGCGGCGACTGGCGCCGCGTTCGCGATGCCTCGATCGCGCAGACGAGCCTGCAGCAGCGCCAGCATGCCCGGCTGTAGGTCGAGGCACAGCACTCTGCCGTCCGGGCCCACGATGCGTGACGCTTCGATCGTGAAATAGCCCGGCCCGGGGCCGATCTCCAGCACCGTCTGGCCCGGCTGCAATCGAAATGATTCCAGCATGGGGCGCACAGGGTCCAGCAGCCCTCGAATTGGCAGCGTAAGGCCGCCGGCCTGGCTCACAGGGATCGGGCCGCCGCGTCCCTCGCGCTCGCGGAACCACAGTCTCGAGAACACGATGGCGGCGATCGACAGCACCGTCCAGCCGGCGCAGAAGAACAACAGCAGCCGTATCGCGAGGTCCATGCCGCATCGATCCTACGATCCGACGGTCAGACCTGTAAAGTCTTCGCCATCGCCTTGATGCCCCACTCCTTGGCCCGCTCGCGCACGAAGCGGTACTGGAACGACTGCCGGAGCGCCTCCGGGAACTCGTCGAGCGTCACTTCAGTCGCGTGTCGCTGGTTGACAACGGACGGAGATGCCTCTAGCATACGCCTCGCAGGGACTTTGGGAGAGGCATGAAACGGCTTCCACTGGCGCTCAGCTTGGGCCTATTGGCGGTAGCGGCCTTCGTTGCGGCGTGCGGCGGAGAGAAATCGTCCACGCCTGCAAGGACGGCGCCGGCCTCGCCCCGAGCTGCGTCGACTGCGAACGGAGGGCGGGCGAACCTCCCTATTGTGGCCGACCAAGACGGCGTCTTCCAGTTGAACGTTGACGGTACCGACCTTGTGCGGTTCTCCGATCAGCCCAACGTGTACCCGTCCCCTGACGGCAGCCGCGTAGCGTCCGTTCGGCCTGACCAGAGTGGTTCCACGGAAGTCGCACTGTGGCTGTCCGATGCAGACGGATCCAACGCCGTCCAGGTAGCTTCCGTTGCCAAGCAGAACACTGCAAAGCCCTCCTGGTCGCCCGATGGCGCCATGCTCGTCGTGGGGAGCGCGACGGACGGAACCCTACTGATCGTGAACGCCGATGCGACCGGCCTGCGTGAGTTCGCGGTCGGGGCTGCGGAGTATCCCGCAACCACGTGGTCTCCGGACGGCACGAAGATCGCGTTCGTCCCCCGGAGCACGCAGCAGGGGTCCGGACCGCGGCTCGCCGTCCTGGACATCGAGAGCGGTACGGCCGAAACGATCGTCAGCGCGGACATCCAGCCAGGGGAGATTTCCTGGTCAGGCGATGGGGAAAGGCTGGCGTTCATTGGGGCCACAGGCAACTTCGCCGGGGCCGAAGGCGACATCGTGTTTGTCGTCAACAGCGATGGCACAGCGCTCAAGCGACTTACGAACGGTGACAGCCCGGCGCTTTCACCGGATGGCCGGTACCTCCTGGTCGGCCGCGGCCCCAGCCAGCTCGGGGAGGCATCAGCTCTGGTCAGGGTGGACGTGGCGACGCTCGAGGAGACGGTGCTCTACGCATGGCAAGCGAGCACGACGACGGCGGGCTCTAGGTCGGCCTGGTCTCCCGACGGCGAGAAGATCGCCTTCATCGCCGAGCCGGACGACGCCTTTGGCATTGCCATCTACGTCATGAACGCGGACGGCTCAGGGCTCTACCAGCTGTTCAAATCGTTCGGCAACATCGTGGATGACCTGGGCTGGGTCAGCGACGAGCGGATCGCGTTCTCAACCGGGTGCCAGGGATGTAGCGATTAGCTTCGCCATCGCCTTGATGCCCCACTCGTTGCCCCGCTGGCGCACGAAGCGGTACTGGAACGACTGCCGGAGCGCCTCCGGAAACTCGTCGATGTCCGCATCTCGGTAGCCGAAGCGCAGATAGAAGTCGTGCGCGCCAACCGTGAACAAGAAGAGCTGCGTGATGCCAAGCGAAGTGGCGTGCGCCTCCACCCATTCGAGCACCGCGCTGCCGATATCTTGACCGCGCAGCGCCTCATCGACGGCCATCGAGCGGATAAGCGCCGCGCCAGCCTCGGGGCTCGCCTCCAGCCCGCCGCAGGCGACGATGCCGCCATCGAGCTCGCCGACGATGAAGTGATCGATGTGCTGCTCCAGCTCGGCGGCGGGGAGATGCGCCGCCTCGAGGAGCGCGGTGATCGCCTGCATGTCTTCGGCTGTCGCAGGGCGAAGCGCGGGTCCGGCCATGCCTGAATCGTAGCGGAAGGATGCGAACGGGGCGCGAGCGGCCTAACGAGTCCGCCTTGCGTACAACGTGGCTGCCCCGCCAACGAACATCGCAACCAGCGCGGCGAGGGCGATCGACGCGGTCCGCGGCTGTCCGTCGCGGGACGATGGCGCATCGACCGGCGACAGCCGGGCAGCACTCGGCAGCTCTGCGATCCCGCCGACTGCCGCCGCAACGTGGCCGATATCCACGGCGCAGAGCAGATCGGTAGTCGCGTCACACAGGTAAGTTCCTGTGTTGAGCAGGTATCCCGGGGGCGGCACCGTCTCGTGGACCATGTAGCTGCCTGGCACGCCTGTCTCGTACACAATAACGCCCTGCTGCGAAGAGACGTCCCCCTGGCCGTTGTCGCACACCGGGGGGTGGCCGGTGACCTGAACGCAGCCGCCCCCGATCAGGTTGAGGTTCGCGGAATCACGCATCAAGACCGTGACGTTACCCGCGCCACCCGCCGCGGCGCCGCCGGGCCCGGACGCGACCGCGATCAGCGCCAGCAGCCCGGCAGCGAATCGCCACGCAGTAGGTACTAGTCTCCTCATGGCCCCGCGAGGCCAGGATACGCGATTGCGCAGAGTTGTCAAGCTGCTTCCGGCTGTCCTCGAGCCTAACCCGGCTGGTACTGCGCTCCCGGCGTGATCGTGACGCCCGGTGCACCCCACCGCTCCTGCTCACCATCCGGGCCGATGGCGAGCGCGGCGTGCTCCGGCAGCGCAATGCCGATCGCGTCAGGATGATCGCGCAGCGCTTGCGCGAGGAGCACGTCACGATCCCGCGTATGGTGCACCGACACGATCGTGTTCGGCACCCAGCCCCAGCCGTGAAGCACTCCGGCGCCAAGCGAGACCCCCCACGCCGCCAGCGCGATCGCTCCCGCGCTCGTGCCGGCGATCACCGCACCCTGATCGTACGCAGCTACGGCGGCATCGAGCGCCGGTGAGCCCGCCAGCGATGCGAGGAGCTGCTCCGTATCGCCGCCGCCGAGGTAGATCAGCCCTGCGTTCGCGAGCAGCTCCGCGTTCTTCGGGTCGCGCGCTGCTGCCGGATCGCGGATGGGCACCTCGTAGCCGTCCGGCGCGCCAAGCCGCGTGTACGTCTCGAGGAACGACTCAGCATAGTCGGGCGGGCAGTTCGCCGCCGGTAGAAACGCGATCGGTTTAGTCTTGTCCATCCGCGCGATCGCCTCGCGATCGATCGCCTCCGTGGGCGGCCAGGAATTCGAGCCGCCGATGAGGATGAGCCAGCCCCGGGCCGGGCGGAAGGGACGGAGGGTCACGACTCCCTCACCCCTGGCCCCTCTCCCAGAGGGAGAGGGGAATTGTCATTCCGAGCCCCTCGGCTACGCTCGGGATAAACTCCGCGAGGAATCTGGCCCCGATAGTAGAGGCGTCGATCTTTGAGGGCCAGACCCTTCGCTTCGCCCAGGGTGACAGTCGCCACCCGCTGTGCCTGAGTGAAGCCGGTGGCGACCTGAAGGTCGCCCCTACGACGCTGCACCACCAGCGACGAGCGACCAGCGACCATCATTGCATCGCGCGCAGCACGCGGATGCGATCCTGGATCGGCGGGTGCGTATCGAAGAGGTTGTTCAGGAAGCTGTCGTGGTCATGCAGCGGGTTCGCGATCCAGAGGTGCGCCGTCGCCTTGTTCGCCTCGTGCAGCGGCACAGGGTCGGCGGATATCTTCTCCAGCGCGCGGGCCAGCGCCTCCGGATCGCGCGTGAGCAGCGCGCCCGAGGCGTCGGCGAGATACTCGCGCTGGCGTGAGATCGCGAACTGGATGATCTGCGCGGCGATCGGCGCGAGGATCGCACCGATGAGCGCAATGGCATAGATGATGATAAAGCCCGAGCCTCCGCTGCGGTCGCGATTCCCGGGCCGGCTGCCCGCCCCGAAGATGGTGAGCCGGAACATCAGGTCAGCGACGAGCGCCGAGAGCCCAACGAGCACGACGATGACGGTCATCAGCCGCGTGTCGTAGTTGCCGACGTGCGATAGCTCATGGCCGATGACGCCCTGCAGCTCGGCGTGGTCGAGCTTCTGCAGCAGCCCGCGCGTTACCGCGACCGACGCGTGTTCCGGGTCTCGCCCCGTCGCGAACGCGTTCGGCGCGGCGTCTTCGATGACGTAGACCTTCGGCATCGGCAAGCCGGCGCCGATGCACAGGTTCTCGACCGTGTTGTACAAGTCCGGCTCCTTGGCCTTCGTCACCTCATGCGCTTGAGAGATCCCCAACGTAATACGGGACGAGCTGTAGTAGCTGAAGAGCGCGTAGATGAGGAACGGGATGATCAGCAGCGGCACGTACGGATACGGCAGCCCGAAGATGATGCCGAGCGCGATCGAGAGCCCGGCTAGCACACCGATGAAGGCGATGAGCAGAAGGAAGGTCTCGCGCCGGTTCTGGCCGATCCGGTCGTAGACGAGAACCTGCTGCTGCTGCTGCTGCTGCTGCTGGTGGTGCATATCGGTAGGTAGTCAACACCCCAGCGCGAAGGCTGGGGCATCGATACTTCCTGCGAAGCTCGCTCGCCGCGACACGCTACGTCGCCGGCGTGCTCGGCGTCGACGGCGTGGTCGGCGCCGGTGGCGCCGACGAGGTCGGAGTCGTAAAGCTCACCTTGACGTCCTCGCGCGCGGCCTCTTCGGCTTCGAAGAACTCGAACGCCGTGAAGTTGAACGTGTTCGCGATGAGCACGTTCGGGAAGACCTGGATGCGCGTGTTGAAGTCCATCACGTTGCGGTTGTAGAACTGGCGCGCGAAGGCGATCTTCTCCTCCACGTCGGAGAGGTCGCGCTGGAGCTGCAAGAAGTTCTCGTTCGCTTTGAGCTGCGGGTAGTTCTCGGCAACGGCGAACAGCGTCTTCAACGTCGCCGTTAGCGCATTGTCCGCTTGCGCTGCTTGACCGGGCGTGCCCGCCTGGTCCAATCGAGCGCGCGCCCGAGTTACGTTCTCCAGCACCTCGCGCTCGTGCGCGGCGTACCCCTTCACCGTCTCGACGAGGTTCGGCACCAAGCTCGACCGTCGTTTGAGCTGCACATCGATGCCCGACCACGCCTCGCGACAGCGGATGCGCGATCGCACGAGGCCGTTGTAGATGCCGAGCAGGATCAGTCCGAGGAGGAGAACGACGCCGACGACGACGGCGAGGACGATGATGACAGGAAGCATGGGAGCGTCCCCCTTTCGTTCGACGGCGCTATTGTAGCACAGCGCTTCTCATTGACGGGCGAGCGGTGGGCTCGCTTTAATGCACTGTCACATCGCGCGCACGCGCTAGATTCGGTAGGAGCCCCATGGTTACCGTCGAGTACAACCCGTTCGTTCCGGATGTCCACGCCAATCCCTATCCGATGTACCGCCAGCTCCGCGAAGAGGACCCCGTCCACTGGAGCCCGCTGCTCGAAGCGTGGATCCTCACGCGCTACGACGACGTGCTCGCGGTGTTGAAGCACCCCCGCTTCTCCGCCGACCGCCGCCAGGCGCGCAACCGCTACGTCCAGCAGATGATGGAGCAGCAGGCGCAGGCGGGCCCGCTCGCCCAGTCGGCCACCATGCTCACGTCCGATCCGCCCGAGCACACGCGGCTGCGCGGGCTGGTGAGCAGCGCGTTCACCTTCAAGGCGGTCGAGGCGCTGCGGCCGCGCATCCAGCAGATCGTCAATGAGCTGCTCGACGGGCTGCAGGGGAAGGGCCGCATGGACGTGATCTGGGACCTCGCCTACCCGCTGCCGGTGATCGTCATCGCCGAGCTGCTGGGCGTTCCGCCGGAGCAACGCGACACGTTCAAGCGCTGGTCGGACGACGTCGTCGCAACACTCGGCGGCCCGATGACACCGCCCGACGTGCAGGAGCGCGGCCGCAAGAGCTCCGAGGAGATGGCCGAGTACTTCCGCGGCGTCATCACCGAGCGGCGGAAGCGGCCACAGGGCGACTTGCTCAGCCGGCTCATCGCGGCCGAAGAGAGCGGCGCCGTGCTCAGCGAAGACGAGATGATCGCCACGTGCATCTTGCTGCTCGCCGCCGGTAACGAGACGACGACGAACCTCATCGGCAACGGCACGCTCGCCCTGCTGCGCAACCCGGCACAGCTCGAGCTGCTATGCGCGCAGCCGGAGCTCACCGAGTCCGCGGTCGAGGAGTTTCTGCGCTACGACGGGCCGGTGCAGGGCACGGGCCGCGTCGCGCAGGAGGCGATCGAGATCGGCGGGCAGAAGTTCGAGGAGGGCCAGCTCGCGTTCGTCATGATCGCCGCCGCCGACCGCGATCCCGCGGCCTTCGCAGAGCCGGAGTCGCTCGACATCACACGAAAAGACAATCGCCACGTCGCGTTCGGCTATGGCATCCACTTCTGTCTCGGCGCGCCGCTCGCGCGCGCCGAGGCGCAGATCGCCTTCGCGACGATGCTGCGGCGCCTGCCGGAGCTACGGCTCGAGACAGAGCAGCCGGAATGGGGCGGCACCTTCATCCTCCGCGGCTTGAAGAGCCTACCAGTGGCGTGGAGGTAACACATCTGAAAACGGCGTGAAGCAGAAGGCCAGGGCTATTAAGCCTGGCCTTCAGTTGATGTCGAGACGTCTGCGATAGGGCGGACGGAGCTGAAGCTCCGTCCCTACTTCAAGCTCTACGCTTCGCGCTGGAAGGCGGCCGCAAGGCCCATGCCGCCGCCCATGCAGAGCGTGACGAGGCCCCACTCCGCGTTCCGGCGTCGCATCTCGAAGCCGATGGTGCCGATCAGCCGCGCGCCGCTCGCGGCGAGCGGATGGCCGATCGCGACCGCGCCACCGTTCACGTCGAGCTTGTCTTCCGGGATGCCCAGCTCGCGCCGCACCGCGACGACCTGACAGGCGAACGCTTCGTTCACCTCGACGAGATCGAAATCCTTCATCGACATGCCGGTGCGCTGGAAGAGCTTCTGCGTCGCCGGTATGGGGCCGATACCCATGATCGTCGGGTCGACACCGATCGTTGCCGCGTGGCGGTACGTCAGCAGCGGCTTGAGGCCCAGCTCCTTCGCCTTGTCCTTCGACATGACGAGCGTGAGCGACGCGCCGTCGTTGCGCGGACAGGAGTTGCCGGCGGTCACCTTGCCGCCCTCGACGAAGGCAGGCTTCAGGTTCGCGAGCGCCTCCAGCGTCGTCGGGCGCGGGCACTGGTCGGTGTCGACGGTAGCCGTCGAGCCGTCCTTGTAGGTGATCGTGATCGGCACGATCTCGTCCTTGTAGGCCTGGCGCTGCTGCGCGTCGAGCGCCTTCTTGTGGCTCTCGACGGCGAACGCGTCCGCGTCTTCGCGCGAAACGTCGTAGACTTTCGACAGCTTCTCCGCCGTCAGGCCCATGTTCATGATCCAGGGCTCGGTCTTGCGGTACCACGGCGGGAGCAGCTCCGCTTCCTTCCAGCCCTCCGGCAGCGGCGCTTCCTCGCGGCCCTGCGCGATCGGCCGGCCGCCTTCGGTCTCCGTCGTCTTCTTGCCGTCGACGGGCCGCGCGGGCCGGATGCGGCCCATCGTCTCGACCCCGCCGGCGATGATGATGTCGGACATGCCGGTCATCACGGCGTGGCACGCCTGAATCGTCGCCTGGAGCGATGTGCCGCACTGCTTGTTAAGGTCCGTGCCGGAGATCGTGTCCGGCAGGTCCGCCTCGAAGAGGTACATGCGGGCGCGGGTGAGGACACCGGCTAGCTCTACCGAGCCGATGATCGTCTCATCGATCGTCTTCGGGTCGAGCTTGTTACGCTCGACGATCGCCTTGAGCAGCGGCACCATCAGCTCGACGTGGGTGACGTCGCGGAAGACGCCCTTTTCGCCCGCGCGACCGAACGGCGTGCGCACCATATCGACAACGACTGCTTCTCGCATGGAACTGGCTCCTTTCGGGATGGCTGGATTAGCAGGCTGAGGGTACCTAACGTGTACGTAAAGGGTCAAGCCTTGCTACCATAAGGTGCCCCGAGATGAAGCACACCGCCGCAGCGCAACCGTTCTCACAAACGCCGCTCCGGGAGCAGCACGAGCGATGATGCACGGTGGGGTCAGCGGCGGAGGCGGCATGTTCCGGGCCACCATCCCAGAACGAAACAAGCCGCGACACGGCGCGGGGCCCGTTCTGCGCCAGACCGCTTCCCTCTTCGCCCGCTACCGAAGGCACGTCGGCGTCCTCGCGCTGACGATCACCGCCGCGAGCCTGATCGGCCTGGCGCCGCCGCTCATCATACGCAAGATCATCGACGACGCCATCCCGCACCGCGATGGCGTCCAGGTCGACATGCTGGTCATCTGGATCATCGCGGCCTCGCTCGGCGGCGCGCTGCTGAGCGTGGGGCAGACATGGCTGAACAACATCGTCGGGCAGAACATCATGGAGGACGTGCGCAATCGCATCTACGCGCGCATGCAGCGCATGTCGCTTCGGTTCCTCACCAGCACGCGCGGCGGCGAGATCCAGTCGCGCCTGACGAACGACGTGAACGCGATCCAGGACGCCGTGACGAACAGCTTCACGAGCGTGCTCGCGAACGCGATCACCGTCATCAGCACCGTCACCTTGATGACCGTCCTCGATTGGCGATTTACACTGCTCGCCGTCGCGGCGCTGCCGCTCTTCATCTACCCCACCCGGCGCGTCGGCGCGATCCAGCGGCGCCTTCTCACGCGACAGCAGGAACAGCTCGCGCAGCTCTCCGCGCATTCACAAGAGACGCTTTCGATCAACGGCGCGCTGCTCGTGAAGCTCTTCGGCCGCGAGTCGCACGAGTATGAACGCTACCGCTCGATCAACCGCAATGTGCGCGATCTTTCCATCCGGCGGGCGCTGGTTGGGCGCTGGTTCTTCATGCTGCTCGGCCTGTTCGGCGCGCTCGTGCCCGCGCTCGTCTACTGGTACGGCGGGCACGCGGTCATCAACGCTGACATGCAGATCGGTACGGTCGTTGCGCTGGCGGCCTACGTCACCCGTCTCTTCACGCCGGTCACGCAGCTCCTCTCCACGCAGGTGACGGTCGAGAGCAGCCTCGCGCTGTTCGAGCGCATCTTCGAGTACACCAATCTGCCTGTCGAGATCGAGGAGGCGCCGAACGCGATCGACATCCGCCGCGCGCGCGGCCAGCTCGAGTTCGATCACGTGTCGTTCCAGTATGTGCCGTCGCGCTGGGCGCTGCGGGACGTCTCGTTCTCGGTTGAGCCGGGGCAGATGACCGCGCTCGTCGGCCCCAGCGGCGCCGGGAAGACCACGGTCACCTACCTTACCGTCCGCCTCTTCGACGTGACGAACGGCGCGGTGCGGCTCGATGGCGTGGACATGCGCGAGCTCACGCTGCCGAGCCTCGCGCGCAACATCAGCATGGTCACCCAGGAGTCGTTCCTCATCCACGACACGCTGCGCGAGAACGTCCGCTACGGAATGCCCGACGCGACCGACGACGAGATCATGGCCGCGGTGCGCACGGCGCAGCTTCAGGAGATGGTCGACCACCTGCCAAAGGGGCTCGACACCGTCGTCGGCGAACGGGGCTACCGGCTCAGCGGCGGCGAGAAGCAGCGCGTCGCTATCGCGCGCGTGCTGCTCAAAGATCCGCCTGTGCTCGTGCTCGACGAGGCGACGAGCTCGCTCGATTCGCAATCGGAGCGGCTGATCCAGCAGGCGCTCGCCGAGCTGATGCGCAACCGCACGACGATCGTCATCGCGCACCGGCTCAGCACGGTGCTCCACGCCGACCAGATCCTGGTGCTTAACAGAGGAGAGATCGTCGAGCGCGGCCGCCATCAGGAGCTTCTCGCGCGCCGCGGCTCCTACTCGCGCTTGTACCGCGCGCAGTTCGCCGCGGAGCCGGCCGAGGCGGCGGTCAGCAGCTACTGACGCCCGCTACTGGACCGAGACGAGCTCGATGTCGAACGTCAGCGTGGCGTTCGGCGGGATGCTTGGCGCGTAGCCCCGGCTGCCGTAGGCGAGCTCCGGCGGGATGATCAGCCGGCGCTTGCCGCCCACCTTCATGCCGGCGGCGCCTTCCGTCCAGCCCTGGATGACCTGGTCCAGGCCGATGCGTAGCGGTCCGCCTTCGATCGCTGAGCTGTCGAAGATCGTACCGTCTTCCAGCCAGCCCGTGTAGCTCATCACCACGCAGCTGGTCGCGTTCGCCTCGGCACCGGTGCCCTCCTGCAGATCGAAGATCTGGAGGCCGTCCGCCGTCGTAGTCGGCTGTGCTGTTACAGCCGGCGGCGCGCTGCTGGGAGGGGGCGCGGGCGGCGTCACGCCTGGCGTGATCACCACGTCGGGAATACACGCCGGCGTGCTCACTGCGCTGCTCGTCGGCGCAGGCGTGGCGGTCGACTTCGAGCCGCCACCGTTCTTGCACGCAACAAGCATGACGGCAGCGCCGAGTAAGAGAGCTGACGCGAAGAGCGCATGTCGAAGCATCAGCGCCCAGTCTGCGGCAGCGGGGCGTTAGGGGCAAGGCCCGCCCGAGCCGCCTGCTATAATCGGGCACACGACTGCGGAGGACGCCATGGTGACGACCACCTTCAGCCACCCGATAACAACGCTCGAGCAGCTCCGCCAGATCGTCGCGGAGCCGAACGATCTCGCCCGCCGCAAGCGGCTCTCCGGTATCGACGAGCACTGCCGCGCCTTCATCGCGCGGTCGCCGTTCCTGCTGCTCGCCACGTCGAACGCGCGAGGCGATTGCGACGTCTCGCCCAAGGGGGATGCGCCCGGCTTCGTCCAGGTGCTGGACGAGACGACGATCGCCATCCCCGACCGGCCCGGCAACAACCGCCTCGACTCGCTGACCAACATCATCGAGAACCCGCACGCCGGCGCGCTCTTCATCATCCCGGGCGCCGAGTGGACGCTGCGCGTCAACGGCCGCGCGACGATCGTGCGCGACGAGGACATCCTCGGCCGCTGCGCGGTCGGCGGCAAGCGGCCCGCGCTGGCCATCGCCATCGAGGTCGAAGAGGCGTTCTTGCACTGCCCCAAGTGCTTCCTGCGCTCCAAGCTCTGGGAGAGTGAAGGCTGGTCGCATAAGGATGAGCTCTCGTTCGCCGAGATCGTGCGCGACCACGCGAAGCTCACGGACGTGCCGGTGGAGACCATCCAGCACGCGCTCGACAAGGCGCACGAGTCGCTCTACTAGCGCGCCGTTCGGCTAGCTCTAGTCGATTAGTCTTCGCGCCAGCGCACCGCGAACACGCGCACCGGCTCGCCGACGCCCTTCAGCTCTCGCTCGCCCCGGTCTTCGAACGAGACGCCGGCCGAGGTGCGCGCCAGATCGCGCACCGTGCCCGACACCAGCGTCTCGCCCCCGGCGGCTTCGCTCGCGACGCGCGCGGCGATGTTCACCGCGCCGCCGTAGACGTTGTTCGACTCGCGGATCACATCTCCCGCGTGGACACCGATGTGCAACGCCAACCCTGACGCGTCCGCCGCTGTATGACACGCCATCGCGCACGCGATCGCTTCGCGCGCCGCGCCGAACGTGGCCAGCACGCCGTCGCCCAGCACCTTCCCATCGATAGCCGTCCCGCCGTTCGAGCTGATCGCGCTACGCAGCGCCGCGTCCAGCGCGCGCGCCTTCTCGCGGAACGCCGCGTCGCCCATGCGCTCCGTCAGCGCCGTAGAGTCCGCGATGTCGGCGAAGAGGATAATCGCGGTGCCGGAGGGCACAACGTCACTCGCCGCGTCCCGTTCTTCGCGAACGAATTCACGAAACGCTCGCACCCAGTCATCAGTCGACACGAAGCGAGCGTTAGGGATGCGCTTCGCCAGCCGCTGCGTCGCCACCTTCAAGTGAGCACTCGGTAACCCGCTGTCGTCGTGGACGACGAGGACGGGCACACTGACCGAAGCCAAAAGGGCGGTCACGTCGATCCGCTCAAACGACTCCTCGCATGCCAGGAAGGCCTGAACCGTCATGCCGGCGCGCAATATTTCTCCGAGTTTACGACCTGCCTCGCTGTCTCCGTACTTCATGAATTGATTCCCACGAGTAAGTGTGAAATACTCCCACTCCGCCTGCGAACCCGTCTGGATGACGTTGATTGGCCGAACCTCAGCCGCGTGGAGCTCCCTCCCCGACGCAGCGGTGTCCCACAGCATCAGATGGGAGACTCGCTCGGGGTGCTGCACAGTGTATGCGATGGCAGTCGGACCCCCATGTGCCCGAGCGAGCAGATCAAAGCCACCCAGATCGAGGGCCTGGACAACCGCTTCCAGGTCACGGAGACTGGCCTCCAGAGAGAAGTCGACGGCATCCCGGTCCGAAGAGCCCGTGCCGCGACCGTCGTACCTGATACACCGGAAGCCGGCCGCAACGAGCTCATCCGTCCATGCTCTGGAGAACGGTGACCCCGACGCGTACAGGTGAGCGTCCCCCCAGAGGTTCGAGACGAAGATCAGCGGCGTCCCTTCGCCAAGATCGATGAACGCGATGCTCACACCGTCGCTCGTCTTCGCGTACTGGATCTGCGGTTCCATCCGACCTAACCCCCGGCCCCTTCCCTATGAGGGAAGGGGGGCTCTGCCAAGGAACGCACCGCCCAGACCCGCACCGCCTCGCCGACGCCCTTCAGCTCCCGCTCGCCCCGGTCTTCGAATGAGACGCCGGCCGACGTGCGCGCGAGATCGCGCACGGTGGCGGACACCAGCGTCTCGCCCGCTGCGGCTTCGCTCGCGACGCGCGCTGCGATGTTAACCGCGCCGCCGTACACGTTGTTCGACTCGCGGATCACGTCGCCGGCGTGGATCCCGACGTGCAACAACAACGTATCGTCGGGCCCTGGCCCTTGGCCCTTGCCCCTGGGCCCTGCCATCCTGTGGATGGCCAATGCGCACGCGATCGCCTCGCGCGCCGCGCCGAACGTCGCCAGCACCCCATCGCCCAGCAGCTTCCCCTCGATAGCCGTACCGCCGTTCGACGTGATCGCGCCGCGCAGCGCCTCGTCCAGCTCGCGCGCCTTCTCTCGAAACGCCTCGTCGCCCATCCGCTCCGTCAGTGCGGTGGAGTCCGCAATGTCAGCGAACAGGATGATGGCGGTGCCGGAGGGGGCGGCTGGCCGATCGATAGTTGGGCGCGCGGCCACGGTAGGTGCCGGTACCAGGCCGCCTTCGCGCAGGAAGTCATCGATCGTGTTCGCGATGCCGTCCACCTCTACGTAGCGCGCGTCCTCGATGACGGAAGCAAGCCGTCTCGCGAGCGGCGGAAAGTTTAGGGCTCCGTGCGCAGAATCTGAAACGACGAGTGTCGGGACCCGAATCTGGGGCAGGAGGTTCGACACATCGATCTGCCCCGCGGCGCGCCTGTATGCGACGTAGTCCTCGCGCGTCATGCTGGTTCGGAACATCTCGAGGAGCGTCTCGGCCCGCTCGATGTCTCCGTATCCAGCAAGGGCATGCGCCAGCGTCTCCAGATGGTACCCCCAATCGTCTTCGGCAATCTGCAACGTTTCCTGCGTGAGCCGCATGGCCGGGATCTGCTTGTAGTATTCTTCCGCCTTCGCGAACGTATTGCTCAAGACCAAGTGGCTCACTCGTTCCGAATGTTGCGCGGTATAGGCTATTGCCGTCGGGCCACCCTGCAACACCCCACAAATCGGAAAGCGCTCAAGCGCCACTCTATCGATGACCGCCTCGAGGTCGCGTATTCGCGCTTCCAATGAGAAGTCGGATATTCCGCGGTCTGAACTCCCCGAACCGCGGCTGTCGTAGGTTATCACCGACCAGCCAAGCGCGAGGATGTCGTCGTAAAGGTAGCCCGCGATCTGGCCTTGCGCTTTGTAGCCATGCAGATTCCCCCAGATCGTGCTGGGAAACACAATCGCCGGTCCCGTCCCGAGCACCGCGTAAGCGATGTTTACCCCATCGCTCGTCTTCGCGTACTGAATCTGCGGCTCCATCTGGCCTAACCCCCGGCCCCTTCCCTCTGAGGGAAGGGGAGCTCTGCCAAGGAACGTACCGCGAACACGCGCACCGGCTCGCCGACGCCCTTCAGCTCGCGCTCGCCGCGGTCTTCGAACGAAACGCCCGCCGAAGTCCGCGCTAAGTCGCGCACCGTTCCCGACACCAGCGTCTCGCCCGCGGCGGCCTCGCTCGAGATTCGCGACGCGATGTTCACCGCACCGCCGTAGACGTTGTTCGACTCGCGGATCACATCTCCCGCGTGTATCCCGACGTGCAGCAACAAAGGGTCAGGGGTCAGGGGTCGAGGGTCAGGGCCGCCCTCCGCCCCGGCGGCTAGCCGGTGCATCTCACCGGCGCAGGCGATCGCCTCGCGCGCCGCGCCGAACGTCGCCAGCACGCCATCGCCCAGCAGCT